>NZ_MSIE01000199.1 GCF_001921205.1 Actinophytocola xanthii | reverse complement strand
TGAAGTCGGAGACGATCGGGTTGGCGGTGATGGCCGAACTACCACTGCTGGTGATCGACGTCCAACGCGGCGGACCCTCCACCGGCCTGCCCACCAAAACCGAACAAGCCGACCTGCTCCAAGCCCTCTACGGACGCAACGGCGAATCCCCCGTACCCGTGATCGCGCCCCAATCCCCCGGAGACTGCTTCGCGGCGGTGTTGGACGCCACCCGGATCGCGCTCACCTACCGCACCCCCGTGCTGCTGCTGTCCGACGGCGCGATCGCCAACGGCTCGGAGCCCTGGCTGATCCCGAACGTGGAGGACCTGCCCGACCTGCGCCCCACCTTCGCCACCACCCCCAACAACCCCGACGGCACCCACTGGCCCTACCTCCGCGACCCGGAAACCCTCGCCCGCGACTGGGCCCTCCCCGGCACCCCCGGCCTCCAACACCGCATCGGCGGACTCGAAAAAGCCGACGGCAAAGGCAACATCTCCTACGACCCCGCCAACCACGACCACATGACCCGCCTCCGCCACAAGAAGATCAGCAACATCGA
>NZ_MSIE01000198.1 GCF_001921205.1 Actinophytocola xanthii | reverse complement strand
GTCCACAACGGAACCGCACCCGAGAAGGCACCTGTTCTGCACCCGTGGGGTTCGACGCTGGTCATTGCCGCACCGAGAAGCGGCAACGCCCAGCGGGAGGAACCACCATGGCCCAGGCCACCACCACCCAGCCCCAGCCGGTCGGCGCCGACGAGCTGGTCACCGCACACCTCCCGCTGGTCGGCCACGTGGTCCGCGAACTCCTCGCCCGAGTCCCCGCCCACATCCGCCGCGAAGACCTCTTCTCCGCCGGCTCCGAAGCCCTCGTCGCCGCCGCCCGCGCCTTCGACCCCTCCCGTGGCACCCCCTTCGCCGCCTTCGCCTCCCTGCGCATCCGCGGCGCCCTGCTCGACGAGCTCCGCGGCCTGGACTGGGCCTCCCGCTCCGTGCGCGGCAAGGTCCGCCGCGTCGAAGCCGAACGCGACCGCTTCGTCGCCGACCACGGCCGTGTCCCCACCCCCACCGAGCTCGCCGACCGCATGGGCACCGACACCCGCGACATCACCGCGATCCGCGACGATGTCGCCCGCGCCACCCTCACCAGCCTCCAGGCCGCCTTCCCCGACGGCACCGACCACACCGGCACCGGCGGGTTGGCCCACCACGACCCCACCCCCGA
>NZ_MSIE01000197.1 GCF_001921205.1 Actinophytocola xanthii | reverse complement strand
TTTTTGCCGGGCACTCCACTATGTTTCGAGGGATCCGCATGCGCACCACCCACACGACGTTCCTGTCCGCCGCCGAGGAGCTCTCCACGGAACGACTGACGCTACGACCATGGCGGGTCGGCGATGCCCAGGCCGCGTTGGCCGTCTACGGACATGGTGACGTGGCTCGCTGGCTCAGCCCGAACATGGACCGGGTACCGAACCTCGCGGCCATGCGACTGCTGCTGCAGCAGTGGATCGCCGAGGACGCCGGGTTGCCCGCACCGGCGGGCCGGTGGGCGATCCTGCGCAAGTCCGACGGCCGGGTGATCGGCGGGGCCATCCTGCTGCCGCTGCCGCCCGGGGACGAGGATCTCGAGATCGGGTGGCAGCTGCATCCCGGCGTGTGGGGCAACGGCTACGCCAGCGAAACCACTCACGCGCTCGCCACCTGGGCTTTCAGCCAGGACGTCAACGAGATCTTCGCTGTCGTCCAGGCCGGTAACGCCCGCGCGGCCGCCACGGTCCGGCACAACGGCATGCAGTGGGTCGGCGAGACCTCCAAGTACTTCGGTGCGGATCTGCAGGTGTTCCGCTTGCGCATGGCCGATCTCGACCGAGCTGCCGCTGAAGGAACCCA
>NZ_MSIE01000196.1 GCF_001921205.1 Actinophytocola xanthii | reverse complement strand
TCGGCCACCCCGGCGATGTTCGAGGCGATCTCCGAGACACCGGTCGAGGCCTCGGTGACGCTGCGGTTCATCTCGTTGGTCGTCGCGGTCTGCTCCTCCACCGCCGAGGCGATGGTCAGCTGGAAGTCGTTGATCCGGCTGATGATCGTGCTGATCTCGCTGATCGCACTGACCGCGTTGGTGGTGTCGGACTGGATCATCTCCACCCGACGCGAGATGTCCTCGGTCGCCTTCGCGGTCTCCTGAGCGAGGTCCTTGACCTCGTTCGCGACCACCGCGAAGCCCTTGCCCGCATCCCCGGCCCGAGCCGCCTCGATCGTCGCGTTCAACGCCAGCAGGTTGGTCTGCTCGGCGATCGAGGTGATCACCTTGACCACGTTCCCGATCTCCATCGACGACTCACCCAGCTTCGCCACCGTGCCGTTGGTGACCTCGGCCACCGACACCGCCTGGCTGGCCACCGACGCCGCCTCGTTCGCGTTCTGGGCGATCTCCTTGATCGAGGCACCCATCTCGTCCGAACCGGTCGCCACGGTCTCCACACTCCGCGACACCTGCTCCGCGGCCGCGGCCACCACACCGGCCTGGGCGCTGGTCTCCTCGGCGCTGGCGGCAACCTGG
>NZ_MSIE01000195.1 GCF_001921205.1 Actinophytocola xanthii | reverse complement strand
GATCAACCAGCCACGCCGACCAAGATCTCAAACACGTTCTAAGTATTCCTCCGGAGATCAACGAGGTGCCAGCGTCGTTGCTGCGATACGTCATCGACGTCGCGCAGACTATCGTAGAGAGTGACTGAATTAAAACGAAGAGCGTGACGGTTGTGGTGACAGCAGAGTTCTTGTGGTGAGGGCGGCAACTTGTGCGACTGTCTTCCGAGTGAAGGTCGACCATTGGTGGTGGCGTGGGCGGAGATTGGGGCCTGATCGGCGTGTGAACCCGTACAGGCTCGGATAATCCGTTCTGGTTGGTGTGGACCCGTGTCAGCGCTGGTGAGCTTCCTCGAGTTGGAAACCTTGCCGGAGACCTGCGGTACCGGGTTCATGATTTTGGATGTCGGTTCACCGACAGTGATGGCATCACGGTAGATGTCGACTTCACTCCCGAAGGGACGGTGCTTTTCGATCCGTGGCGGGTCGCGCAGAACGCGCACAGTCACGGAATCGAAGAACAGCTCGACCAGAACAATCTCGACGCTGCGCTGGCCGACCTCGTTCGCTCTGGTGAGCTACGTGTCGTTGCAGATCGCTGGTACTCACTTCGCGTCAGCTAGTGTCGCGTGATCCTGGTGTCTTTACTTTGCGTTGTTGTCGA
>NZ_MSIE01000194.1 GCF_001921205.1 Actinophytocola xanthii | reverse complement strand
GAACTCCGCCAGCATCGGGTCCATCAACCCCGAATGAAACGCGTGCGAGGTCCGCAGTCGCCTGGTCTTCTCGAACCGCGCCGCGACCGCGAGCACGGCCTCCTCCGTGCCGGAGACCACCACCGACTCCGGACCGTTCACCGCCGCGATCGACACCCCGTCCACCAGGTGCGCCACCACCTCGGCCTCCGACCCCCGGACCGCGACCATCGCCCCACCGCTGGGCAACGCCTGCATCAACCGAGCCCGCGCGCCGACTACCCGACACGCGTCCGGAAGCGACAACACCCCGGCGACGTGCGCCGCGGCCAGCTCGCCGACCGAATGCCCGACCAGGAAGTCCGGACGCACTCCCCAGGACTCGAGCAACCGGAACAACGCCACCTCGACCGCGAACAACGCCGGCTGCGCCCACCCCGTCTCGTCCAGCCGCCCGTCCGAACCCCAGACCACCTCACGCAAACCCTCGAACTCCGCCGCCACTTCATCGAACGCACCGGCGAACACCGGGAACCGCTCATACAGCTCACGGCCCATCCCCACCCGCTGGCCACCCTGACCCGAGAACACGAACGCCGTCCGACCCGGCCCCGCCACCCCACGCGCCACCTCCGCACCGTCGACCAGCACGGCCCGGTGCTCGAACACCGAACGCGTGGT
>NZ_MSIE01000193.1 GCF_001921205.1 Actinophytocola xanthii | reverse complement strand
TCGGGTCAGGGTTCGCAGCGGGTGGGGATGGGTCGGGAGCTGTGTGGGCGGTTCCCGGTGTTCGCGCACGCCTTTGACGAGGTGGCGGCGGAGTTCGACGGGCTGTCCGAGGTGGTGTGGGGGAGCGCGTCGGGGTTGGACGAGACGGGGTGGGCGCAGCCGGCGTTGTTCGCGGTTGAGGTGGCGTTGTTCCGGTTGTTGGGGTCGTGGGGGGTGCGGCCGGACTTTGTGGTGGGGCATTCGGTGGGTGAGTTGGCGGCGGCTCATGTTGCTGGGGTGTTGTCGCTTGAGGATGCGTGTCGGGTGGTGTCGGCGCGGGCTCGGTTGATGCAGGCGTTGCCTTCGGGTGGGGCGATGGTGGCGATCCGGGCGTCGGAGGCCGAGGTACTACCGCTGCTTGGCGACGGGGTGTCGATCGCGGCGGTGAATGGTCCGGAGTCGGTGGTGGTCTCCGGTGGCGAGGACGCGGTGCTGGCGGTGTCGGCGCGGTTTGGGAAGACGACGCGGCTGCGGACCTCCCATGCGTTTCATTCGGGGTTGATGGAGCCGATGCTGGCGGAGTTCCGGGCGGCGATGGAGGGGATCACCTTTTCGGAACCGTCGATTCCGGTGGTGTCCACGGCAGGTGGAGACTTTGACCGGGAGTACTGGGTTCGGCAGGTGCGGGAGCCGGTGCGGTTCG
>NZ_MSIE01000192.1 GCF_001921205.1 Actinophytocola xanthii | reverse complement strand
GGGCCACGCCAGTTCACCACACCATGAAGATCTCAAACACGCTCTAAGGCTGAACCGGAATCATTGATGATCACACTGCGGTCGAGATCAAGCTGACCTCCGACGTGAGCACCCACCAACCGCACAACCCCGTCCTCACGCGCTCCCCGCATGATGCCACCCCGCAAGCGCAGGTCACCGTCCGTACGTAACCCTGTGGCATGCAGGGCTGGTGCTACGCAGCCGGTGAGGATCAGCTCGCGTATAGATGCATGTTCACAGGTGAGTCCGTCCATTAACACACACTCATCCAGCACCAGACCAGCTATTGCCGCCACATGGTCCAGGTCAAGCAGCCCGACCACTTGCACACCTTGAATGCGTACTCCATGCGGATCCAGCTCCCCCCGACGCCCCATCAGCAACTCCCGGATAACCACCGCCCGCACACGCAATCCTGGATCATCCGTGACCGAGAGATCCTTTCCGACGAGCGCGACGTTGGGCCCAGCCCACACCCCGCAGCGCGCGGCATCCACGGTCGCCTGCTCGATCTCACTCAGGCTGTCCAACACCGGTGGCCTCTGTGACCCGTACATACAGCCACTGTCGACCCACCTCGCCCAAGTGTGACAACCCACACTCGCCGCCGGGGAACGGCGGCACACCACGCGCTCAGCTTCGGGAGGCGTACACCGGTCTGAGCTTCCCCCCGAACCGTGGAGGACTCCTCTATGCGGCTC
>NZ_MSIE01000191.1 GCF_001921205.1 Actinophytocola xanthii | reverse complement strand
GACGCTGCCGGTGTTCAACTCCGTGGGTGAGGCCATGGAGCAGACCGGCGCGGACGTGACGGTGGTGTTCGTGCCGCCGAAGTTCGCGAAGGCCGCGGTGGTGGAGGCGGTGGACGCCGGGATCGGGTTGTGTGTGGTGATCACCGAGGGCATCCCGGTGCACGACACGGCCGCGTTCTGGGCGCACGCGTGTGCTGTGGAGAACAAGACGGGGAACAAGACGCGGATCGTGGGGCCGAACTGTCCTGGGGTGATCAGTCCTGGTCGGTCGAACGCGGGGATCATTCCGGCGGACATCACCGAGGCGGGGCCGATCGGGTTGGTGTCGAAGTCGGGGACGTTGACCTATCAGTTGATGTACGAGCTGCGGGATATCGGGTTCTCCTCGGCGGTGGGGATCGGGGGTGACCCGATCATCGGGACGACGCATATCGATGCGTTGGCGGCGTTCGAGGCGGATCCGCAGACCGAGGTGATCGTGATGATCGGTGAGATCGGTGGGGACGCCGAGGAGCGGGCGGCTGCCTACATCGCCGAGCACGTGTCCAAGCCGGTGGTGGGGTATGTGGCCGGGTTCACCGCGCCGGAGGGCAAGACGATGGGGCATGCGGGTGCGATCGTGTCCGGTTCCTCGGGCACGGCGCAGGCCAAGAAGGAAGCTCTGGAGGCGGCCGGGGTGAAGGTCGGCAAGACCCCGTCCGAGACCGCCGAGCTCGCCCGCCA
>NZ_MSIE01000190.1 GCF_001921205.1 Actinophytocola xanthii | reverse complement strand
CATACTGCGAACGAATTAACGACTCACGACACTAGTAGAGCGTCGCGGCTAATTTTTGATCATGGTGTGGTTGGATCTTCGTCGTGTACAAGTCGGGTTTGCCGTTGGTGGCGCTGAGCGCTGATGATCGTGAGTGGTTGACCAGGGTTGTGCGGACCGGGGCTCATCCAGCGCAGGAGGTTCGTCGGGCGCGGATCCTGTTGGAGCTCGATGAGAACCACGGTCGGCCCTCGCCGCGGCGAGAGATCGGGCAGCGGGCGGGTGTCAGTGGTCAGACGATCCTGAATGTCGTGAAGGCCTACGCCGAGTGTGAGGGTGATGTCGGGGCGGTGATCAGGCGTAAGGAGCGCCTGGCACCGCCGGTCGAGCCGAAGGTCACCGGCGAGGTCGAGGCCATTTCTCCAGGCGCGCGGGCTCGTCCTCCTCGTCAGCGGTCACCCGGAGGCGGCGCGGCGCGTCACCGACCGCGTGTACGAGACCATCGCCGACACCAGCTGGCGCATGGGTATCGGCTTGGCGGAGGTGTACGCCGCGTTCGAGTTGCGGCTACAGGGAGACATCGACCACGCAGTTCAGTGGGCGGTTCGGGCAGCTGAGCGGTGCCCGATCGGGCGAACTGTGTTCGGCCCGACGTTCAGCGGCGAGTGGGCGCACTGCGCGGCACTCTGCGGCGATCTCGACACCGCCGCCCGAGTGCTGGTGAGCTTCCCCCCGAACCGTGGAGGACTCCTCTATGCGGCTCGGT
>NZ_MSIE01000019.1 GCF_001921205.1 Actinophytocola xanthii | reverse complement strand
GTCGGCGGCGATGAGGAGCGCGCGGTCGGGGACGTAACGCAGGAGGAACACCCACACGGCGGCGAGCAACACGGCGCCGGCGACCATCAGGAACCCGGCATAGCTGAGGGTGAGCTTGATGCGAACGCTCCACCCGGGCTCCCTATCCACGGCTCTCGTCCTCGTGCCCGGTGTCGATGCGGTAGCCGACACCGGGCACCGTGGCGATGACCCAGGGTTCGCCGAGGCGTTTGCGCAGTGCCGAGACCGTGATGCGCGCGGCGTTGGTGAACGGGTCCGCGTTGGCGTCCCACGCCCGTTCCAGGAGCTCCTCGGCGCTGACCACCCCGCCCTCGGCGGCGACGAGGACCTCGAGCACGGCGAACTGCTTGCGGGTGAGCGCGACATAACGCCCGTCGCGGTACACCTCGCGGCGGAACGGGTCCAGCCGCAGGCCGGCGATCTCCCGCACCGGTGGCCGGTTGTGGCCGCGCCTGCGGTCGAGCGCTCTGAGCCGGAGCACCAGCTCCTTGAGCTCGAAGGGCTTGGTGAGGTAGTCGTCGGCACCGAGCCCGAACCCGGTGGTCTTGTCGTCGAGCCGGTCGGCCGCGGTGAGCATGAGGATCGGCATGCCGCTACCGGAGGCGACGATGCGTCTGGCGATCTCGTCGCCCGAGGGGCCCGGGATGTCACGGTCGAGGACGGCGATGTCGTAGCTGTTGACGCTCAACATTTCCAGCGCGGTGTCGCCGTCTCCTGCGACGTCGGCGGCGATCGCCTCCAGGCGCAGGCCATCGCGGATGGCTTCGGCCAGGTAGAGCTCGTCCTCGACGACCAACACACGCATGGCCCCGATGCTACGAACCGCCGCTTATCGTGGGCATATCGAACACCTCATACGTGGCGGCGACACCGGATTGCCTTGACTGGTGGCGTGTCCTACAGCGAACCAGCACGCACGACGGCCCCTGTCGCCCCACCGTCCTCTTCGGTCGTCCGGCACGCCCTCGGCCCGGCACACGGTGCCGTTCCCGAGCCCCTGACCGTGTTCGACGACGAGGCGCCGGCCGTGGCCAACCTCGATCCCGATCTGCTCGCCGCCCTGCGCCGGGCGGCCACCGACGCCGCGGACGACGGGGTCGAGTTCTTCGTCAACAGCGGCTGGCGGTCGCCCGAGTACCAGAGGCAACTACTCCGCGAGGCGGTCGAGAGTCTCGGCTCGGCCGAGGAAGCCGCCCGGTGGGTGGCGTCCCCCGACACCTCCGCCCACGTCGCAGGTGAGGCGGTCGACATTGGACGGTTCGAGGCCAGGTCGTGGCTGTCCGCGCACGGCGCCGCGTACGGGCTGTGCCAGGTCTACCGCAACGAGGACTGGCACTACGAGCTGCGCCCCGAGGCCGTCGAGCACGGCTGCCCGCCCATGTACCCCGACCCCTCGCACGATCCGAGGATGCGACGCTAGGCGAGCACCACGCGCGGACCGGCGGCGGCGACCTCCTCCAGCGTCTTCGGGTCGGCGCCGTTGTCGGTGATGAACGTGTCGATGTCCTTGAGGTCGGCGAACCGGGTGAAGTGGTCGTTGCCGATCTTGGTGTGGTCGGCGAGGAGGATGACGCGGCGGCTGCTGCTGACCGCCGCACGCTTGATCATGGCCTCGGCCGAGTCGGGGGTGGTGAGGCCGCGTTCGGTGGAGACGCCGTTGGTGGCGATGAAGGCCACGTCGACGTAGGTGTCCCGGAGGGCCTGGAGTGCCCAGGCGTCGACGGTGGCGAGCGTCCGGCTGCGGAGCCTGCCCCCGACCAGCATGATCGTCAGGTTGGGCCGGGTGGACAGGCTCAGTGCGATGTTCACGGAGTGGGTGACGACCGTGAGCTCGCGGTCGGAGGGAAGGTGGTCGGCGAGGCGGGCCGTCGTGCTGCCGGCGTCGAGCAGGACGCTGCCCTCGTTCGGCAGCTCGGCCAGGGCGGCCTTGGCGATGCGTGTCTTCTCCGCGGTCATGGCGGCTTCGCGGGTGGAGAGGGTCGGTTCGAAGCCGAGCCGCTCGACCGGGATCGCGCCGCCGTGCACCCGGCGCAGGACGCCGTGGCGCTCGAGGATCGTCAGGTCGCGCCGGATGGTCTCCGTGGTCACGGTGAACTCGTCGGCCAGCGCCGTGACGTCCACCCGTCCCTGGGCGCGCGCCCGTTCGAGAATGACCTGCTGTCGTTCCTCCGCGTACATCGAACCCATTCTACGAAATCCGGCCGGCCTCCGCCCTGGATTTCACCGCAGCGAGGGTGTGTTCGATCGAGCGGGCGTTGAACCCGGGCCGGTCCCGGCGGCCGGTCACCCGCGGACCCAGGAACCGGCGGACGACCCAGTTGCCGACCCGGAACCAGTGCTCGGTGAGCCGGCAGCCAGTTTCGGTCGGTGTGACCTCGTAGGACCAGCGGGACACGCGCACGCCGAACGGGGTGCGGACGTCGAAGGTGAACCGGCGGGCCGGCTCGCAGGCGACGACGGTGACCCTCGTCCACCATTCCCTCGCCCCGTTGCGGTTGGTCCCACGGAAGCGCGCGCCGACCGCGGGCCCCGTCGCGCCGTCGAGCCACCGGCCGCCCACGTTCTCCGGGCTGAGCTCGCCCATCCGGGGCAGGTCGGTCACCATCGCCCAGACGGTCGCCGCGTCGGCGGCGATGTCGGTACTGCGCGATATCGTCGGCTCCACCGCGAAACCCTCCACGGCGAAACCGTAGCCAGCGCGGCCGGCGCCGGACAACGAGCGGGCACCAGGTGCGCACGTCGGAAGAGGTTGTCGTGCGGCTCGGGGCGGGTTCGGGCAGAGTGATCTCGGTGGTCACCGTGGGGCGCCGTGAGGGCATCGTGCTGGTCGCAATCGTCGTGGCGGCCCTGGTGTGGTCGGGGATCGGCGCGCGGAGCACCGGCACATGGGCGATGGAGGTGGTGTGGGTCGTCGTCGGCTTACCGCTGGTGCTGCTCGCCCGGCGGCGCTTGCGCTTCCCGCTGAGCAGGCTGGTGTGCTGGCTGCTCGTGGCGCACGCGCTGGTGCTCTGCTACGGCGGGCGGCACACCTACGCGCTGACACCCCTCGGTGAGTGGTTCCAGGACATGTTCGGGACCCAGCGCAACAACTACGACCGGTTCGCGCACGTCGTCCAGGGGTTCGTCCCGGCGGTCCTGGTGCGCGAGCTGCTGCTGCGGCTGACGCCGCTGCGGCGCGGCGGGATGACGTTCTTCCTGACCGTGACCGTGTGCCTGACGGTCAGCGTCGGGTTCGAGCTGGTCGAGTGGGGTGCCGCGCTGGCGCTGGGTGCCGGGGCGGAGGACTTCCTCGGTACCCAGGGCGACGTGTGGGACACCCAGTGGGACATGTTCCTGTGCCTGTGCGGTGCGGTGGCGGCCCAGCTGCTGCTCGGCCGGGTGCACGACCGCCAGCTGGAGCCGCGGTGAGCGATCTCTCCTGGGCCCGCACGCGCACCATCCCGGACGTGGTCGCGCCGGGCCTCGACGTGCTGTTCTGCGGCATCAACCCCGGCCTGTACTCGGCGGCGACCGGTCACCACTTCGCCCGGCCCGGCAACCGGTTCTGGCCGGCCCTGCACCGTTCGGGCTTCACCCCGCGCCAGTTCCACCCCTCCGAGCAGGAGAGCCTGCTCGAGCTGGGCCTGGGCGTGACCAACCTCGTCGCCCGCGCCACCGCCCGCGCCGACGAGCTGACCCGCGACGAGCTGGAGGAAGGCGGCCGCATCCTCACCGAGCTCGTGGCGACCCACGGGCCCCGCTTCGTCGCGGTCGTCGGCATCACGGCGTACCGCACCGCCTTCGCCCGCCCCAAGGCCGCGATCGGCGCCCAGCCGGAGCGCCTGGCCGGCGCGCGGCTGTGGGTGCTGCCCAACCCCAGCGGCCTCAACGCCCACTACCAGGGCCCGGCCCTCGCCGCGGCCTTCGCCGAACTGCGCGCCGAGGCGTGCCGTGGCTGACGACCTGCGGATCGGCTTCGAGGAACGCGAGGCCACGGTGGCGGCGCTGGGCAGCCACTTCTCGGCGGGCCGCCTCACCACCGTGGAGTACGAGGAGCGCACCGCCCGCGCGACCGCCGCCGCGACGCGGGAGCAGGTCCGGTCGCTGTTCGCCGACCTGCCCCCGCCGCACCCGCCCTTCCTCGAGACCGCCGCGCTGCCCGAGCCGCTGCGCGCGGCGCTCGCCGCGGAAGGCACGTTGGTCCTCGCCGAGCGGCTGCCGGGCGAGGTCACCTACCGGAGCTACCGCGCCCCCGGCGTCCACCACCGGCGCCGCACCGTGCCCGTCCTCGGCACGGTCGCGGTCACCGGCCGCCGCCTGCTGGTCTGGGCGGGTGACACCAAGCAGGTCGACGTTCCCTTCGACCATCCCCTGCGGGCCGCGATCGAGGTCACCGCCGAGGCCGACCTCCTCCGCATCGTCGTCGACGCCGGTGCCTTCCACCCGTCGCGGTCCGGCCGCATCGAGATCCGCCTCCGCACCAGCCGCGCCCGCGACGTCGCGAACCTGTTCGGCCCGGGCCCCGCGAACCGCCGCTAGGGAGCGTCCGCGCAGTCCCAGTCGATGGGCTTCGTGAAGCGGCGGGCTCGGTGCGAGACCGGTCAGCGGTCGTTCTCGACCAGGGCGGGGAGGGTGCCCTTGGTCACGAGGGCCTGCAGTTCGGCGTGGTCGGCCTCGGTCCGGTCGGCGTAGTCGAAGGCGTACCTCGTGAACGCCTCGTCCAGCTCGTCACCGTCCTTGTCGTCGAGGTACCCCGCGAGCAGCCGCGGATCCACCGAGCGGGTGTGGGCCCGGGCCAGCAGGGCGCCGGCGAGCCGGCCGTAGTCGTCCAGGTCGTCGCGTTTGAGTGCGGTGGTGTCGATGTCACCCTTGCGGTTGCGGAACTGGCGCACGATGTAGGGCCGGCCCTCGACGGTGGTCCAGCCGAGCAGGATGTCCGTCTCGGCCTGGACGAGCCGGGCGCCGTGCACGATCCGCTCGCCCTCGTGCCGCACCGGGGCCAGGTCGAGGAACGGCGCCAGTGCCGACCGGCGGGCCTCCTTGACCTGCAGCACCAGCGCCTCGTCACCGTTGCCGTGCAACAGGACCAGATAGTTGCGCAGGCCCACGCTGCCGGTGCCGACCACCCGGGCGGCCACGTCCGACAGGCTGTAGCGCAGTACGAGGTTGCGCCGCGACTCGCGCAGGGTGTCTACATAGGAGGGCATGGCGGCGAACACCGCCTGCGCGGTCTCGTCCGACACCGCGGTGAGCGTGGGCGGATCGGTGATGAACCGCCAGCGATCACCGTCGTACGCGGTCCACCTGGCGGCGAACCGGGCGCTGGTGTTCCTGCGGGATTTCTCCGCCGCCTTGGCGAAGTCCTTGACGAGATCGTCGGCCTTCACCTTCGACAGCACCGACTCGTCCCCCAGCGCGGTCCAGGACTCCATGAACGGCATCGCGGCCAGGCGTCGCAGCGCCTCCCGGTAGGCGCGCACGGTGTCCTCGGCGGCGTCCCGACAGCCCTTGTCCGACACCCCGCCCGTGCGGCCGGCGAGCACCAGCGACGCCGTCAGGCGCTTGAGGTCCCACTCCCACGGGCCGGGCACCGTCTCGTCGAAGTCGTTGATGTCCATGACGATCTGGCCTTCGGGGGTGCCGTACAGACCGAAGTTCGCCGCGTGCGCGTCGCCGCAGAGCTGGACGGTGACACCGGTGTGGACGCCGGCGGCGAGGTCGCCGGCCATCAGGCCGGCCGCCCCCCGGAAGAACGAGAAGGGGGAGGCCAGCATGCGCCCCACCCGCAGCGGGATCAGCTCCTCGAGGCGGCCGGCGTTGCTCGCGCGCATGAACTCCGCCACTGACGGGCGGTCCGGCGCCAGCGACATCGCCCGGTGGTCGGTGAAGCCCACCTCCGCACGCAGCGCGCGGCCGCGCGCGTACACCTCCTCCGGCTCGACCCACCTGCCCAGCGCGGCGCCCGACCGCGTGCTCCGACCCATGGCGTCCATGATGCCCCGTCCCGGCGTGGTCCGCTTCGGACGGTCGACCGAGGTCTAGTCCTGCGGATGGTGGCAGGTGTGGGTGAAGGTGCCCTTGCCGAAGGCGAGGACCTTCGCCGGCTCGACCGCGAAGACCCACGAGGCGCCGCCGTCGTGGTGGAAGCCCTCGTCTGTTGTCTCGTACTGCCAGCGACCGTCCCATTTGGTCCGCCAGGCGGCGGCGAGCCGGTCGAGGGTCGGCCGGTCGGTGACGCGGCGCGCCTGGCCCTCGACCATCACGTCGAGCCCGTGGTCCCAGGTGTCGCGGCCGGTCGTCAGCACGACGTTGGGGTTCGTGGTGAGGTTGACCGCCTTCTGCTCGGTCGGTCCGGTGGTGAAGTACAGCGTTCCGTCGAGCCACACCGCGACCAGCGGCGTGACGTGCGGACGTCCGTCGGCGCGGACGGTCGAGATCCAGCTCAGCTGGGCGGCTTCGAGCACCTGCCGGGTCTGCGCCCAGCTGGTGGCCTGGGTGTCGGCCTCGCTGAAGCGCTGGTCGAGCCTGGTCACTGGGTCATCCATGGTCACTCCCGGTGGTTGGCCTGGATACGGTCGACCTCGGTGGTCGCCGTCAGGTCGAGGGTGAAGTTGTTGCGCATCACCGCCACGGCGACACCGGAGTCGATGTCGGCGTAGGCGGCCGAACCGTTGGAGCCCACCATGCCGAAGGTCGACCCCGGCCGTGCCGGGACCCCGTCCGGGCGGTAGGGGCTGAACCCGAACGCCCAGCTGGTGGGGACACCCATCACCTCGTCCGGCCCCTCGTAGGTGAGGGCGGCCATGCTCCGCAGCCGCGACGGCGAGACGAGGTGGACGCCGGCCACGTGGCCGAGCAGGGCGGCGTAGAGGCGGGCCACGCCGCGGGCGGTCATGGTTCCGGCCGAGATGATGTCGGCGGTGAGCAGGTCGCGGCGGTTGGCGAGGTCGGCGCCCGGCCGGATCGCGGGAGGGATCGCCCGGTCGGCCGGTGAGCCGGGCGAGGGGGGCGGCGGCGTCGAGCCGTGTTGGCGCGCGACGCGGTCCAGCAGGGCTTCGGGGACGCCGAAGTGCACCTCGTCCTCGACGCCGAGGGGGCCGGTGACCGCCGCGCGCAGCCACCAGGACAGCGAGTGGCCGGTGGCCCGGCGCACGATCTCGCCGAGGAGGAAGCCGAAGGTCTGCGCGTGGTAGCCGAACCGGGTGCCGGGCCGCCACCACGGTTCGGTCTCCGCCAGCACGTGGCACATGTGCTCCCAGTCGCACAGGTCCTCGACCGTCGTGTCGTACGGCGGGGCGGGGACACCGGCGGTGTGCAGCAGCAGGTGGCGAACGGTCACGTCCTGTTTGCCGTGCGCGCCGAACTCGGGCCAGACGTCGCGGACCGGCAGGTCGTAGTCGAGCTCGCCCCGGTCGACCAGCACGTGCGCCACGGCGGCGGCCACCCCCTTGGCGGTGGAGGCCGCGTAGAACAACGTCTCGGAGGTGACGGGAACGTCCTGCCCGGCCTGCCGAACGCCACTCACCGCGTCGACGACCAGGTCACCGTCGTGCACCACGGCCACCTGGATCCCGACCTCGGCGCCGTCGCGCACCATCCGGTCGATGGCGACCTGCACGCGCTCCTGGACCTCCACCGCACTCATGCCGATACAGACCACTCCGGCCCCGCGAACTCATCGCCTTCCCGATCGCTGTGACCCGGACCACGTTACCGAGTGCTACGCCGGGCGGCTCAGCCGGACCGCGGTCCAGGAGTTCGGGGGGAGGGTGCAGCGCACGGCGCCCTCGCCGAGGGTGGGGCGGTGGGGTCGGGGCACGACGCGGGTCGGGCTGGTCCTGGGTGTTGGCGGTGACGGTTCACCACGAACAGGACGACCTCCCCGGAGGAGGGGGAGTGGGTGGCCACCGCGTCCACTACCGGGTCCTCGCCGTAGCGGGCCGTGGGCTGGGTGGGGGAGTCGACCTCGGTTCTCAGGACCGTCGAGCGCCTCGGCGACACCGCGCGTGCCCAGGTTCACCGCGTACATGACCTCGGCGCCGGCCTTGTGCGCCCAGCGGACGAACTCGTCGATGCCGACCTCGTTGCTTTCGATGCTGCGCCACGCCAGGTCGCGCCGGGTCGGGCGGTCGGCGACCGGGCCGACGCCGTCCACCCAGCGGGTACCCGGCATGGGCCGCGGGGAGCTGGTCCGAGCAGGGACCGACCCCCGAACGGAGATCCACCCGCTGACCGCGGCGAGGAGCGGGTATTGCGAGCATCAGGCTTGAATCGCTACGATCTGTAATCGGATCTTGCTCTCTGAGTATGTCTGGGGGAGAGCGGAGTGAAGGTCGTCTCCGTCATCAACTACAAGGGCGGTGTCGGTAAGACGACCCTCACGGCCAACCTCGGTGCCATGCTGGCGTCTCGCGGATACCGGGTGCTGCTGATGGACCTCGACCCGCAGTCCAGCCTGACTTTCTCGTTCTTCCGGCCGCAGGTCTGGCAGCACGATCTCGCCAGGAGCCGGACCATCAAGCGATGGTTCGACGAGTTCGTGAACGGCCAGGGGGATACCAACCTCTCCGACCTGGTCCTCACTCCGCCGCAGATCAGGACCCGTCTGGCAGGCACCCAGGGCAAGCTCGACCTTATCGCCTCCCACCTCGGGCTGATCAACGTCGACCTCCAGTTGGTGACCCGCCTCGTCGGCGGGGACCATGCGGGCTCGGAGGAGCGCTGGCTCGAGATCCATCGCCTTGTTTCGGGAGGTCTCAGCGAGGACGCGTTCTCCCACTACGACCTGACGCTGATCGACTGTCCGCCGAACGTCAACATCGTCACCAAGGCGGCGATCATCGCGAGCGACTACATCCTGGTTCCCTCTCGCGCCGATGACCTCTCGACCCTCGGTACCGAGTACCTTTTCAAGAACGTGCGCACCCTGGTCGACGAGTACAACGAGCACAGCGCGAATTCCGGAGGTGCGGCCGGGGCGGTCCGGCCGTCGGTGCTGGGCGTTGTGTTCACCATGGTCCGGCTCTACCGCGGTGAGTTGACCCAGAACCACGAAAAGTTCGTGACCTACGTACGGGACCAACTCCGCGTGCCGGTGTTCGCGACCACGGTTCGGGACAACCCGGGGCGCTACGGTGACGCCAGCAGCTCGGGTGTGCCGCTGGCCGTCGCGCACAACGTTCCGGACGAGATCGCCGGAGAGTTCCACCAGTTGGCCGACGAGGTTCTTCGCAGCGCGCACATGAGAAAGAAGTAGGTCGCATGGACAACTATGACTTCTCCCGCACCGCCCTCAAGATTCTGCATGACACGTTCCGGGGGCTGACGAGGGACCAGCTGGACCAGCTCGTGGACGGCAGGGCGAAGTTAGCGTTCCTGCCACCGGGGGCGAAGGTGCAGGTTCCCGCGGCGAGCCTCGACGCCGTGCGAGACCGCCTGGCCGCGATCGAGGATCGACAGGAGGCGGAGCGGTACGTGACGGGCCTGAAACTCAAGAAGGACGATCTGGTGGCATTGGCCAGGCAGTTGGGTGTCGTGGTTCGCAGCAAGGACCGCGTCGCCGACGTGACGCGGAACATCGTGGAGGGCACGGTGGGCGTGCGAGTGGACCACAACGCGATCCGTGATTCGTCATGGTAAGTCGCGACCGGTCCTGTCTTGGTCGACCACCACCAGGATCGCGCCGCAAAGCTGGTCGATCCAGTCGATGACCCGCATGACCGCCGCGCCGTCGATGTCCCGTTTCCGGCCGGGCTCGTTCGGCACCTCGTCGTACTCGTGGGCGATCTTGTTGCGCCGGTGGACGATGTCGGCCAGGCGCGCCTGAACCTCTTTCCCATCCGCGGGCTTGTCCTCGTCGGTTCGCTCCCGGAGCACCGTCGCCACCCTGTTCCAGAAGTTGGCGGTATCGGTGACCAGACTGAACGCGTCCCGGATCCTGTCAGGCTGTTGGTAGGCGAGATGCCCACGAGCTTTCGTGACGTACTCGTCCACCGCGTCGGCGAACGACATCTCGTCGCGTAGTACTCGTTGCACCTGGTCGAGGGAGATCTCCAGCTCGGCGAACCGCCTGGGTTTGCGGCCGCCTACCTGTTCCGCCAGAGCGCGCAGCCGTGCGCGGAGCTCCTGGCGCACCCAGTGGTCCAGCCCGGCGACGGCCTGTACCCATGCCGCCCGGAACACGTCGTTAACATCGAAGGACTGCGGCTTGAGCGTGCCCAGGGTGTTGCCCGCCGTTGCCAGGCTCCGGGCGTAGCTGAGGTTCGCGCGAAGGTGTGCGATCGGAGTCAGCTCTCCCGCGTCCTCCGGTACCGTGGCCGCGTTCGTCGCCGGTAGACGGATGTTCTTCGTGACCAGCTCGTCGATTCGGGTCAGGTCCACGTCCGCATCCAGCTGATGCACCATCAACAACGATGGCACCGACCGGAGCTCCAGCTCGATCAGCGAACGTGGAATGTCGTGGACTGCCCATCGCACCGGCCTGATGTGTCGATACCCCCCGGGTAGCTGGCGAGAGTACTGGTAGTCGCCATTGACGTGGCCGGCGGCGACATCCGGGCTCGATCGGCGCAGCAGCAGGACCAGGTCACCCGGAGTCATGGTCGACCGGAAGTCGAACAGTTGGCGGGCGTAGCTCGCAACCGATTCGCGTTCAACGAACTGGTACTTCGCTCGAACGGCGTCCAGAATCTGAGCCAGGTCGGGCGATCCCGTCAAGTTCCCCACATCGGCCCACCCGATCGCGACCAATCCCCGCTTGAGTGCCAGATCCTCATAACGGTCATCGCGCAGAGATCGAAGCACCCATGCTCGCGTCATCGGTCCTCCGAAGGTGAGGAGAGGAGGTCGTTCTACGTTACGTGAGCATGGGTACTTCCCACACTGGTGCTCAGCGGCTGACCGCCCGGGCCCGTTCGGTCTCCAGGCGGAGGTCGAGTTGGGCGTAGTCGGCGCTGGCGAGGGCGACCGCCTCGTCGATGGTCATCACGGTGGGCAGGTCGAACAGGCCGACGATCCTCCTCAGCCGGTCGGGGAAGGAGCCGCTCACCACGTGTACCGGGATCCGCAACTCCTCCAGGGTGCTCAGCAGCATCTCGTCGATCGTGGTGCGGAAGTGGTGGTTCATCGGGCGGTGGCCGTCGTCGGCGATGGGGAGTTCGTGTCGCAGGTGGACGAAGGCGTCGTAGGTCTGGGCCACGTGTTGTTTGAAGGCGAAGCCGAAATGGGCGACCACCTTCTCGAAGAACAGCATCTCCTCGTCGGGGGGAGCGGCGGCGGCCGTGGTCGAGTTCGGGTCCATGCCGTGCAGGACGCGGGCGGCGCCGTAGAGCCACTCCTGCAGCGACGATCCGTCGGAGAGGAAGTGGTCGCCCAGCTGGCTCTCGGCCACCGCGCGGCCCACGTGACGGCGCATCATGAGCTGCAGGAACTCTGCGGGTGTCACCTCCGCCAGCTTCTTGCCGGGCACGGCCTCCGGCATGATCTCGCGGATCGCCTTGGCCAGGGTGCGGGGAATGCCGGTCAGGTGCGAGAGCGCCATGACGGTTCGGGTCTTGCCGGACGAGTACGTTCCGGAGATCGCGAGCTTCATCAGGATGCCTCCTCGGCACGCAGGTGGGCGGGCAGCTCATGGGCGAACGCGGCACGCAGCGACACCCCGCCGCACTCGCCCTCGATGTCGACGGTGCGCCACGTCCCCCCGCGCAGCGGCAGCAGGCGCTTGCCGGTGATCGCCGCGCGGCACTCGACCGGGCCCGCGCAGGGACGGTGGGGGTCGGTGGCCTCCAGGGTGGTTCGCAGCATCCACAGGGTGTTGCTGTCCTGCCGGCGGACGCTGTCCAGCTCGTACATCATCACCTGGGCCAGCTGGAGGTCGGCCACGAACGCGTCCACGAGCGACACGCCGGGCTGGTACGCCCCGTCGACGCCCCCGTTGACCACGACCGGGTCGAGCCGCAGGTCGGCTCGTGCGCGCAGGCGGGCGAGGTCGACCTGGACGTCGGTGATGCGGTGGGTTCGGGTGGCCAGGCCGGCGCCGTAGTAGCGGGTGTCGGCCGGGCCGAGCGCGTCGTCGAGCGAGTCGAACCGCGAACCGCGGTGGGCACCGGTCCCGGCCGGGTGCTGGAGCTCGCAGCGGGCCCGCATCGCGCCGACGGCGCAGTCGTAGGTGGTGACGGACTCGGTGTCGGACACCGCCCGCGTCCCGCGCGGCATCGCGGTGCCGCCCAATCCGGTGAGGTCCTCCTGCGGGGTGGTGCCCGCCCGCAGCGTCACCGTGCGCACCCAGCTCCGGGCGCGCTGCGCGGGGCTGAGCCCCAGGCCGTGAGCCAGGTGGGCCTCGCTCAGCTGCACGCCCAGCACCAGCATGTCCACGGTGCTCAGGTGTGGCCGCAGGTCGGCCTCGTCGCCCTTGCGCGACCAGTTCGCGGGGTAGTGGACGTCCACAGTGGAACGCGTGCCGGAGTCGGCTCCCACCACGACCTCGCCGACCTCGTGCCTGGCCCGCCGGTACCCGGAGCCGAAGAACCGGCCCTCGGCGGGCCCGAGGTAGTCGTCGATCGACTCGCACCTCAGCTCGGTCACGGTCGGTCCCCTTCCGGCATCGCGGCGTTCTCGTACGCGGCGACCAGGTCGCCCACCGAGCGCAGGTCCGAGATCGCCCCGCTCCCGTCGGTGAACGGGTCCACCCCGACCGCCGCCTCGAGCTGGATGACCAGCCGGGCGAGCGAGAGCGAGTTGAGCGCCAGCTCCGACATGGACTCCCGCCCGCTCAGCGACACGGGCTCCTCGCCCTCCTCGAGCAGCAGGCCCTCGATCTCCTCGAACACGATGGACCGGATCTCCGTACTGGTCAGCATGTGATTCCTCCGTCGACGACGACTGTCTGGCCGGTGATGAACGACGCGGACGGCGAGCACAGGAACAGCGTCGCGTCCGCGACCTCGTTGATGTCCGCGAGCCGACCGAGCGGCGTGCGGCGTTGGATGCGTTCCCGGTTCTCCTCGGTGACCCCGTCGGTCATGTCGGTGGCGAAGAACCCGGGCACGACCGAGTTGACGCGGATGTTGAGCGTGCCGAGCTCGCGGGCGAGGCTGCGGCTGAAGCCGTCCAGGCCCGCCTTCGCCGCCGAGTACACCGACACGCCGCGGTGCCCGCGCAGCGCGTTGATCGACGAGACGTTGACGATCGTGCCGCCGCCGCCGTGGCGGCTCATGGCCCTGGCGCAGGCCTGGGCGAGCGTGATCGGCGCGACAAGGTTCGCCGACACCAGGGAGTCGATCCGCTCGGCCGAGGTCGTCAGCAGCAGCTCGGTGTGCAGGACGCCGGCGTTGTTGACGAGCAGGTCGACCCGCCCGAACCGGCGGGTGACCGCGGTGACGAACGCGCGCAGGCTCCGCGGCTCGCACAGGTCGGCCGCCTGCCACAGGAAGGCGTCCCCGGCACGGGCCGCGACCCGCTCCAGGAACGAGTTCGAGGTGCGGCTGAACGTCGCGACCCGCCAGCCGTCGGCGAGCAGGCGTTCCACCAGCACCCGGCCGAGGCCGCGGCTGCCCCCGCTCACGACCGCGACCCGCTCGACGTTCTCGACGACGCTGGTCGCGGTCATGCCGCGCCCCGGATCTTCTTGAACCGGTCGGAGTGCTGGTCCGCGGCCGACACCTCGACCAGCGCGGGGATCTTGAACGCCTCCAGCCGCCGCCGGCAGTGCGCGCGGACGCGTCGGGAGACCGCCCGACCGTCCTCCGGCTCCACCAGCCGCAGCGTCGCCATGACCACCATCCCGGTCACCGGGCTCCGCCGGCCGGACACCGTCGCCTCGGCCACGTTCGGGATCTCCAGCAGGACGTTCTCGACCTCCGCGGGGTAGACCTTCTCACCGCCGACGTTGATGATCTCGCTGCGCCGCCCGAGGATCCGCACGTACTCACCGTCGGTCTCCACGACGTCCTGGGTGTTGAAGAACCCGTCCTCGTCGAACGGCGCCGGCGCGTTGAGGTAGCCGAGCATCGCCATGTCCGAGCGGATCCAGAGCACGTTGTCCACGATCTTGTGCTCGAACCCGGCGCCGCCCAGCTTGACCCACAGCTCGCCGTCGCTGCGCGACCGGGTTGGCAGGATGCCCAGTTCGGACAGCCCGTAGGTCTGCTTGAACCGGACGCCGGGCAGGACCGCGACCAGCCGCTGGAGAGTCAGCGGCGGCATGGGCTCGGTGCCGTAGGTGACCAGCCGCAGCGAGTCGGTCGCGTGCCGGTCGAGCGCGCCGGAGATCAACACCATGTTGAGGAACGTCGGCGTGGTGGGCAGCACCTCGACCCGGTGCTCGGCGACCGCGGCGAGCACCCCGTCGGGCGTGCGGCTGTCCACGGTGACCACCGCACCGCCCTGGCTGAGCGTGTGAAGAAGGGTGTTGATCCCGCCGATGTGGTCGAGGTTGAGAAAGGACAGGATGCGCTGCGGCCGCGTGGGCGGTCCGTATCTGGCGAGAACCCTGGCGAAGTCGAGCACGGCGGCCTTGCTCCGCCCCGAGGTTCCCGAGCTGAACAGGACCAGGCCCGGCCGGCCGGCCTCCCGCAGCGAGCGGTACAGCTCGTGCCCGGCGCGGCGTCCGGTGTGCTCGAACCGCCGGTTCCCGTGCCCGTCGACCGTGACGACGACCTCGACCTCGGCGACCTCGTGGAACTCGGCGCGTTTGGCCGGTGGCAGGTCGGTCAGCGGCACGACGATCGCCCCGAGGTCGACCAGCGCGAGTAGCCCCGCGCAGGTGTACGGCGACGACGGTCCCGCGAGCACGACCACCCGACCCGGTCGCACGCCGTTGGCGGCGAAGTGGTGCCGCCAGACGTCGACCTCGACGAGGAGCTCGGCATAGCTGTGCGACAGTCCGTTGAACACGACGGCCTCCGCATCACCGAAGCCGCGCAGACGGTCCAAAAACACATGACTCACGAGAAACATCCCCCTGGTTGATTTCGGGCAGTCGGAATCGTCCCCGCCCCCGGGACAGAAACGTAGGCCCCCGGACAAGGGCGGACAATGCCCTTTCAGGGTGCCGTTCCTGGTATAGCCGTCCGGCCACTCCGTCTGTCTACAGTGGATTACAAGGGAAGCACGTCCAGGCCCCACGCCGGCGGGCGTGGGGCCTGTTCTCGTGCGGCGCTCAGCCGTTGAGGAGGGCCATCATGGGTGGCGGGTAGCGCTCGCCCTGCGCCGCCCCGGGCGGGAACGCCTCATCGAGGCCGCGGAGGTCGTCCTCGGTGAGCTCGATCTCCAACGCGGCCACGTTCTCCGCGACCCGCTCCGGCTTGGTCGTTCCCGGGATCGCCACCGCACCGGGGACCGACGCCGCGACCCAGGCGAGCGCCACCTGTGCCGCGGTGATGCCCCGGCTCGCCGCGACGAGCTTGACCCGCTCCACCAGCGCGGCGTTGCGGGCGAAGTTCTCCTGGGCGAACCGAGGTGCGACGCGCCGGAAGTCCTGCGGCGCGAGGTCCTCGGGCGAGGCGATGGCTCCGGTCAGGAACCCGCGCCCGAGCGGGCTGTAGGGCACGAACCCGATGCCCAGCTCGGCCAGGACCGGGAGCACCTCGGCCTCGACGTCCCGGCTCCAGAGCGAGTACTCGCTCTGCACGGCGGAGATGGGGTGGACCGCGTTGGCCCGGCGGATCGTCCTCGCCGACGCCTCGCTGAGCCCGAGGTACCGGACCTTGCCCGCCGTCACCAGCTCGGCCATCGCGCCCACGGTGTCCTCGATCGGCACCTGCGGGTCGACCCGGTGCTGGTAGTACAGGTCGACGTGGTCGACGCCGAGCCGCCAGAGCGAGGCGTCGATCGCCCGCCGAACGTGTTCTGGCCGCCCGTCGGGCACCCGTGGCGGCGCGTCGGGGGAGTAGGAGCCGAACTTCGTGGCCAGCTGGACCTCGTCGCGCCGGCCGGCCAGTGCCCGGCCAAGCAGCTCCTCGTTCGTCCTTGGTCCATAGTGGTCGGAGGTGTCGAGGAAGGTGACGCCGAGCTCCAGCGCGCGGTCGATCGTCGCCACCGCCTGTCGTTCGTCGACCTTCCCGTACCCGAACGACATCCCCATGCAGCCCAGGCCCATCGACGAGACCATCAGCCCCTGCCTGCCCAGGGGGCGTCGCCCCGGTGTCGGTCGTGGCATCGGTACTCCTCAGATCGTGACGGTGGTGCCGTCGAACCGGGTCAGGGTGAAGCCGCCGTCCTCGAGAAAGGTCGGCTTCTGCTGGCGCAGCATCCGGATCGCGATGGTCTCGCCGAGCTCGTAGGCCTCGGTGTTGTCGGTCCGGTAGTGCACGCCGGCCGTGGCGCGACCGGCGCCGATGTTCGCGGCCAGCTTGTTCAGCTCGCCGCCGACGGTCATCCGGTCGGCGTCCGAGCCGGTGTAGGGGACGAGCCTGGTGCCGTCGGCGCTCGGCACGACCGGGTCGAGGATCGCCGCCCGCTCGTCGAACCAGGCCTTGAGCACGGTGACGCAGGCGCCGGCGACAGTGGAGTGTCCACTCTGGTACGCCGGGCTCATCGGGGAACCCTCGGGAAAGCCCTGGGGCAGCAGCGCCGTGCCGTAGCGGGTCCTGGTCCGGTCCACCGCCTCCGACTCGAGGATGTCGCGGTGGATGATCTCGTCATAGCGGTGCGGATCCCGGGCAAGCTGGACCTCGACGCGACCGCCGAACGCCTCCGGGCGCAGCCTGCGGTGCACGAAGAACTGCTGGAACTCGGTGTGCTTGATCGCCCGCAGCGACACCTCCGCCAGCGCGGTGATCAGGTGCGGCGTGCCGAAGGTGGGGAAGCCGACCTGGTTGGCCGACCGGAGGTAGGGATTGCCGGGGTCCTGCACGCCCACCGGGTGGTCGGGCCTGCCGAGCAGGATGAGCGCGGCGTACAGGTACGGCTGGTACAGCACGTCGAAGTGGGTGTAGTGGCCGAGGTCGCGCGGGGTCTGAATGTACCTGGTGTTGACGAAGTCCCGCCGCGTCTGGCGGGGGGCGCCGCGCTGGATGGCCAGCCACTCGTCGAAGGTTGTCCCGTAGTCCACGCCCGGCTCGACGGTGTCGATCCGCTGCTCGATCCTCGAGCACCCGTACTGCACGGGCTGTAGCAGGAACTGGGAGACGAACGGGCCGACCCGGTCAGCGGGGGTGTCCCCGCGGAACAGGGTGCGCGGGGTGACCGTCCCGCCCTCCTTCGGCCCCTGGTAGCCGGAGTAGGTGGACAGGTCGGCGGCGGCCGCGGCGGCCAGCGGCGAGGTCTCGAACTCGGTGAACCTCACCTCGCGGAGTAACGCCATCCAGTACAGCTCGGCCATCTCGGCCGCCGCTTGGGGGCCGTCCATGCGTGGCGCCGGCGGCACGACCAACGTGTGCGAGTCCGGGCCCATGAGGTCGAGGGCGAGGCCGCCCTGCGGGCCGAGCAGCTTGCGCGCGTCCGGACGCGCGAGCGGGATCTCCTCGAAGTCGCGCGGTCGGCCGGTGCGCACGGCACGCAGCAGCGCGTGGTAGGCGGCGCGGTCGACCTCGCCGAGGTCGTTGTGCGGCAGGCCCTTGGAGTAGCTCGCCAGGTACGGGTAGTCCCGCTCCTCGCCGTTGGTCGGGTGGGCGGGCGGGGTCTCCGGGTAGTCCCGGTGGGCCGCCTCGCGCCGCACCGCCCGTCCCGCGCGCATCCGCCGGTCGACGTCCTGCTCGGTGGGCCGGACGCTCGTTGCCAGGTCCGTCATCGTTGTCCCCCTTGGTGTGCTGTGTGTGAACCCTTGCTGTCGCGGGCGAACCAGGTGAGCGCGGCGAGCGCCGGCAGGGCGAAGCCGAGGACGCCGACCCCCGTCCAGCCGAACACCGGGTAGACCACGGCCGACAGTCCACTGCCGACCGAGCCCGCGACGAAGTACGAGGTCATGTACGCCGTGTTGATCCGGCTGCGGGCCTGCGGTCGCAGCGCGTAGACGACGTTCTGGTTGCTGATGTGCACGGCCTGGCTGGCCAGGTCCATGACCACGACGCCGACGACCAGCGCGGCGAGCCAGTGCTGCCCGAGCGCGATCAGGCCGAAGGACAACGCGGTGGCCAGCAGGAAGACCGGCATGGCCCGGGACGCGTGGCCCCGGTCCACCAGGCGCCCGGCGAGGCGTGCGCCGAGCGCTCCGGCCACGCCGACCAGGGCGAAGAGCCCGATCGCGGTGGTGGTCCACCGGTAGGGCGCGCCGGCCAGCATGAACGCCGACGCGGTCCAGAACGCGTTGAAGGAGGCGAAGCACAGGCCGCCGTAGAGCATCCGGCGCCGCAGGACCGGTTCCTCCCGCACCAGCGCGAGGACCGAGCCGAGCAGGGCGGGGTAGCGCATGCGCACGCGGGGCTGCACGACCGGCAGGCGCCACCACAGCAGAACGGTCACCAGGGCGGTCAGCGCCGCGGCGAACCAGAACACCGCCCGCCAGCCGGCCGCACCGGAGACCAGCCCGGCCACGGTGCGGGAGAGCAGCACGCCGACGAGCAACCCGCTCATCACCGTCCCGATGACGCGGCCCCGCCGCTCCGGCGGCGCCAGCTCGGCCGCGAACGGCACCATGACCTGGACCGCGACGGCGGTCACGCCGACCAGGGCCGCGGCGACGACGAACACGGCGTACCCGGTCGCGGTGGCCATCGCGACCAGCCCGGCGACGTTGACCGCCAGCATCGGCACCATCAACCGACGCCGTTCGAGCAGGTCCCCGAGCGGGACCAGGGTGGCCAGGCCGACGGCGTAGCCGACGAGGATGAGCGTCATGGCGAGGCCGAGGGCGCGGTCGGAGACCTCGAACGCGCGGGCGAGCGTGTGCTCGAGCGGTTGGGCGTAGTAGAGGTTCGCGATCACCGAGCCGACCGCCGCGGCGAGGAGGACGACGGTGGTCCTGGGCAGCGTCGGCGTTGCCGTGGGCGTGGCGGCGGAGGTCGTGTGGGTCATCCGTGGGCTTCCTGTCCTGGTCGAGGGCTCGGCTCCCACCGCGGTCCCGCGCCACCGGGCCGTCCCCGCCACGAGCGGGGCGAGGCGTAGGGCACGGCCCGGGTCGTCCAGCCTGGGCGCGGGGCGGGCTCGGGTGCCCGAGCGGTCGGGGTGAGCGCGAGCAGGGCGATGAGCAGAGCGGCGAGATCGTGGTCGTCGGGTGCTCCCCGCACGATGCGGATGTCCATCAGAACGGCGGGTTCCCGTGTTTGCGGTGCTCGGCCGGCACGTGCTTGTCCCGCAGCACGTCGAGGGCCTCGACCAGGACCCGGCGGGTGTCCCGCGGGTCGATGACGTCGTCGACGAGGCCCCGTTCGGCCGCGTGGTACGGGCTCATCAACGTGTCCCGGTACTCGGCGACCCGCGCGCGGAACACCGCGTCGGGGTCGTCCGCCGCGGCGATCTCCTTGCGGAAGATGACGTTCGCCGCGCCCTCGGCGCCCATCACGGCGATCTCGTTGCTGGGCCAGGCGAAGGACAGGTCGGCGCCGATGGACCGGGAGTCCATGACGATGTAGGCCCCGCCGTAGGCCTTGCGCAGGATCACCTGCACCCTCGGCACGGTCGCCGCGCAGTAGGCGTAGAGCAACTTCGCCCCGTGCCGGATGATGCCGCCGTGCTCCTGCGCGGTACCCGGCAGGAACCCGGGCACGTCGACCAGCGTGACCAGCGGGATGTTGAACGCGTCGCAGGTGTGCACGAACCGCGCCGCCTTCTGCGAGGCGTCGACGTCCAGCACGCCGGCGAGCACCATGGGGTTGTTCGCCACCAGCCCGACGACCTGACCGCCCAGTCGGGCGAAGGCACAGACCACGTTGGTCGCCCAGTGCTGGTGGTAGTCGAACAGGTCGCCGTCGTCGACCAGCTCGGCCAACACCGCGCGCATGTCGTAGGGCCGGGACTGCTCGGCCGGGACCAGGTCGAGCAGGACGGGGCAGGGCCGGTCGGCCGGGTCCGCGGTGGGTAGCCGCGGCGGCAGCTCCCGGTTGTTGGCCGGCAGCAGGGAGAGCAGGTGGCGCACCTCCCGTAGGCAGGTGACCTCGTCGTCGTAGGCGAAGGCGGCGACACCCGACTGTCGCGCGTGGACGTCGGCGCCGCCGAGGCTCTCGTGGGTGACGTCCTCGGCTGTGACCGCCTTGACCACGTCCGGCCCGGTCACGAACATCTGCCCGGTCCGGCGGACGATGAACACGAAGTCGCCGAGCGCCGGCGAGTAGGCGGCGCCCCCCGCGCAGGGGCCGAGGATCACGCTGATCTGCGGGATGACGCCGGAGGAGCGCACGATGCGCCGGAAGATGCCGCCGAAGCCGGCGAGACCGGTGACGCCCTCCTGGATGCGTGCGCCGGCGCCGTCGTTCAGCCCGACCAGCGGCACGCCGGCCGCCTCGGCGAGGTCCATCACCCGGTGGATCTTCTGGGCGTGCGCCTCCCCGAGGGAGCCGCCGAACACCCGGAAGTCGTGGGCGTAGACGAAGACCTTCCGACCGTCCACAGTGCCCCAACCGGTGACGACGCCGTCGCCGGGCGGTCGGCGGTGCTCGATGCCGAACCCCGTCGCCCGGTGCCGGCGCAGGCCCTCCAGCTCCACGAACGAGCCGGGGTCGAGCAGCTCGTCGAGTCGCTCCCAGACCGTGAGCTTGCCGCGGGCGTGCTGCGCCTCGGTCGCCGCCCGGCTCGGGCCCGACCTGACCCGCTCCCGCAGCGCCGCGAGCTCGCCGGTGCGGCCGCGCATGTCGTCGGTGACCAGGAACGGGTCGTCGGGCAGGTCGGTGTCGCCGTCGCCTGCCAGCGCTCCGCGCGCGGGTGATCCGCCGTTGCCAACCATCTGCTTCCCCCCGTTGTGCCTGTTCGGCTAGTGCTGCTTGTGGTGCAGCCCCTCGCGCAGAGCCCTGGCCACGGCAAGCGTCCGGTTGCCGCAGTCGAGCTTGGCGAGGATGTTGGCGACGAGCCGCTTGGCCCCGTGCTCGGAGATACCGAGCCGACGCGCCATCTGCTTGTTGCTCAGCCCTTCCACCATGAGGGCGAGGGCCTCGGTCTCGCGCGGGGTCAGCCGGGGCCGCGGCGGCGCGGCTTCCCGTCGCCCGGCCAGCGAGAGCAGGCCGCTGGCCAGCTCGCCCGGGATGGCCACCTCGTCCTGCTCCATCCGTGCGACGGTGTCGAGGAGCGCGTGCTCGTCGAGGTTGTCGATCGCCAGGAAGCCGGTGCCCGGCGTGCCCAGCCGCCCGACCCGGGAGAGCTCGGCGACGTCGCCGTCCCCGGAGAGCAGGAACAACACCTTCGCTCCAGCCTCCTGCGCGGCGCGTACCCGCACCGCCCGGTCCTCGTCGACCTCACTCAGCAGGACGATGAGCACCCGGTCCCGGTCGTCCCCTCGACCGGGGTCGGTCAGACAGCGGATTCTCGGGATGATTCCCATTCCCCCGAGAATCCGCTCGATCCCGCTGCGCAGCAGAGCATTCTTGATCTCGACTCCCACCGTCGGCGAGCGATGTCGCCCCGTGGCGAAGTCGGCACCAGTGACCATGAGGACGTTTCCCCCCTGTCCGCCCCAACACTGAACAGAGCGGCGACCAGCACGGCCACGTACCGAATCGCCCGGGAAATGTGTGTGATCTGAATCACGATGCATTCACGGCCCGTGGTCGGCGCGGCGTTTGGGGGAGCCTGCCCGGGCAGGCCTGCATTCGGGCGCTGGTGTGCCCGAGCATGACGTCGACCTGCTCCGAGCAGTCCACGGGCCGAACCGAGGTGCCGCGCGGTGCCTCCTAAGAGGACTGTCGGCGTCGATCGGGCTCGTGCTGGTCGCACCGTCGTAGTGTTCCGCGAGCGGTCGGGATCAGGTGTAGCGGAGGAGGGCGCCGACGCCGCCGGCCAGGTCGAGACGCGGCTCGTCCCCGGTCGCCGCGACCACCCGCGCGCCCACCGCGAGCGCGGCCGCGGGCAGCGCCTCGTCGGCGCGGGCGGCGATCCGCTCGGAGACACCGACCCGGTGCAGGTCCTCGCGGTCGACGGCGACCATGTTCGGTTCGCTTCCCACCAGCACTGTCGCGTCGCCGATCGTGCGGGCGTCGACCAGCAGGACGTCCACCTTGCCCTCGCGCAGTGCCGCGGTGGTGTCCCGCAGCCCCTGCACGGCGAGCCCGTGCCCGCCGGCCTCGCCGAACCGATCGAGGACCTCGTCGCGCTCGGCGCGCCGACGCTGCGCGATCAGGTTCGCCACGTCCTGGTCCACGGTGTCGTGGTCGGGGTCGCTGGTCCGGTTGTGCTCGATCTCGGCGACGGTGACGGTACGCCGGAGCTTGTCCGGCAGCGCCTCGCGCAGCTGGCTGCGCGACTCGGGGTCGCCGACCAGCACGAGCAGCTCGGCTTCGATGCGCTGGACGAGGCGGGTGGCCTCCTCGGCCGCCTCGACGATGTTCCGTCGAGCGTTCTCCTCGGCGTTGCTCTGGATGTTGTGGTGTGCCATCCCGCCGCCCCTGACCTTGTGGACCGGGAACTCCTGGCCGGCGACGTCCTCGGCGTGCTCGGTCCCGTCGCGGTCCACGGCCAGCAGGTCGGCGCCGGTCCGGTCCGCGGAGACCACGACATGCGGCACGCCGCGGTGGCCCCAGTCGGCGAGCGGCAGCAGGTAGGGAAGCTCGGAGACGCGCACCATCGGCGTCGGCGGCGGGCTGGGCAGGTACTCGTCGACCAGGACCGTGTCGCCGGCAGCGACGAGCAGGCGTCCGGCCCGGCCAACCGGTGGCGGCCGGTCGAGAGCACCCTCGAGGGCGCCGAGCGTCGACTCCGGGGTGTGCCGCCCGGCGAGCTCCTCGCGAACGGCCCGCCAGCGCAGCTCGGCCTGCTTGGCGGCGTCCTCGGTGTCGTGGCTCGCGTCCAGGTGGACCGACGCGAACGGTCCCTGGTGGTCGAGCGTCTCCCGCAGTGCGGTCAGGTTCACGGTTTCCTCCTCGGGTCAGTGCCGCGGCCGGGCCGTGGCCGGTGCGGCTCAGCGCCGCTTCTCCTCGGCGATCGGGTGCGGCGGCACGTCCCGCTCCGCCTCGGCGAGGCCCGGTGGGACGTTGGCGCGCTGGCGCGCGGCCCGTTCGGCCGGGGACTGGTCGCCCTCGAACGTGACGGACTGCGTGACCTCGGCGAGGTTCGCGTAGGACACCGGCGGGATCGCGCGAATGGCGCGGATCGTGTCCTCGTCGGCGCCGGCCTGCTCGGCGTACCGCACGAGCGTGTCCTTGTCGGCCGGGAAGTCGGCCGAGGACAGGGCTTCCCGGAGTAGTTCGGGCCGGGTGGCGACCATCTGTCTCACCTCCGCGGCAGGCGACCGCGCTCAGCGGCCGAAGGTGCCGACCAGGGTGCCGGTGGCGAGGGTGTGCCCCTCGAGCGCGGCACGCACCTGTTCGGCCGTGGGCTGGTCACCGACGGACACCGGCTGGTCCACGGCATGCAGCCGGAAGAAGTACCGGTGCGGTTCGTCGCCGACCGGTGGGCGGGGGCCGCCCCAGCCGGGCTTGCCGAACCCGTTGCGGGCCGCGCTGGCGCCGGCCGGGAGTGAGCCTTCCTCGGCGCCGGTCGTGTCCGGCCGGATGCCGGTGACCACCCAGTGCACGAACGTGCCGGTGGGGGCGTCCCGGTCCTCGCAGAGCAGGACGAGCTCGGCCGTGCCGTCCGGCGGTTCGCTCCACTCCAGCGGCGGCGAGACGTTCTCGCCCTCGTAGGAGTACCGGTCCGGGATCAGCGTGTGGTCGCTGAACGCGGCGCTGCGCACGATGAGCTCGCTCCCGGCCGGCTCGTCGGTCGGAATGTCGTCGCGGCTCGTGGCCCTGGTGCCCAGCGGGCCGGCGGCGCGGTCCGGGTCGGGTTGGGGCATGGCGTCCTCCTGTGGTGCTCGGATTCCTCCTCCGACACCGCCTACCCGGTCCGGTTCCGGCTAACCCGCGGCGGGGTAGATCTCCGCCCGTCGGGGGACGGTCGAGGCCCCGCGCGGGTAGCGTCGGGGACACGTCGGTCGGCGATGGGGGTTGTCGGTGGATACCGGATATGTGCGTATTGGCCGTCGGGTGCGGGAGGTTCGTACCTGGCGGGGGATGAGCGTGACCGCGACCGCCGGGTTGGCTGGCGTGTCGGTGTCGTACCTGTCGATGATCGAACGCGGGGAACGGGCGGTGACGAAGCGTTCGGTGCTGGAGTCGCTCGCCCGGGCGTTGCGCGTTCATCCGGCGGAGTTGATTGGTCGGCCCTATGACCCGTTCGACGAGATCTTCGCCGGGTCGCGGGACGCGGTGGTCACTCTTTCGGATGTGTTGAGCGGCTGGTGGATTGGTGAGGTTCCGGACGCGCCCGTGCGTCCGTGGGCCGAGGTGCTCGACGACGTGCGTACGTTGACGGCTCTTCGTGCGGTGTCCGACTTCGCGGCGCAGGTCGATTTGCTGCCGGGGTTGATCCGCGAGCTGCTGGTGGCGGCCGCGGATCCCCGCACGGAGCGGGAAGCGCTGGTGCCCTTGATCAGTGCCTACTTCGGCGCGGGGAACATCGCCACCCGATTGGGTTTCCCCGGCCTCCCGGCGTTGGCGGCCGATCGGATCCGGCGCGTGGCCGAGCGGTTGGACGATCCGGTGTGGACCGCGGTCGCGGCATGGGGCCGGGCGAAACTTCTCTCCGACACCAGCCGCTCGCGTCAGTACGAGTTGGCTGTGGCGGCTGCCGAGCAGGCGCCCCTCGAGCGCCCCGAGACTCGCGGCATGTGCCATCTGACGGCGGCGCTCGCGTCGGCGGCCCAGGGAGATGCCGATCTGGCTCAGACTCACCTCGGCGAGGCGGAGGCGATGGCGGACCAGCTCAGCGTCATGACCTCGCTCTGGCCGGCGGGGTTGATGAACTTCGGGCGGACGAACGTCGGGATCTGGCGGGTGTGCATCGGCGTCGAACTCGGGTGGGGGGCGCAGGTGGCGGAGGTGGCGGAGCAGGTGCGTCCCGAGACGATCACTCCGTCCCGGCAGGCGGCATTCTGGATGGACTACGGCCGTGGCCTGCTGACCGAACGCCGTACGCGGGACGAGGGTGTGCGTGCGTTGTTGCGTGCCGAGGAGCTGGCGCCGCAACAGGTTCGGTGCAACGTCTGGGTGCGGGAGGCGGTCGTGGACCTGCTCACCTCCGGCCGCACCGCCGGCGGAGACCTCCGGCGGTTCGCGCTGCGGTTGGGAATCGCCCCGAACGGGTGATTTGGCCGCTGCTGTACCGGCTGTGAAAGTGCGGCCCCCACCCGCGTCCATGATCCAGCGCCGTGAGCACCGAAGCCGTCCTCGTCATCGTCCTGGGTGTGACGGTCGGGGGAACTGTCGGCCCGGTGCTGGGCTACTGGACGGTGCGCTGGCAGGACGCGGTGGACGGACACCGCACCTACTGCGTGTTCTGCCGCGCCCGGGAGACCCGACGGGAAGCCCGCCGCCAGGCACGTCGTGCCTGCTCGTGTGGAGGAAGGGGAGCAGCACGTGGTCAGAACGCTCGCGGAGGCGCACGCCATGCTCGAAGCGCGCCGCCCGGGAAGCGACGAGGGGATACTGGCGTGGGTGGCCCACCACCGGTGGTGCGCCCGCGTCTACGCCGCCGTCGCCGACACCGACCCGGACTGTAACGCCCAGGCCGCGGCCTGGGCCCGGATCGAACGGCGCGAGGCCCGGACCCTCGAGGACAACCTCATCGACCTCGTCCAGGCCTACCTGTGCTGAACACCTCGCCAACGCCTCAGAACCCGGTCGTCGCGGGAGCGGGCTCGATGACCACGTCCTCGCCGTCGAAGCGGTAGCCGACGCCGCGGACCGTGGCGATCCAGGTTCCGCCGACGCCCAGCTTGTCGCGCAGCCGTTTGACGTGGACGTCCACCGTCCTGCTGTTGACCGGCTGGTCGAAGCCCCACACGTCGGCCAGCAGGGTGTCCCGCGGGAGCACCTGCGCGGGGCGCTCGCTCAGGTACAGCAGCAGATCGAACTCCAGGCGGGTCAACGGAACCGCCAGCCCTCGGTGCAGCACCGTGCGCGAGTGCGGCACGATCCGCAGCCCGTCCTCCGCCGGCTCGGCGACCGCGGGCCGGTCGACCTCGACGCCGGGCAGCTCGGCGAGCGAGTGCAGCAGGTCGGACAGGGCGGCGAAGATGGCGGGATCCCTCGGGATCTCGATCTTCAGCTGGACGACGACGGACGGTGTCGGCGACACGGGCGCACCTCGATGGGATCGGCGACGGGCTGGCGGGACGAACCGGCACAGCTCTGGGCGGCCACGAGGGCGAAATCCACGTGTCGGCGCCGGATGAGTGCGACCTGGGGCACGCCTCCATCCGACCGGTCTGACCACGCTCTGTCAACGTGTCCGCCCGCGCTCCCAGGATCTGGGCGGCACGCTGTGCGCGTTGCAGCGTCCTCCTCACTCGATCGGTGAGGACTTCAGCGAGCTGGCGCGGCACGAACGGATCGACCCGTCCGAACACCCGCAAGCGACTGAGTTTCGCCTGGAAAGGACGGGGTAGCCCATTACTTGCCCAGTTTGGAGGCCCGATGAGCTCCCGCTCAGACAACCATTCCAACTCCGCGGCCCTCGCGGCCGGCGGGCGCGGGAGAGACGTCATCGTGGTGGGTGCCTCCGCGGGTGGGGTGGAAGCCCTGCAGGGGTTCGTCGCGGGGCTGCCCCACGAGCTCGCGGCGAGCGTGCTGGTCGTGCTGCACCTCCCGCCCGGGGGGTCCAGTGCGCTGCCGGCAATCCTCCAGCGTGCGGGGGAGTTGCCCGTCGCGGCGGCCAGGCACGGCGAGGCCCTCGTCCACGGCCGGGTTTACGTGGCGCCGCCCAACCACCACCTGCTGCTGCTGGACGGCACCGTGGCGTTGTCGCACGGCCCCACCGAGAACGGCCGGCGTCCGGCGATCAACGCGTTGTTCCGCTCCGCGGCGATCGCCGCCGGCCCGGCGACCACCGGCGTCCTGCTCTCCGGGGTTCTGGACGACGGGGTCGCCGGACTGCTCTCGATCGTGAGCCGAGGCGGGACCGTCGTCGTACAGGACCCGGAGGAGGCGCTCTTCCCGACCATGCCGCGGCACGCGCTCGCCAGCCTGCGCGTCGACCACGTCCTTCCGGTCCGCGCGATTGGTTCGCTCCTGGACAAGCTCAGCCGGGAGGAAGTGGAGATCGGCAGCGCGCCGGCGCCTTCCAGGCTCATGCGATTGGAGAACGACATCGCCACCACCGACTCTCCGGCCCACGCCCGTCACGACCCGGCCCAGCTCGGTCCCGTGTCGGGCTTCACCTGCCCCGACTGCGACGGGGCGCTGGTCGAGATGTCGCCGGCCACCCGCTACCGCTGCCGAGTCGGACACGCGTGGACCGCCGAGGCCCTGCTGAACGCCCTGGGCGGATCCTGGGAACGTGCACTGTCGATCGCGATCCGCACCCTGGACGAGAAGGCGGCATTGAGCAAGCGCATGGCTGACCAGGCTCGTGAGCGCGGCAGCACCGAACTCGCCGGTCGCTACAATCACAACGCGGCCGAGGCCATGGACGCGGCCGCGCTGCTCCGCGGTCCGCTGGAAGTGGCCGCGCGGCAGGGCGGGGAGACGAGGTGAGATGGACCGGTCGCCGCTGTACGTGGAGTTCGAGGAGCACCAGGGTGCCCTCGTGCTGGTGCCGCGGGGCGTCCTGGACTCCCTCACCTACGGGGACCTGCGGTCGCTGGTGCTGAAGGCCGCCGTCGACGAGCCGCGAGCGGTCATCGTGGACGTCGACCGGCTGGTCGTACCCGACCCGTCCGCGTACTCGCTGTTCTCGTCGTTGTGCACCCAGCTCGCCCAGTGGCCCGGGGTGCCGCTGCTGGTCGCCGCAGGCGACGAGCGGCGGCGCGCCGGGATCACCGACTACCGCCTGGCCCGCTACCTTCCGGTCCACGAGTCGGTGGAGACGGCCCTGGCCTCCGCGCACCGCCCGCCGGTACGCCGGCTGGCCCGCCGTGTGCTGCCGAACTCGATGGTCAGCGCATCGTTGTCCCGCCAGTACGTACGGGACCTCTGTCTGGACTGGGAGGTCGTCTCGTGCGTCGAGTCGGCGGTCCTGATCACGAACGAGTTGGTGGAGAACACCCTCCTGCACACCTACTGCGCCCCGTCGCTGCGCCTCGAGCTGCGCCGGGGGCTGCTCACCGTCGCGGTCTACGACGACGACCCGGCGCTGGCCGAGCCGGTCCGGCCCGACACCGGTCACGCCGGTCGGGGTGGCCTCGCGCTGGTCGCCGACCTGTCCGTCACGTGGGGCTGCTCGCGCACCCTGGCCGGTGGCAAGGTCGTCTGGGCGGTGCTGCGGGCGTGACGGGCGGTAACGTGCCAGCGTGACCTCTTCCACCGACGCTCCCGGCGACTTCGAGGCGTTGTTGTCCTACCTCAAGGAGGCCCGCGGCTTCGACTTCACCGGCTACAAGCGCACCAGTCTTTCCCGGCGGGTGAGGCGGCGGATGAGCCAGGTGACCCTCGAGGGCTACGGCGATTACATCGACCTGCTGCAGGTCGACGCCGAGGAGTTCAACGCGCTGTTCAACACGATCCTGATCAATGTCACGGGCTTCTTCCGCGACCCCGAGGCGTGGGAGTACCTGCGTACCGACGTGGTGCCGACCATGCTCGCCGAGCGGTCGCCGGAGGATCCGGTGCGGATCTGGAGCGCGGGCTGCGCGTCCGGGGAGGAGGCGTACTCGCTGGCGATGCTGTTCGCCGAGGCGTTGGGCGTGGAGCGGTTCCGCCAGCGGGTGAAGATCTACGCCACCGACGTCGACGAGGAGGCGCTCGCCCAGGCTCGGCAGGCCACCTATCCCACGGCCGCGGTGGAGCACCTGCCACCGGACCTGGTGGAAAAGTACTTCGATCGGGCGGCCAACCAGCACGTATTCCGCAAGGACGTGCGCCGCTCGGTCATCTTCGGCCGCAACGACCTCGTCCAGGACGCTCCGATCTCCCGCATCGACCTGCTCGTCTGCCGGAACACGTTGATGTACTTCAACGCCGAGACCCAGGCGAGGATCCTGTCCCGGCTGCACTTCGCGCTCGCACCGCGGGGACTCCTGTTCCTCGGCAAGGCCGAGATGCTGCTGTCCCACGCCCGCATCTTCGATCCCGTCGACCTCAAGCGGCGGGTGTTCCGCAAGACCGCCACGACGCCCGCCGGCCTGGGCCAGTTCCCCGCCCAGGGGCTGACCTACGAGCGCCACGGCGAGATCGGGAGCCTCGACCAGCTGCGGGAGTACGCGTTCTCGGCGAGCCCGGTGGCGCAGGTCGTCATCACCGCGGAGGACACCGTCGCGCTGGTCAACCAGCAGGCGGAGATCGTGTTCGGGCTGTCCTCCCGCGACGTCGGACGCCTGCTGCGCGATCTCGAGGTCTCCTACCGGCCGGTGGAGCTGCGTGGCTACGTCGAGCAGGCGAAGGTGGAGCGCCGGGCGATCCGGATCGAGGACGTGGAGTGGCAGCGCGTCTCCGGCGAGGTGGCGTGGCTGGAGATCCACGTGAACCCGCTGGTCGAGGCGGACGGCGGCCTGATCGGGGTGTCGATCGTGTTCCACGACGTCACCGCGGCGCGGGCGCTGCTCGACGAGCTCGCGCACGCCAACCGGCAGCTGGAGTCGGCCTACGAGGAGCTCCAGTCCACCAACGAGGAGCTCGAGACCACGAACGAGGAGCTCCAGTCGACTGTGGAGGAGCTGGAGACCACGAACGAGGAGCTCCAGTCCACCAACGAGGAGCTCGAGACGATGAACGAGGAGCTCCAGTCCACCAACGAGGAGCTCCAGGCCACCAACGACACGCTGCGGGACCGCTCGCTCGAGCTGGACGAGGTCAACGACTTCCTGGAGTCGGTCCTCACCTCGGTGGGGTCGGGCCTGGCCGTGGTGGACCGGGAGATGCGGGTACTGGCCTGGAACCGCGGTGCCGAGGACCTGTGGGGCCTGCGCGGCGACGAGGCGATCGACCAGCACCTGCTCAACCTCGACATCGGACTGCCGGTGACCGAGCTGCAGCCCGCTGTGCGCCAGGCGCTGGCCGACGCGAGCTTCGAGACGGTCGTCAAGGTGGACGCGGTGAACCGGCGAGGCCGGCTGGTCACCCTCGCCGTGCGCTGTAGCTCGCTGCGCAACCCGAGCGGCTCCGTCCAGGGGTGCATCCTGCTGATGGACATCGTCGGCGAGGCTGGGGCGCCGGGCTGATCCCGGGCGTTCACCCAGGTCATCCACGGCTTCCGGTCGGTCGGCGGCGGATAATGTCGACACCGGACGGGAGGCGGTGAGGACCGTGGGTCACATGCTCGAGCTGGGGCTGCTGCGGGCACTGCAGGCGGTGTCGGCGGGAGGATCCATCAACGCGGCGGCCGAGGCGCTGCACATCACGAACTCGGCGGTGTCCCAGCGGATCGCGAAGCTGGAACGCGACGTCGGCCAGGCCATGCTGGAGCGCCACGGCCGCAGCGTGCGGCTCACCGACGCCGCGCGGCTGCTCGTCGACCACGCCGAGCAGATCCTCTCGCTGGTCGACGCGGCCGAGGCGGCGCTGGAGGGCCATCGGGGGGCTGTCGTCGGCCGAGTGTCGATCGCGGCGTTCCCCAGCGTGGCCCGCGGGCTCGTCGCCAGGACGATGCGGGCGTTGCGGGCCGACTTCCCGCAGCTGCACCCCGTGCTGCACGAACACGACCCGGCCGTGTCGGTGCCGCTGGTGGTGCGCGGCGACGTGGACATCGCCGTCGTCCAGGACTGGTTCGACGTGCCGCTGGAGCTGGCGGGCGACCTCGAACGGGTGAACTTGTTATACGACCCCATGGACGTGGCGTTGCCGGCGACGCACCCGCTCGCCGACCGCGAGCGGGTGGACATCGCCGAGGTCGCCCGGGAACCGTGGGTGAGCTGGCCGCGCGGCACGGTGTGCGGCGACTGGCTGCGCCACACGCTGCGCGGGCAGGGCGTGGAACCACGGATCGAGCACGCCGTCGGCGAGTACCCCACCCAGCTCGCGATGGTCGCCGCCGGTTTCGGGGTGGCACTGATCCCGCGGCTGGGGCGCGACCGGGTTCCGCCGGAGGTGCGGCTGGTGGAGCTGACCCCGGCCCTGACCCGGCAGGTCTACGCGATCTGGCGGGTGGAGACCGCTCACCGCCCCGCGCTGCGGGCGACGGTCAGGGCCCTCGTGGCGGCGGCCGCCCGCCTTCGTCCCCCGCCCGAGCGACTCCCGGCCCGCCCGGTGGTGTCCTCCGCGAGCCTCTCCAGCTGAGCTTCACAGCCCGCCGGGGTCAGCTCGCCGGGGTCAGCTCGGCGAGCTGGTCGGCGGACAGCTCGAGCGAGCCGGCCGCGACGTTCTCCTCCAGGTGCGCGATCGAGCTGGTTCCCGGGATCGGGAGCATGACCGGCGAGCGGTGCAGCAGCCAGGCCAGCGCGACCTGTGCCGGGGTGGCGTCGAGCTGTTTCGCGACGCGCTCGAGCGGGCCGCCGGGTGCGGCCAGGTCGCCGCTGGCCATCGGCTCCCAGGGGATGAACACGATGTTCTCGCGCTCGCAGTAGTCGACCACGTCCTCGTGCCGGCGCTGGCCGAGGTTGTACATGTTCTGCACGCTCACCACCTCGAGCTGGCGGCGGGCCTGCTCGAGCTGGTCCACCGTCACCTCGGACAGTCCGATGTGGCGGATCTTGCCCTCGTCCTGGAGCTGCCGCAGCGCGCCGAACTGCTCGTCCGCCGGCACCTTCGGGTCGATGCGGTGCAGCTGGTACAGGTCGATGCGCTCCAGCCGCAGCCGGCGCAGGCTCAGCTCGGCCTGCTGGCGCAGGTACTCCGGGCGTCCCACCGGGCGCCACTCCCGACGCGAGGGGCGGGTCTGGCCGGCCTTCGTGCCGATGACCAGGCCCGGCGGGTACGGATGCAACGCCTCCGCCAGCACCTCCTCGCTCGTGCCTGGCCCGTAGGAGTCCGCCGTGTCGATGAAGTTCACGCCGAGCTCCACCGCGCGGCGGGCCACCGCGACGGCGGCCGCCGGGTTCTCCGGCGGACCCCACACCCCCGGACCGGTGAGGTGCATGGCACCGAAGCCGATGCGGTTGAGCGGCAGGTCGCCGCCGAGCACGACGGTGGACATCCGGGGACCCCCTGGGTTGACGAGCGGAACCGTGTTCATCCTGCCGGAACCGGCCGACCGGACCGCTGAAAACTTCTGCACACTACTGTTCAGGATCGCTGGAACGACACCTCGGTCAGCCACTCGGGGTGGCGGTCGGAGCGGCAGCGCACCAGCGCCGCGTACTCCCGCTCCAGCGCCGCGGCCACCGGGCCGATCCCACCGCCACCGACCGGCAGGCCGTCGATCGCGACGACCGGCAGCACCTCCCAGGCGGTGCCCATGAAGAAGATCTCCTCGGCCAGGTGCAGCTCGCCGCGGTCCACCGCGCGCTCCTCGACCGGCACCCCCAGTTCGGCGGCGACGGTCAGCAGCGAGTCCCGGGTGATCCCGGCGAGCACCCCGCTCGCCAGCGAGGGGGTGACCAGCACGCCGTCGCGCACCAGCGCGACACACGCCGCGGCGCCCCTCGGCGACCTGGTGCCGGTCGTTGAGCATGATCGGCCAGTCGTGCCCGTTCTGCCGCGCCTCGATGAGCGCGAGGCGTCCGTTGTGGTAGTTGGCGAACGCCTTGGCCCGCGGGGGCATGGCCGTGGCCGGCACCCGCAGCCAGGAGCTGACCGCGGCCCGGCAGGTCGCGCCGCCGCCCAGCCGGCTGGTGAACGGCCAGCTGTCGACCACCGCGGTGCACTCGACACCGGCCGGCACCAGCTGCTCCCGGATCACCCCGCGCGGGAAGACCCACGGCCGCAGGTAGGTGTCGCCACGGGAGCCGTTGGCGGCCAACAGCTCCAGGCAGGCCAGGCGCAGCTCCGCCCGGGAGTACGGCACCGTGAGGCGGCACAGGCGGGCCGAGTCGAGCAGCCGGTCGAGGTGGTCGTCGAGGCGGAAGACCAGCAGCCGGTCACCGCCGTCGGCCAGGTAGGCCTTGATCCCCTCGAACACCGCCGCGACCGACGCGTGGCCGACCGCGTTGACGTGCACCAGCGCCTCCGACCACGGCTCGAGTCCGCCGTCGCGCCAGATCCAGGCCGGGGGCGGTGCCTCGTCGGCGAGCGGGCTGTTCATGCCGGCAGCGCCTCGATGCCAACTCCCGCCAGCGTCGGCAGGACCAGGGTCGCCCGGCCCAGCTCCGCCGCCGGGGGAGCCGCACCGTTGGGGACGGCGACGCAGCGCAGGCCGGCGGCGAGCGCGGCGGCCACCCCGGACGGCGAGTCCTCGAACGCCACGACCTCGGCGGCGGCGAGACCGGTCGCGGTCAGGGCGTGCCGGTACAGGTCCGGCGCCGGCTTGTGCCGCGGCTCGTCGTCGCCGGTGACGACGACGGCGAACCGGTCACCGACGCCCAGCCGGGCCAGGTGCCCCAGCACCCACGACCTCGCCGAGCTCGACACGACCGCGAGCCCCAGCCCGCGCTCGCGGGCGCTGTCGAGCAGGTCCGCCACCCCGGGACGCAGCGGCTCGGCGTCGGCGAGCTCGCGCTTGCGGCCGGCGCGCCAGGTCAGCTCGGCGTCGGTGACCGGGCGGCCCAGCCGCGCGGCCAGGTCGGCCGCGGCCAGCTCGTGCCCGGACGACCGGCCCGCCATCCTGGCCCACAGCCGCGCGGGCAGCTCGTGACCGAGCCGGGCGTACAGCTCGGCCCACGACCGCCGGGCAGCGGACTCGGTGTCGCACACCAGCCCGTCGAAGTCCAGGAACAACCCCTTCACTCGTCCACGCTCCCCAGCAACCGGGCCAGGTGGTCGTTGGTGAACAGACCGGCCGGGTCCAGCTTGCCGCGCATCCTGGCGAAGGTGTCCCACTCCGGGTAGCGCGGTCGCAGGACCTCGGCCGTCGCGGTGTGCGCCTTGCCCCAGTGCGGCCGGCCGTCGTGCTCGCGCAGCACGTGCTCGACGGTGCGCAGCAGCTCCACGTGACGGGTGCCGCGGGGCACGGTGAGGTTGACGTAGCCGGTCCGGCGGCCGTAGGCCGGCGAGAGCGGCGCGTCGTCCGCGGCGCCGACCCGGACCAGCACCGAGTACGGCGAGTACAGGCCGAACCGCCGCAGCGCCCCGCGCAGCGCGCGCAGCGCCGCCGGCACACCCGCGACCGGCAACGCGTGCTCCAGTGCCAGGAACCGCACCGGCTGCGGGAAGCTGAACACCCGGTAGCTTTCGTCTACATAGGACGCCTGCGGTCGCCGCGGGGGCAGCCCCTCCACCAGCCGGGGCGCCGCGGCGGGGTTTACCCGGCCCGCCAGGCCGGCCAGCCCGCACCGGACCTCCTCGACGGTCGAGCGCCAGGGGCGCAGCCGGGCGCCGGGGGTGACCGGCTCCTCCGTGCGGTGCAGCGCGCGGGTCGAGACCGTGTCCCGCCAGGGCAGCCACGCACACGAGACGTGCTCCGCGCTGCCCGCCCACTCGTCGAACCCGTCGAGCACGTCGTCGAGGGGCCGGCTGCCGCCCACCACGCGCAGCCGGAACGCCGGTTCGCAGCGCAGGGTCACCCGGGTGACCACGCCGAGCGCGCCGAGCGAGGTGCGGGCACACCGGAACAGCTCCGGGTCGCGCCGCTCGTCGCAGTCGCGCACCGCACCGTCCGCCGTGACCAGGCGCAGACCCACCGCCAGGCTCGCGAACGGACCGTGCGCCAGGCCCGTGCCGTGGTTGCCGGTGGCCAGTGCCCCGGCCACGGTCTGCCCGGTGATCGTGCCGACGTTGGCCAGCGCCAGGCCGGCCCGGTGCAGTGCCGCGTTCAGCGCGGCCAGCGAGGTGCCGCCGCGCACGGTGACCAGGCCGGCGTCCCGGTCGAGGTGGCCGACCCCGGTGTAGGCCGACATGTCGAGCAGGGTGCCGTCGGTGCACGCGAGCCGGTTGAACGCGTGCCCGGCGCCCACCGCACGCACGGTCTCACCCGCCGCGGCGGCGCGTGCCAACGCGGCCACGACCTCCTCCTCGACGAGGGGCCGAACGATCCGAGCCGGCCGACACAGGGTGGTTCCCGCCCAGTTCCTGTACTCGGGGTGCCTCATGTCCGCACCGTCCCGAGCTCGCGGCAGAAGCGGGTCACCGCGTCGGTCCAGTGGGGCATGGGATGTCCCAGGGAGGCCAGCAGGTCGGTGTTCAGGGCGGAGTCGCGGGGGCGGGTGCCGAGGAAGGGGCGGTCGGCGAGAGGGACCGGCAGTAGCGTCGGCGTGTCGTGGCGGGTGGCCAGGGCGACCTGGGCCACCTGGTACCAGCTCGCGCTGCCCGTGTTGGCGGCGTGCACGGTGCCGGTGGTGCCGCGGGCGAGCAGGAACACCAGTGCCGCGGCCAGGTCCACGGTGTAGGTCGGGCAGCTGAACTGGTCGTCGATCAGCTCGACAGCGGCGCCCCGCGCCGCCCCGCGCACGGTGGCGAGCACCGTGTCCGTCCGCTCGTCGGAGCCGCCGAACAGCCACGACGTCCGCACCAGGAGGTGGGCGGGCACCGTCTGGCTGATCCGCTCGCCGGCGAGCTTGGTGAGCCCGTAGACCGACAGCGGGCTCGGCGTGTCGGTCTCCCGGTAGCCGCCCTCGGGCGGCGTCGCGCCGTCGAAGACATAGTCGCTGGACAGGTAGACCAGGCGGGCGCCGCTGCGGCGGCAGGCGTGCGCGACGTTGTGCGTGCCGGCGACGTTGACCCGCATCGCCAGCCGCGGGTCGGTCTCGCAGTCGTCCACGATCGCGTGTGCGGCGGCGTGTACGACCACGTCCGGGGCGAAGGCGGCCACCGAGTCGAGCACCGCGCGGCGGTCGGCGATGTCGAAGTCGGCCCGGGAGACCCCGTGCAGTAACCAGTCCTGAGTGGACGGTCCGGTGCGGACCGCGTCGGTGAGCGCCGTGCCCAGCATGCCGTCGGCGCCGGTGAGGTATACGCGCATCACAGGTGTCCGAACTCGGCCAGCAGCTCGGCGACCGACGCCCCCGAGCTGATCTTGTCGCGGATCACCTTCTCCTTGGTGATGTTCATCCTGGTGCCGGCGAGCACGTCCTCGGCGAGGTCCGGCGGTACGACGGCGATGCCGTTCTCGTCGGCCACGACGATGTCGCCCGGGTTGACCACCTCGCCGGCGATCACCACCGGCACGTTCACCTGGACCGGTTCGGTGCGGTCGTGCACCGCGGTCGGCGAGGGACGGGGCACGGTTCCCCGGTACCAGACGGGGAAGTCGAGGTCGCGGATCTCGTCGACGTCGCGGATCGCGCCGTCCACCACGCCCGCCGCGATCCCGGCCTTCGCCGAGAGCGTGGACATCAGCCCGCCCCACATCGCCGTGCGGGTGCAGCCGTGCGCCGCGAGCACGATCACGTCGCCGGGCTCGGCGCGGGCGAGCACCGGCATGCAGTCGACGAGGTCGTCGACCGACAGGTTCACCGTGAGCGCCGGGCCGGCGACCTTGTGGTGGGGGAGCACGGGGAGCAGGCCGCCGATGGCGCCGACGCGGCGGCGTGCGTCGGCGACCAGGCAGCTCGGGCTGTACTCGGCGAGCACGGCCCGGAAGCCGTCCACCAGCTCTCGCGGCGGTCGGATCAGGTCGTTGTAGACGGTCTCCATGGGAGGTGTCCTTTCAGGTCGTGACGTGCTGGGGCACGTCTGGTGGATCTCCGGCCGCGCGGTCCGCGCCCGGATGGCCCCTGGCGGCGTTGTCGCATCGGCCGAGTACGACCCGGTACGAGGCCGACGCTCCGCCTTGCCAGGAACCACCCGGATCACGAACCGCATCGACCAAGATCCACCAAACGCGCCCCAGGGAGGCGGGCGAGCAGGGTGTCGGTGAGCCGGTCGGACCGCAGCCCGTGGTGCTCGAGCGCCTCGTTCGCGGTGCCGCACACGGGCAGCTCGGTGAGCCCGATGCCGAGGAAGCGCGGCGGCCGGGGCAGGTCGGCCTCCAGCAGCGCGCGGGCCACCAGGTCGGCCTGGCCGCCGCGGGTGAGGTGGTTGTCGACCACGACGACCGCGTCGGCGCCCTCGGCGAGGTCGGCCAGCCAGCGCGGGTCGACCCGGTTGAGCCACGGCAGGTTCACCACGGTCAGGTCGAGCGCGGGGGCGGCCGCCAGCAGCTCGGCCAGCACCACCGGTCCCGCGCCGATCGCGACGACCCGACCGCCGGCCCGCACCACCTGCCCCCGACCGGTGACCAGCGGACCGGCCGGCAGGTCCAGCAGCTCCGCCGCGCAGGGCACGCTGACCAGCCGCAGGTAGACGCTCTGCGGCGCGGCGGCGCAGTAGTCGACCGCGGCACGGGTCTGCGCCGGGTTCGCCGGCTCCAGCACCACCAGCCCCGGTACCGCGCCGACCGCGCTGACGTCGCGCACGGCCTGGTGTGAGTGCCCCGGCGCCGCCGGCAGCACCCCGGCCAGCGAACCGACGTAGACGACCTTCCGGTCCTCGCTGGCGTTGTTGTAGATCTGCTCGTTCGGCCGGGCGTGCAGGAAGCAGGAGAACGAGTGGACGAACGGAAGGAACCCGCGCGCGGCAAGGCCGCCGGCCATCGACACCATGTCCTGCTCGGCGATGCCGCACTCGACGAAGCGGCCGGGGTGGGCGTCGCGGAACGGGACCAACCCGGTGTCCAGGACGAGATCCGCGTCGAGCGCGACGACCCGCTCGTCGCGTGCCGCGAGCGCGGTCAGCGCCTCGCCGTAGACCCGAGGCAGCGAGACGGTGCCGGCGCCCGCGGCACCGGGCGGATCGGGCACCGAGGCGGTCCGTCCGGTCAGCGGTGCCAGGCCGGCCTCGGCCAGCACCGCGTTCGCGGCCGCGGTCAGCTCCTCGTGCGCGGCCGCGTGGTCGGCCGGCGAGGGCGCGCCGCTGTGGAAGCGGTAGCGCCACTCGCCCGGCGCCATCGAGGTCGCCGCGAACCGGGCGCAGCCGGCACCCTTCACGGTGTCGGCGATCACCACCACCGGGCGGTCGGGGTGGGCCCGCTCCCGCTCGCGGAACGTCCGGTCGAGCGCGGCCACGTCGTTGCCGTCGCAGCGCAGCACCCCCCAGCCGAACCCGGCGAACCGCGCGGCCAGATCGCCGAGGTCGCTCACGTCCGCCACCCACGTGTCGGACTGGAGCTTGTTGTGGTCGACGACGACGGTGAGCTCGCCCATTCGGGCGTGCACTGCCCCGGCGAGCGCCTCGTAGTTCTGGCCCTCCTGCAGCTCGCCGTCACCGGTGAGCACGAACACCCGCTGCCGCCGGCCGGCCAGCCGGTTGCCCAGCACCAGCCCCTTCGCCTTGGAGATGCCCATGCCGAGCGAACCGGTGTTGAACGGCATGTGCGGGGTGCGCACGTCGGGGTGGCCGGGCAGGCCGCCGAGCCGGCGCAGCCGGTGCAGCAGGTCCTCCTCGAGCCGGCCCAGGCCGATCAGCGCGGCGTAGAGCCCGGGCGCGTCGTGGCCCTTGGAGGAGAAGTAGACGTCCTCCTCCCGCAGCTCCTCCAGCAGCAGCCAGGACACCACGTCCGCGGCGCTGAAGCTCGAGCCGAGGTGGCCCGAGCCGGCGCGCGACACCATGTACAGCGTGTTGATCCTCGTCATCGCCGCGACGGCGCGGCAGCGCAGGTGTGGATCGGCGATGCCCGCCCGGACCCGCTCGAACTCGGTCACGGGCAGCCAGGTCAGCGTCCGCATGTCAGCTCCAGATGGTCACCAGCAGCCGTAGCCGCCGTCGACGAGCAGTTCGGTTCCGGTCACGTAGCCGCTCTGCGGCGAGGCCAGGAACAGCAGCGGGCCGCGCAGGTCCGCGGCGACCGCCATCCGCCGCAGCGGCACCCGGTCGCTGAACTTCGCGACGAACTCCGCGTCCTGGTCGCCGAGCACCCCGCCCGGCGAGAGCGTGTTCACCCGCACGCCCGCCCCGCCCCAGAGCGCGGCGAGGTAGCGGGTGAGCGCTCCGACGGCGGCCTTGGACATCCCGTAGGCGGGCGGCTTCAGGAACGGCGGGTCGAGCGGGAGGTGGGCGTAGAGCCGCTGGTCGGGTGCGAGGCCCGCGTAGAGCGAGCCGATGTTCACGATCGACCCGCCGCCGCGGGCGGCCATGGCCGAGCCGAACACCTGGCAGGCCAGCAGCGTGCCCAGCGCGTTGACGTCCAGCACCGTGCCGGACAGCTCCACGGGCACGTCGCGGAACTCCCAGCCCCGGGCGGCGGCCGAGGGCGGCGAGTCGACACCGGCGTTGTTCACCAGCACGTCCGGTGGGCGGGAGCACGCGCCGAGCACCCGCTCCAGCCCGGCCCGGTCGGTGACGTCCGCGGTGTGGAAGCGGAACGCCTTGTCTCCGTGCACCTCCAGCACCTCGCGCAGCCGGGCGTCCGGCGCCCCGGCCCGGTCCAGACCGACGACGGCGGCGCCCGCGGCGAGCAGCGCGTCGGTCCACACCGGACCGAGGCGCCCGCACACGCCGGTGACCACCGCGAGCCGGTCGGACAGGTCCGCGTCCGGCGCGGCCGCGGTCATGCCAGGACGTCGAGGGTGATGTCGGCCTCCGCGGCGAGCGGAGCGCCGAGGGGCCGACCGATGACCTGGTCGAGCAGGTACGGCGGGGTGCCGTCGCCCGGAGACTTGATCAGGATGTCGACCTCGCCGAGCACGTGCCCCTCGGGCAGCGGCCGCGCGGCGACGAGCTTCTTGCCCATCTTGCGCAGCGCCGGCAGCTCCCGGGGGTCCCGCGCCTTGACCGGCGAGCCGAGTGCCTCCCGGGTGCGGCGCAGCCCCGAGACCAGCTCGCCGAGCTGTGCCGGCTCGAGCGAGAAGTGGTGGTCGCTGCCGGGGCGGCCGCGGTCCAGCGTGACGTGCTTCTCGATCACCCTGGCCCCGAGCGCGTAGGCGAGGTAGCTGGGGCTCAGGTCGAGGTCGTGCCCGGAGAAGCCGACCACGACCTCCGGCAGCTCCCTGCGGTAGGTCCGGATGACCGACAGGTTGAGGTCGACCGGCGCCGCGGGGTAGATCGCCGTGCACTGCAACACGGCCAGCTGCGGGTTGATCGGCAGGATCGCGTCCACCGCGCGGCGCACGTCGGCCATGTCGGCGGCACCGGTGCTGATGACCAGCGGGATGCCGGCTTTGGCCGCGTAGGTGAGCAGCGGGACGTTGGTCAGGTCGCCGGAGGCCATCTTGATCGCTGGGACCCCCAGCTCCACCAGGAAGTCCACGCTGGGGAAGTCGAAGGCGGTGGAGATGAAGTGGATGCCGGCGTCGGCGGCGACCGCGGCGAGGTGCCGGTACTCGGCGGCGCCGAACTCGAGCGCCTCGCGGTGCGCGCCGTAGGTCGGACCGTAGCTGTTGCGCCCGGTGTAGGGCTCGTCGTACATGGCCCGGGTGTAGAGCGAGCGGTTGTCACGCTTCTGGAGCTTGGCCGCGCTCGCACCGGCCGCGGCCGCCGCGCGGACGAGCTCCTCGGCCTTGCCGAGATCTCCCTCGTGGTTGTGCCCGATCTCGGCGATCACGTACGCGTCGGTGGAGTCGTCGATGAACCGGCCGGCGATGGAAAGCTTTCTCACGGGTTTTCCTTGTCAGGTCGGAAGTAAGTTCCCCGGGCAATAGGGATCGGTTTCCCCCGACGGAAAACGAGCCACGCCCATCGATTCTTTGCGGCAAGTGTTCTAACAGGTCACTTCGACCCCTGTCAACGCTCTTACCAGCGGTAAGGCGGCGAGGAAGCTCCCCTTCCCCAGATACATCGAACCCTCGAATTGAGTAGTGATTAGGCCGGTCCGGTCATTGGAGCAACGCTTAACTGTACTGGGAAGAATTTTTCAGCGCAGAATGCGCGACAGTGCGGCAAACTGTCCGCTGCGCGAGGGGAACGCGACCCGACCACTGCCGCGAGGAATGCGGAACAAGGACGCGCGTCCGACGGAGGAGATCACGTGGACAATCCAGGGACCGACCATGTGGTCGACGCGGCCCTCGTCCGTGCCCGGGCTGCCCAGGAGCAGGCCGCCACCTGGCCGCAGCACCGGGTCGACGACGTCGTCGCCGCGGTCGGCTGGTGGTGCTACCGGGCGGACAACGTGCGTGCGATGTCCGCGACAGCGCATCGCGGCACCGGGCTGGGCGACCCGGAGGACCTGTTCGCCCTGCACCGCAGGCGGGTGCTCGGCACGCTGCGGGACATGCACGGCGCGCGGACCGTCGGCGTGCTCGAGGCCGACCCGGCGCTCGGCCTGCGCGTCCTGGCCAAACCGGTCGGGGTGGTGGCGCTGGTCAGCCCGGCGACCGCGCCCTGCTCGGCCGTGGTGTGCACGACGCTGCAGCTGCTCAAGACCCGCAACGCGGTCGTGTGCTGTCCCAACCCCGCCGCGCAGGACGCCGTCGCCCACGCCGTCGCCCTCATCCGGGCCGCGCTGGTGGAGGTGGGGGCCCCGCCGGACCTGGTGCAGCGCGTCGGGCCGAGCGGCCGCCCCCTGGCCGAGGCGCTGATGAGCGCCGCCGACCTCGTCGTGGTCTCCGGCGGGGCGGCGACCGTGCGCCGCGCCTACGCCAGCGGCACACCCGCCATCGGGGCCGGCGTCGGCAACCCCACGGTCGTGGTGGACGAGACGGCCGACCTGGCCGCCGCCGCCGAGCGGATCGTCACCGGGTCGACGTTCAACAACGGGACCTCCTGCTCCTCGGAGAGCAACGTGCTCGTCGCGGCGGCGGTCGCCGCGGAGTTCCGCGCCGAGCTGCGCGAGCGCGGCGTGCACCTGTGCGACCCGGACGAGACCGCACGACTGCGGCGCGTGCTCTGGCCCGACGGGACCCGGCTGGACCGTTCGGCGATCGGCCGCCCCGCCGCCGCCCTGGCCGAGCGCGCCGGCATCGAGCCGGCCGACCCGGACAAGACCACGTCGCTGGTCGCCGTGCTCGACCAGGTGGACCCGGCCGACCCGCTGCTGGGCGAGAAGCTCTCACCGGTGTTCACCCTGGTGACCTACCAGGACTTCGACCAGGCCGTGGCCGCGGTGGACGCGATCACCCGGGCCTGCGGCAGCGGGCACAGCTGCGGCATCCACACCACCCGCGCGGACCGGGTGGCCGCGCTCGCCGAACGGGTCGGGGTGGCCAGGGTGATGGTGAACCAGTCCACCGGCTCGGGGAACAGCGGCAGCTTCGACAACGGCCTGCCGTTCACCTCGATCGTGGCGAGCGGCAGCTGGGGCGGCTGCGCCCAGTCGGAGAACGTGACCTGGCGGCACTTCATGAACCGCACCACGGTCTCCCACCCCATCCCCGAGCGGCGGCCGGACGAGGAGACCGTCTTCGGCGTGCACTGGGACCGTCATGGCGTCTGATCCGGTCTTCCACCCCTGGGTGGCGCAGGCCAAGGCCGCTCCGGTGGTGGTGGCCGGCGGTGCGGGTGCCTGGTTCTGGACCCGGGAGGGCGAGCGCTTCCTGGACCTGCACGCCCAGCTGGGCAACCTGCACCTCGGCCACCAGCACCCGGCCGTGGTCGCCGCGGTCACGCACCAGGCCGGCCGCATGTGCACGCTCGCCCCGTCGTTCGGCGCGGAGGTGCGCGAGCGGGCGGCCCGCATGATTCTGGAGCTCGCCCCGCCCGGGGCCAGGTCGGTGCTGTTCACCACGGGTGGCGCCGACGCCGTCGAACACGCCCTGCGGATGGCGCGTTGCGTCACCGGGCGGCCCAAGGTCCTGGCCGCGCACCGGTCCTACCACGGCGCGACCGAGGGGGCCATCGGTGTCACCGGCGACCCGCGGCGCTGGGCGGTGCCCGGCGCCGGCGCCGGGACGGTGCGGTTCTTCGGGCCGTACCTGTACCGGTCGGAGTTCCACGCCACCAGCGAGGAGCAGGAGGGTGAGCGCGCGCTGGCGCACCTGCGCCGGCTGCTCGAGCTGGAGGGCCCGCACACGGTCGCGGCGGTGATCGTCGAGCCGGTGGTGGGGAGCAACGGCGTGCTGGTGCCGCCGGAGGGCTACCTCGCCGGGGTCCGCGCCCTCTGCGACGAACACGGCATCCTGCTGGTCGCCGACGAGGTGATGACCGGCTTCGGCCGCTGCGGCGCCTGGTTCGCCTGCGACCTGTGGGGCGTTCGGCCGGACCTGCTGACCTTCGCCAAGGGCGTCAACTCCGGCTACGTGCCGGTCGGCGGCGTTGTGGTGGGGGAGCGGGTGGCCGAGCACTTCGCCGAGCGGCCCTACCCGGGCGGCCTGACCTACTCCGGCCATCCGCTGGCCTGCGCCTCGATCGTCGCCTCGCTGACCGTGCTCGAGGAGGACGGCCTGGTGGACCGCGCCGCGGACCTCGGGGAGCGCGTGGTGCGGCCGCTGCTCACCGAGCTGGCCGGGCACCTGCCGGTGGTGGGCGAGGTTCGGGGCAGAGGGCTGGCGTGGGCGCTCGAGCTGGTGGCCGACCGGGCGACCCGCGCGCCGCTCGCCCCGTACGCGGCACCCGGGCGGGTGCACCCCCGGATGGCCGAGGTGCTGTCCGCCTGCCGCGCCCGAGGCGTCTGGCCCTTCGTCGCCGCGAACCGCGTGCACCTGTTCCCACCCCTGGTCATCACCGAGGACGACCTGTGTACCGGCATCGCCGCCGTCGGCGCCGCGCTGACCCTGGAGGACTCATGAGCATTCTGGTCGTACACAAGGGCAACCCGAGCCGGCGGCGGCATCTGGCGCGTGCCGCCCGCTATGCCGCCGACCACGGCGAGGAGCTGGTGCTGCTGATGGCCGGCGCCACGTGGGAGGCCGAGCTGGCCGACCGGGTAGTGCCGGTGGACACCGCGAACGCCGAGGACGTGCTGGCCGCGGTCAAGGCGGAGACCGCCCCGGTGTCCGGCGTCGTCACGTTCGCCGAGGCGCTCGTGCCGGCCGTGGCGCGGGTGGCCGCCGAGCTCGGCCTGCCCTGGGTGAGTGAGCGCACCGCCCAGCTGGCCAGGGACAAGTACCGGATGCGCCTGGCGGCACAGGCCCACGACGTGCGCCAGCCCCGGTTCGGGCTCGCCCGCGACCTCGACGAGGCGTTCGACGTGGCCGAGGGCGTCGGGTTCCCGCTGGTGCTCAAGCCGGTGCTCGGCACCGGGAGCATGTTCGTCCGCAGCGTCGCCGACCGCGACGAGCTCGCCGCGCACTTCGAGTTCTTCCGCCACGGCGCCTGGGCCGGCTTCTCCCGGGACCCGTTGCACCGCGCCGCGGTCGCCGAGTACGGCGGCGGGCTGCTGCTCGAGGAGTTCGTGCCCGGCCCGGAGATCAGCGTCGAGTCGCTCGTGGTCGGCGGGGTCACCCACTCGGTCGCCATCCACGACAAACCGCTGCCGACCGGACCGACGTTCGAGGAGGTCTACGCCTGCACGCCGACGCGGCTGCCGGCCGAGGTGGCGGCGACCGCGGCCGCCGCGGCGGCGGACGTGCACGCCGCGCTGGGCATCGACGTCGGCGGTACCCACGTCGAGTTCCGCCTGCGGAACGGGACAGAGCCGGTCCTGCTGGAGGCCGCGGCCCGGCTCGGCGGCGGACCCATCTACCGATCGGTCCTGCTGTCCACCGGCGTCGACCTGGTCGAGGGCGCGCTCGACGTCGCGACCGGCCGAGCGCCCGGGATCGAGCCGAGGGAGCGGCCCGCGGCCGTCGGGTTCTGGAACATCTTCCCCGAGCGGGCGGGCCGGTTCGTCGCCGCCCGGGGCGTCGAGGAGGCCCGCGCCGACCCGCGGGTCGTCGAGCTCGACATCTACCGCGAGCCGGGCGAGCCGCTCGCCGTGCCCCCGCAGACCTTCCAGGGCCACGGCCACCTGATGTTCGTCGCGCCGGCGCTCGACGCGCTCGACAGCACGTTCCGCGAGCTGACCGCCCTGGTCCGGCTGGAGACCGAACCCACCTGAGAAGGGGAGTACCCACATGCCACGGGTAGCCGTGATCGGCGGGCGCCTGCACGCCGTCAAGTACGCCCGCGCGCTCGACGTCGACGTCGTCCTGGTGCACGAGCCCGGCCGGTACGAGCCCGACTTCGCCGAGCACTGCGAGCGGATCGTGCACGCCCCGGTCACCGACCCCGCGGCCGTGCTCGAGGTGCTGGCGCCGCTGCACCGGGCCCGGCCGTTGGACCGCGTGCTGTGCACGACCGACCTGGGCACGGTCCCGGCCGCCGAGGTGGCCGAGGCGCTCGGCGTGCCACACACACCGGCCGCGGCGGCCCGCACGATCAAGAACAAGGCGGCCGTACGGGAGACGCTGGCGCGGCACGGCATCGACCGCGTCGCGCACCGGCTGGTCCGCGACCGCCGGGAGGCCGCCGGGTTCGTGGAGTCGGTCGGCCGCGCCGTCCTCAAGCCGGTGGACGGCTCCGGCAGCGCCGACGTCCACATCGTCACCGGGACGCTGGAGGCCGAGCTCGCCTGGAAGGCGATGGACGCCGCCGGCTACCGCGAGGCGGTCGCCGAGGAGTACCTCGACGGTCCACTCGCGACGGTCGAGGCGTTCTCCGTGGACGGTCAGCACGCCACGCTCGGCCTGACCGACGAGACCATCAACGACCACTTGGTGGAGATCGGCATCACCGCGCCGCCGAGGGTGGTCGGCCCGCACGAGGCCACCATGCGCGAGCTGACCGTCCGGCTGCTCGACGCGATCGGGGTGACCGACGGCCCCTCGCACACCGAGTTCGTCGTCACCCGCGACGGGCCCCGGCTGATGGAGACCCACAACCGGATGGCCGGGCTGGGCATCCCCGAGGTGGTCCGCCGAGCCTACGGCGTCGACGCGAACCTGCTGTTCCTCGGCGCCCCGCTCGGCCTCGTCGACCTGCCGGCCGGTCCTCCCGCCCCGCGGGGCGGGGCCGCCCTGCGGGTGTTCACCCCGACCCCGGGCAGGGTCACCGCGATCGAGGGGCTCGACGAGCTGGCCGCCGAGGGCGTCGCAGTGCGCCGGGTGGCGCCGGGGAGCCCCGTGTTCGGGTTCCCCGGGCTGTTCGAGGAGCTGGCCGAGGCCGAGGTTGGCGTGGTGTTCCCGATGCACGTCGGCGACACCGCGGTGCCGGTGCGCACCGGCTGGGACATTCGGATGGGCCTGGTCGTCGCCTCCGGAGCCGACGCCGCCCAGGCGGTGCAGCGGTGCGAACGGGTGCTGGACACCGTGCGGTGGCGGACCGCATGACCGCCACCGCCGACCGCACCGACGAGGCACCCGGGTCGCTCTGGCGCAACCAGGGGTTCCGCCGGCTGTTCACCGCAGCCACCGCCAGCACGATGGGTTCGGAGATCACCTTCGTGGCCCTCCCGCTGGTCGCGGTGATCGTGCTCGAGGCGAGCCCGGCCGAGGTCGGGGCGCTGTGGATGCTGCGGTTCGTCGCGTTCCTGACCGTCGGGCTGCCCGCGGGCGCGCTGCTGGACCGCACCAGGAAGCGCTGGGTGATGGTCACCTCGGACCTGGGCAGGGCGCTGCTGCTCGGGTCGGTGCCGGCCGCCTGGGCACTGGGCGTGCTGACGATCGAGCAGCTCTACGTCGTGTCGCTGCTGACCGGCGTCGGGAACGTGTTCTTCGACGTCGCCGCGCGCAGCTACCTGCCCGCGGTGGTCGGCCGCGACCAGCTGCTGCCGGCCAACTCCCGGCTGGGCAGCGTGGAGGCGGTCAGCTCGCTGGCCGGGCCCAGCGTGGCCGGGTACGTGGTGCAGTTCTTCGCCGCGCCGATCGCGATCCTGATCGACGCGGTCAGCTTCCTCTGGTCCGCGCTGTTCATCTCCGGGGTGCGCCAGCGCGAGCCGGAGCCGGAACGGCGGGAGCACCCGCGGCTGCTCACCGAGATCGGCGAGGGGACGCGGTTCGTCTGGCACCACCCGCTGCTGCGGCCGATCGTCGTCGCCGGGGCGCTGACCAACCTGTTCCTCACCTTCGCCATCGTCGCCGCACCGCTGGTGCTGGTCCGCGAGCTCGGGCTCGGCGGCGGCGCGGTCGGGGTGTTCTTCACCTTCGGAGGTCTCGGTGTGCTCCTGGGGGTGTCCACCGCGACCTGGGTGTGCCGGCGGCTGGGAGCCGGGCAGTCGCTGTGGATCCTGGGCATCGTCGGGATCCCGTTCGGCTTCCTGGTGCCGATGATGGACGTCGGCGGCTGGCAGTGGGTGGCCTCGGCGGCCTGGACGGTGATCATCTTCCGGGTCGGGCACAACAACGTCGTGCTGGTCAGCTTCCGCCAGCGGGTCACCCCCGACCGCCTGCTGAGCAGGATGAACGCGACCATGCGGTTCGTGATGAACGGCATGGAGGCGGTCGCCGCCCTCCTCGCCGGCGTGATCGCCACCTTCCTCGGGGTGCGCACGGTCATGTGGATCGCCGCCGTGGGGCTCGCCGTGGCCTGGCTGCCCGTCCTGTTCTCGCCCCTGCGCTCCATGACCTCACTCGACAGCGACTACCCGGGCGCGGAAGCGCCGGAGAGGACCGAGCCGGCATGACCGACACCGCCATCACCGACAGCGCTGGGACTGACAGCGCCGTGACGACCGACCGGGTGACCGACGCCTACCTGCGGCGCTGCCTGGCCGGCGACCGCGGGCTGCTGGACGCCGTCGCCCGGGCGCCGTTCGGCCAGGCCTTCCTCGCGGCCAACGGCGACCAGCTCCTGCCGCGGCCGCTGTTCCTCGCCGAGGAGACGGTCGGCAGGTTCAGCGCCGACCTGGCCGTGTTCTTCGACCTGCTGACCTCGCTGCCCGAGCGCCTGTTCGACGGGGACACCGCCGGTTACTGCGCGGCCCTGGGCATGGAACGCCGGCGCGCGGCGATCCTGTCCCGCCACCCTGGCCGACCGGAGCGGTACGGCCGGGTCGACGCCTACCACGACGGGGAGTCGTTGCGGCTGCTGGAGTTCAACATCGGCAGTGCCCAGGGCGGCATCGACCGCTCGGAGATCGGGCGGATGCTGCTGCGGGTCGACGCGTTCGCCGAGTTCGCCGCGGAGCACGGGCTGGTCCACGTGCACACGGGGGAGAAGGTCGCGCGGTTGTACCGGGAGGCCGCGCGCGAGCTGACCGGCGGCGCCGACCCGGTCGTGGGCTTCGTCGAGTCCGACTCCGGGTTCGGCCCCTACGAGGCGGTCGCGGAGTCCTATGTGGAGATGATGGCGGCCCAGGGGCTGGAGGTGGTGCTGGGCACGGTTGGCGAGCTCACCGAGCGCGACGGTCGGCTCTTCCTGCACGGCAGGCGGATCGACCTGATCCAACGCCACTTCACCGAGAACGAGATGGTCACCGAGCCGGGCGTGGCACGGGCCGCCGAGCGGGTCTTCCGCGCCCACGACGCGGGCCGGGTCGTGCTGTGGACGTCGTTGCGGAGCTCGCTCTACCACAACAAGGCCGCGCTGGCACTGATGTCCGACAGCCGTCTGCGGGACGCGTTCACCGCCGAGGAGGCCGAGCTGGTCGACCGGGTGCTGCCCTGGACGCGGTTGCTCACGCCCGGGGAGACCGAGGCCGGCGGGGAGACGGTCGACCTGCTCGGGTACTGCCGCGAGCACCGGGAGTCGCTGATTCTCAAGCCCCAGCGCAGTTTCCGGGGACAGGGCATCGTCGCCGGCTGGGCCACCGGCGACCAGAACTGGGCCGACGCGCTCGCCGACGGTGTCGAGCAGGGGGCGCTGGTCCAGCGCCGCGTCGTCCGCCGGGCCGAACAGGTGGTGCTCCCCGAGACCGGCGAGGTCGAGGAGTACGCCGCGACCTGGGGGGTCTACCTCGTCCCGGACGGCTACGCGGGGTGCAGCCTGCGGACGATGCCGATCGACGACGAGGTCGCCCGGCACGCGCCGACCCGCCGCGCGGGCGCGGTCTTCCAGTTCCCGGCCGGTGCGTCGTGACCGGGCAGCTCGACCCGGTGACCGCCGAGTACAACCGCCGCTGCGCGGCCGGTGACCGCGCGCTCGCCGAGTCGATGAGCCGCGCGCGCCTGCCACCCGCCCTGGTCGCCTCCATGCGCGACCGGTTCCTGCCCCGTCCGTTCTTCATCCCGCGGCCGGAGATACTCGGCCTGGCCGACCGGGTGGTGGCGTTGCTCGACCTGCTGCTCTCGGTGCCGGACCGGTTCTTCGGCGGGGACCGGGAGCGGTACGCCCGCGCGGTGGGGATGGACCCGCGCCGGGCGGGCTACCTCGCCCCGTTCACCGGCCGGCCCGAGCTGTACGGCCGGGCCGACCTGTACCACGACGGCGAGTCCCTGCGGCTGCTGGAGCTGAACGTCGGCAGCGCGCTCGGCGGGCTGGACCGGGCACAGATCTCCGCGGCGCTGCTGGAGGTGCCGGCCTTCCACGCGTTCGCCGCCGAGCACGGCCTCGGCTTCGTGGACACGGGCGTCCGGGTGGACCGGGCACTGCGCGCCGCCGCTGCGCCCCTGTGCGGCGGACGCTCGCCGCTGGTGGCCTTCGTGGACGGCAACGGGGCGATGGCGCCCTACCTGCACCTGGCGACGTCGTTCCAGGAGATGCTGGCCGGCTTCGGTGTCGAGGTCCTGCTGGCCGAGCTGGGCGACGTCGGCTTCGCGGGCGGGCGGGCGACGGTGCACGGCCGGCCGGTGGACGTGGTGCTGCGTTACTTCGGCGTCGGCGACGTTCTCGACGACCCGGCCGGGCTGCGCGTGGTGGACTCGCTGGTGCGGGCGGACGCCGAGGGCGCGGTGGTGCTGTTCAGCTCGCTGGCGGGGGAGCTGTACAACAACAAGCGGTCGCTGGCGCTGCTCGCGGAGCTGCGGGGGGAGCTGACCGAGGACGAGGTGGCGCTGGCCGACGAACTGCTGCCGTGGACCCGCACGATGACGCCCGACCTGCTCGAGCACTGCCTGGCCCACGGCGCGGAGCTGATTCTCAAGCCCGGCGCGGACTTCGGCGGCCAGGGCATCGTCGCGGGCTGGCAGACCGATGAGCTGGACTGGAAACGAGCCCTGACAGCGGCCGTCGACCAGGGCGCGATCGTGCAGCGCCGCGTGGTTCCGCGCGCCGAGCCGGTCCTCGACCCGGCCACCGGACGGAGCCGGGACTGGCACGCCGTCTGGGACTGCTTCCTCACGCCCGAGGGCTATGCGGGATCCCACATCCGCGCCCTGCCAGCCGGCGCCGACGCGGTGATCGGCATGGGCGTCACCGAGGCCGCCCGCACCACCGGCATCTTCTACTACGACGGGGTGTGAGGCCGCCGTTGTTCACCATCGACAGTGGTTTGCGTGAACAACAAAACCCGGAAGAATGGCCGCCGGGGGTGTTTGGGGGATGCCACGACGTGAACGCCCACTGGACGTGGGCGACAGCGCCCTGCTGCGCTTCGCGCGGGATCTGAGATCGCTGCGGGAGCGGGCGGGGCGGTTGACCTACCGGGAGCTGAGCGCCCGGGCGCACTACTCGGAGGCGGCGCTCTCGCAGGCCGCCGGGGGGCGCAGGCTGCCGAGCCTGCCGGTGACGCTGGCCTACGTGCGGGCGTGCGGCGGCGACGAGGAGGAATGGGAACGGCGCTGGCACGAGGTGGCTGTCGCCGCCATCCCACCGTCCACACCGGACGACGCGGCCGACTCACCCTACGTGGGACTGGCCGCGTTCCAGGCCGAGGACGCCGAGCGGTTCTTCGGCCGGGAACGCGTGGTCGACCAGCTCGTCGACCGGGTCTCCCGGCAGCGCGTCGTGGTGGTCGTCGGCGCGTCGGGGGCCGGGAAGTCCTCGCTGCTGCGCGCGGGCCTGGTGCCCCGGGTGCCACACGCCGTGGTGTTCACGCCGGGCGCCCACCCGCTCGAGGAGTGCGCGGTCCAGCTGACCCGCTATCTCGGCGCCGAGATTCCCGCGCCGGCCAACGGCGACCGGCGCGCTCTGCACCGCGCCGTACGCCTGGCGGCTCCGGAGCAGGAGCTGGTCGTGGTCGTCGACCAGTTCGAGGAGGTCTTCACGCTCTGCCAGGACCCGGACGAGCGGCGCCGGTTCGTCGACCAGCTGGTCACCGCCGCCAGCACCTGGGGCAGCGCCTGCCGGGTGGTGTTCGGGGTGCGGTCGGACTTCCACGGGCACTGCACGGCCTACCCCGCCCTGGTGGAGGCGATGAACCAGGGCCAGGTCACGGTCGGCCCGATGACCAGCGAGGAGCTGCGCGCCGCTGTGGTCCAGCCGGCCGTGCGTGCCGGCCACTCGGTGGAGACCGCGCTGCTGACCGAGCTCGTCACCCGCGCCGACGGCCAGGCGGGCGCGCTGCCGCTGCTGTCCCACGCGCTGCTGGAGACCTGGCGACGCCGACGCGGGAACACCCTGACAATGAAGGGCTTCCAGGCCGCCGGCGGGTTCGAGGGGGCGCTGGCGCGCACCGCCGAGTCGGTGTTCGACCGGCTCAGCGAGCCGCAGCGCGAGGTCGCGCGGTCGCTGTTCACCCGGCTCACCGCGCTCGGCGAGGGAACCGAGGACACCAAGCGGCGCATCCCGCGCGACGAGCTGGACGAGGACCGGGACACCGCACGCGTCCTCGAGGAGCTGACCGAGCACCGGCTGGTGACGCTCGACCGGGACCGGGTGGAGATCTCGCACGAGGCCCTGATCCGCTGCTGGCCCCGGCTGCGTGCCTGGCTCGCGGAGGACCGGGACGGCTTGCGCGCCCACCGCGACCTGTCCGATGCGGCCGCCGTCTGGCACGCACTGGACCGCGACCGCGGCGCGCTGCTGCGGGGTGCCCGCCTCCAGCCGGTGCGTGAGTGGCTGGACCGCCCGCCGCACCCACTCACCGCCCGGGAGTCGGACTTCCTCGCCGCGAGCCTCGCCGCCGAGGCCACCGAGCTCGCGGCGGCCCGGCGGAGCAGCCGGCGGCTGCGGCAGCTGGTCGCGCTGCTCACGGTGCTGCTGGTGGTCACCGCCGGGGTCGGCGCCGTGGCCGTGCGCTCCGGGGCGGAGTCCACGCGGCAGCGCAACACCGTGGTCTCGCAGAAGGTCGCCGGGGAGGCGCGGGAGCTGCGCGGCTCGGACCCGGCGCTGGCAGCACAGCTTGCCTTGGCCGCCTACCGGCTCGCCCCCACCGCCGAGGCCCGCGGCGCCATGCTCGGCTCGTTCACCCCCGCCTACGCCACGCGCCTCGCCGCCCACCAGGACAACGTCAACGCCGTGGCCTTCACCCCGGCCGAACGCCTGCTCGCCACCGCCAGCCGGGACCGGACGGCACGGCTCGTCGACGTGGCCGACCCCCACCACCCGCGCGAACGGGCCACGCTCAGCGGGCACACCGGCAACGTCGTCGGCGTCGCGTTCAGCCCGGACGGCGCGGTGGTGGCCACGGCCAGCTGGGACCGCACCGCCCGCCTGTGGGACACCGCCACCGGCGCGCTGGTCGCGACCGTGCCCGGCCATGCCGACGGCGTCAACGCCGTCGCCTTCGCCCCGGACGGGCGGTTGCTGGCCACGGCGAGCACCGACCGCACCGTTCGCCTCTGGGACCTCAGCGACCTCCACCGGCCCCGGCCGCTGCCCGCCCTGGCCCGGCACGGCGACGCGGTGACCGCCCTGGCCTTCGCCCCGTCCGGGAAGGTGCTGGCCACCGCCGGCTGGGACGGGGTCACCAGCCTCTGGCCCCTCACCGAGCGCGGCGCCGGCCCCGGGCGTCGGCTGCTCGGACACGTCGGACCCGTACACGCGGTCGCTGTCAGCCCCGACGGCCGCGAGGTGGCGACCGGCGGCGAGGACCACACCGTCCGGCTGTGGCCGGTGGGCGAACCGGGCGGCGCCCGGGTGCTGGTGGGGCACAGCGACGCGGTCCGCGCGGTGGCGTTCGACCCCACCGGGCGTCGGCTGGTGAGCGGGGGAGCCGACCACGCGGTGCGGCTGTGGGACCGCGCCGACCCGGCCGAGCCCCTGGTGCTCGGCGGCCACACCGCCGCCGCGGTGGGCGCGGTCTTCCTCGGCGGCACGGGCCTGGCCACCGCCGGGGACGACCACACCGTGCGGTTGTGGGACCTGCCCGGCTCGATGCTCGCCGGGCATCGCGACTCGGTCTACGCCGTCGCCGTCGCCCCGTCCGGCCGCCTGGTCGCTACCGCCGGCTACGACCGCACCGTGCGGTTGTGGGACAGGACCACCGGCGAGGCGCTCGCCGTCCTGCGTGGACCGGCCGGGGCGGTGAACGCGTTGGCGTTCAGCCCCGACGCGCGGACGCTGACCGGCGCCGGCGCGGACCACCTGGCGCACCGCTGGGAGGTTCGCGACCCGCGGCGGCCGCGCCGGCTGCCGCCACTGGCCGGGCACACCGACGCGGTGAACGCGGTCGCCGTCAGCCCGGACGGACGGCTGCTGGCGACCGGCGGTACCGACCGCGTCATCAGGTTGTGGGACGCCGCGCGCGGAGTACTCCGCGGCGTCCTGAAAGGACATACGGACTCGGTGCAGTCGCTCGCGTTTGGACCGGACGGCCGGGTGCTCGCCAGCGGGTCGGCCGACTTCTCGGTCCGCCTGTGGGATCCGGTGGAGCGTCGGGCCACGGCGGCGCTGGTGGGCCACACCCACGCGGTGAAGTCCGTCGCGTTCCGGCCGGACGGCCGGGAGCTGGCGAGCGGGGGCGCCGACCACACCGTGCGCCTGTGGAACGTCGCCACCGCGACCGCGTCCGCCCGGCTGACCGGTCACGCCGACACCGTGCACGCCGTCGCCTACGCGCCCGACGGCCGCTCGCTGGCCAGCGCCAGCGCCGACCGTGGCGTGCGCCTCTGGCGGCTCGGCGACCGAACCGAGGCGGCGACGCTCACCGGCCACGGCGACCGGGTCTACGCGCTGACGTTCGTCCCAACCGGACAGACGTTGCTCACCGCGAGCGGCGACCGCACCGTCCGCCTGTGGGAGGTCGACGAGCACCACGCGGCCCGGCGGATCTGCGACACGGTCTCCCCGCCGCTGGACGAGCGGAGCTGGAACCAGTACTTCGCCGGGGTGGAGTACCAGCCGGTCTGCCCGGCCCGGCCCTGACGCGCGGCCATCGAGCACGTCAGGAGATCCGGGTGGGCCGCCGGCGCGGATAGCCTGCTGGTGTGCCAGTCACCCAGGAGAGTTGGAAGGCGACCCGGGTCGCGATCGCGGACACCACGGACCGGTTCGCCGAGCTCGTGGTCCGCAGCGATCCCGCGGCGATGGCGACACCGGACTGGTCGGTGGCCGTGACCGCGGCCCACGTGGCCTCCCTCGCGTGGATGAACACCGGGCTGGTCGGCCCCGACGCGCGGCCGTCGGTGGCGGCGGTCGAGGACGCGTTGCTCGGCTGCACCGTCGACACGGTGGCCGAGTTCAACCGGCGTGCCCTCGAGGTGTTCACCGAGCGGGACCCCCGCGTGCTCGTCACCCGGCTGCGCGCCGACGTCGACCACGTCCTGGCCGCGACCGAGGACACCGACCCGACCAGAACCGTGACCTGGCTCGGCGGCTCGCAGCTGCCGATCATCGGCATGCTCGCCCACCTGGTGAACGAGCTGCTGATCCACGGCCACGACATCGCCAGGGCGACCGGAGCCGACTGGGAGATCCCGGCGGCCGACGCCGCGCTGTTCTTCGAGGCGTTCTTCGTCGAGCTCCTGCGGCGCGACATCGGCGACCTGCTGGCCAACGACGAGCCGCCCCGCGAGCGGCGGATCGCCGTGGAGTTCCGCTCCGACCACACCACGCCGGTCACCCTGGTCCTGCACCGGGGAGAGGTGTCGGTCGAGGAACCGGGCGGCCCGACCGACGTCCGGATCCGCTTCGACCCGGCGACGGTCAACCTGATGCTGTTCCACCGGATCAGCAAGGCACGGGCCGTGCTCAGCGGCAGGGTGCTCGCCTGGGGCCGCCGGCCGTGGCTGCTGCCCGCGTTCCTCAGGACCGTCCGCTGTCCGTGAGCGCCCGTTTGGCCGGCGCCACCGGGGGTACCTCGCGGCAGGAGACCAACGGACGAAGCAGGTGAGGGGCTTGACCCAGGCGTACCCCGAGCAGTTCCCACTCAGTGCCGACCAGGAGTCCGACCAGGACCCGGAGAAGTTCGCCCAGGAGGCGGGGGTGGACCCCACCGCCCAGGAGGTGGACGAGTACCGGGAGATGCTCGGCGACTCGCCCACGGAGGACTGAGTCGTGGCCGCCATCGACCGGGCCGACGTGCGCCGGCTGCTCGAGTCCGAGGACGACACGGTGCTGGTGTACGTCCGCGGCGAGGCCCGCGTCGTGCCAGCCGGAAGCGAGGACGACGAGCTGCGCGGCGCCCTGCACCTCACGTCGCGCCGCGAGGTCCTCGACCAGCTCGGCGGCCGGGTCCCCAACTCGGACGCGGAGCTCGACCGCGTCGCCGCCGGCCTGAGCACGGCGCTGGGCCAGCTCGGCGGCTGAGCCGCCGGCCAGGACAGGAGGGGTGACCGGCGTGGGCGCACCGGAGGTCCGGGACGGCACGATCGTCGTCTACAGCGACATCGCCTGCCCGTGGGCGACGGTGGCGATCGCCCGCCTGCTGCGGGCGAGGACCGAGTTCGCGCTGGACGAGGACGTGCACCTGGACCACCGGTCGTTCCTGCTCGAGGACGTCAACAGTGCCCCGGTCGCCAAACGCGTCGTGGACGCCGAGCTGCCCGTCGTCCAGGCGCTCGAGCCCGAGCTGGGCTGGACGAGCTGGCAGGGCGACCCGTCGACCTGGCCGGTCACCGCGGCGCCGGCGAACGAGGCGGTGCACGCGGCGAAGCGGCAGTCGCTGCGGGCGGCCGAGGAGCTGGACCTGGCGCTGCGGCTGGCCTTGTTCCGGGACAGCCGCTGCATCGCGCTGCGCCACGAGATCCTGGACGTCGCCTCGTCGTGTCCGAGCGTGGACGTCGAGGCCCTCGGCGCCGCGCTCGACGACGGCAGCGCCCGCGCGACGATGATGCGGGACTACCGCGAGCACCGCGACGCCGTGCGGGGCAGCCCTCACCTGTTCTTCGCCGACGGCTACGAGGTGCACAACCCGGGCGTCGAGCTGCGCTGGCCGGACGGGCCGGGCACCGGCTCCCCGGTGGTCGAGCGCGACGACCCCGAGGTGTACGGCGACCTGGTACGCCGTGCGGTGATGGGCAGCAAGGCCTGACGCGGCCGGCGCGCGCTCTACGTGGCGGCCGGGACGTCCTCGCGGGGTGGGAGGGGCGCCGGCTCGGTGGCCGCCGCGTCACGGGCGCGGGCGAGCTGGGACACGCCGAACGCGGCGAGCACCGCGCAGACGACGGCGAGGACGATCTCGACCGGGGTCGTCGCCAGGTGCTCGCCCAGCAGGCCGACGCCGATCGCGGTAGCGGCGGCGGGGTTGGCCAGGTTGGTCACGGCCAGCGGCGCGCCGAGCCCGTGCCGGTACGAGCGCTGGGTCAACACGGTCGCGACGACCGCGAAGACCGCGATGCCGATCACCGCGACGACCGTGCCGGGGCGCAGCAGCACCCCCGCTCCCTCGTCACCGACGGTCACCACCACGGTCTGGCACAGCGTCGAGCAGACGGCGTAGGCCAGGCCGCCGGCCACCGCCTCCCACAGGGACGACGCGCCCGCGCGTCGTCCCTGCAGGCCGAGCAGCGTGACGACCGCCGTCGTGGCCACGAGCAGTGCGGTGAGCTCGGTGGAGGTGAGCGTCTCGGTGTCGCCGGCCGTCGTGATGATCAGCGCCAGGCCGGCGAGGCCGATCACCGTGTTCACCATCCCGCCGAGCTCCAGGCGGGTCAGCTGGCGCTGGGCGGTCATGGCGGCCAGGGGGACCGCGATGACCAGGGTGAGCACCCCGAGGGGCTGGATGAGCGAGAGCGGACCGAAGGCCAGCGACGTGACGTGCAGCGCCGCGCCGAGCGCGTTGAGCCCGAGCGCCACCCACAGCTGCGGGACGCGGGCCAGCTCCAGGACCGTGAGATGGGTGTAGCGGGCCTGGATGAGGGCCGCGGTCGCGTACGCGATGGCGCACGCGACGCACAGGGCGACGGCGATGATCAGGTCGGTCATGACAAGCGGTGGTCCATCTCTCGGTTCGCCCGACGGAACGGGGGTGGTGAAGCGTCCTCGTTGGACGTGCCGAGGCCCGTGCCGGTGGGCCGGGACGCTCGCCGCAGCCTAACCGTCCGGCCCGCCCGACGTGGGCGGTTCGCAACGAGCGTCACGCCGAGTTTCTGATCACCCTTGACCGGCGTTGTAGGCGTCCGCCTGGGCGCGGAGCTCGGAGGGTGCCGGGTCCTCACGCGGCGTCGCGACCGACCACCGGTGGCCGGCGGGGTCGCGCAGGATGCCGTAGCGGTCCCCCCAGAACGCGTCCTGGACGGGGAGCTCGACGGTGGCCCCGGCCTCGACCGCACGCTCGAACACCGCGTCCGCATCGGCCACGTACAGGTGCATCGTGACCGAGGTGCCGCCAAGCGAGGTCGGTGCGAGGTGGCCTTGCTCGGGGAACTCGTCGTGGAGCAGCAGCCGGGTGCCGTGCACCAGCAGCTCGCAGTGCAGGACCCGCTTGCCGTCGGCCGCGGGGTTGCGCACCAGCTCGTCCGCGCCGAACGCCTCGCGGTAGAAGCGCACGGCCGCGTCGGCGTCCGCGACGATCAGCTGGACGGTGATCGGGGGGAAGTCGGTCAGCGTCATGGGGTGTGCTCGTCCTCTCTCGGGGTCGGGGCGTCCTCGAGCAGGCCGGCCTCGGTGGCCAGCGCCACCAGGTCGGCCAGCCGCCGGGTCTCGGCACGGGCGGCGGACCGACCGGCCGGCGTCAGCGAGTAGACGCGCCGCCGTTCGTCGTCGGTGTCGGAGCCGGACTCCTCGACCCAGCCGGCGACCCGCATCCGCTGCAGCGAGCGGTAGAGCGTGCCCGCGCCCAACCGCACGCGGCCGTCGGTCATCCGCTGGACCTCCTGCCCCAGCCCGTAGCCGTGCCGCGGTACCCGGCTCAGGGCGACCAGCAGCACGAACACCGCCGGTGTCGGTGGTTCCGGGCTCGTCATGCGGTTCGGCTCCAACTCGTACCAGGAGTACTGTATCCGGGGTGGATATAGTTGGGCAGCGTAGCCCGAAGCTCAGCCGGCGCGCCAGTAGCCGCAGAAGTAGATCCGCTCCTTGGCCAGGCCGCGGTCCTTCACCAGGTGCCGCCGCACGCCGGTGGCCAGGGCGGACTCCCCGGCAACCCAGACGTAGGGGACGCCCTCGGGCAGCTCGAGCGCCCGCACGGCGGCCACCGCCGGCTCGCCGCGGACCGCGTCGCGGCGGTGCAGCCAGCTGACCGACGTGCCCGGCGGGATGGCCAGCGGCAGCTCGTCGAGCGCGTCGGCGACCTCGATCAGCACCACGGCCGGGCAGGTCAGCTGTTCGAGGATGGCGGCGATCGCGGGCACCGCCGCCTCGTCGCCGACCAGCAACTGCCAGGTCGTGTCGGCCGGCGGCGCGTAGTCCGCGCCGTCGCTGAGCACGCCGATCCGGTCGCCGGGGGCGGCGCCGGCCGCCCAGGTCGAGCCGGGTCCGGACTCGAGGCCGTGCCCGTGCAGCACGAAGTCGATGTCCAGCTCCCGGCGCACCGGGTCGTGGCGCCGGACGGTGTAGTTGCGCAGGACCGGGCGGGTCGCCTCGGGCATGGCGCACAGCTCGGGCCACCAGTCGGAGGTGGCCGGGAGGGGCGGCGCGCCCGGGCCGGTGGGCAGGAACAGCCGCACCAGCTGGTCGGGCCCCACGTGGGCGAAGGAGTGCAGCTCCTCGCCTGCCAGCGTGATCCGGACCATGCGCTCGGTCAGCGACCTGGTGGCGGTCACCGTGGCCATCATCGGACGCTGGGCAGTGGTCATCGCGAGCCTCCTCAGTTCTTTGCTGAGGCTACCCTTAGTTCGATTGGCGCCATGATCGGGTGCGCTGGCCGGCGCGACCCACGGGCGTGACAGGGTTCGGCCTCATGGCGACCGGTTTCCTGCGCGACGCGTTGTCACCGCGGCCGTGCTGGCTTTCTAGCGGGGTTGCCCGCGGGGCGGCTCAGCGGCGGGAACGTCGGGCGGTGCGCGTTCCCGCCGAGAACGCCGCGATTCCGGCGGTCTTCGGTGTGGCGGTCGGCTCGGCGCCGGTCGCCGTGGGTCGTTTCCGCGGGGTCTTCCTCGGCTGGGCTGTGGTGCCGTGGGGTCGCGCGCGCCGGCGCGAGGGCTCGGTCGGCGCAGCTGCCGGGCTGGGCGCGACATAGCTGCGCTCCCCGGGCGCGAGTTGGGTGAGCAGCGGATGGCCCGGGCGAAGGCGGGTGACGGTGGCGGTGATGCCGGCCTTGCGGGTGAGGTCGCGGACATCGGCGACCTGCGGGTCGGTCATCAGGGTGACGACGGTGCCGGACGCTCCAGCTCGTGCGGTGCGCCCCGAGCGGTGCAGGTATGCCTTGTGCTCCGTCGGCGGGTCGGCGTGGATCACCAGCGCGACGTTGTCCACGTGGATACCGCGGGCGGCGATGTCGGTGGCGACCAGAGTGGCGGCGCTGCCCTCGGCGAAGGCGAGCAGGTTGCGCGCGCGGGCCGACTGGCCGAGGTTGCCGTGCAGTTCGACGGCGGGAACTCCCTCGGCGACGAGTTGACGGGTGAGCTTCGTGGCACCCCGCTTCGTGCGGGTGAACACCAGCGTGCGCCCGGGGGCGGCGGTCAGGTCGACCAGTACCGGGAGCCGGGCCGCCGGTGGTACATGCAGCACGTGGTGGGTCATGGTCGCGACCGGTGAGGCGACCGAGTCGACGCTGTGGGTCACCGGTTGCCGCAGGAAGCGCCGAACCAGCACGTCGACCCCGGCGTCGAGGGTGGCGGAGAAGAGCAGACGCTGACCGTCGCGGGGTGTCTGGCCGAGCAGCCGGGTGACCTCCGGCAGGAAGCCGAGGTCGGCCATGTGGTCGGCCTCGTCCAGCACGGAGATCTCCACGGCGTCGAGCCGGGCGTGGCCGGACGCGACGTGGTCGGCGAGCCGACCGGGGCAGGCGATGAGCACATCGACGCCGGCGCGAAGCCCCGCGATCTGCGGGCCGGGACGTACCCCGCCGTAGACGGTCATGGCGCGCAGGGACAGCGCGTCGGCCAGCGGGGCGATCGACGCCGCGATCTGGTCGACCAGCTCCCGGGTGGGCGCGAGAACCAGCGCCCTGGGCCGGCCGGGACGCCGCGTGGCGGTGCTGGTGGCGAGCCGTGCGAGCACGGGTAGCGCGAACGCGTAGGTCTTGCCCGAGCCGGTCCGGCCACGGCCCAGCACGTCACGGCCGGCCAGGGAGTCGGGCAGCGTCGCCGCCTGGATGGGGAACGGACTGAGGATGCCCTGGGCCGTCAGGGCCGTGACCAGCCTCGCCGGGACACCCAGCTGCGCGAAGGTGACATCGCCGGTCGCCGAGCTGTCGGAAGGGGAAGGGGAAACGCGATGAGGGCGGCGTGCCGCCATGAGTACTCCGAAACGTCGATGGGTCGTCCTGCCCGGCGCGGATCCACCTGGACCGCGGCGCGTGGTGGTCGACTGAGAAAAGGGGCCCGAGGCAGAACTGGGCGGGCCGCCGTGGTCACCGTACACCCTCCCGCGCCCGGTCAGCCGCTCGCGGGTCGGCTGGTGGGTGTCGGGATACGGGCCGGGCGGTGGGCGGCGCCGACGACGCCGAGAGTGGCTCGGTCAGCGGAGGTAGGAGGCCCCGTTGACGTCGAGGACCGCGCCGGTGGACCAGCGGGCGGCCGGCGAGGCGAGGTAGACGACGGCGGCGGCGACCTCCTCCGGGGTGGCCACCCGGCCGTACGGGCTCTGCGCGCGGATCGCGGCTCCGCTTTCCCCGGCGAGCCGGTCGGCGACCCGGTCGGTCTCGACGAAACCGGGTGCGACCGAGGCCACCGCGATGCCGTACGGGGCGAGGGACACGGCGAGCGACTGACCGAGGGCGTGCAGGCCGGCCTTGCTCGCGCCGTACGCGGGGGCGTCCGGCTCGCCGCGGTAGGCGCCGCGGGAGCCGACGTTCACGATCACGCCCTCGGCACCCCGCTCGATGAGCCGGCGCGCGACGCGGTAGCTGAGGTTGGCCGCGCCGAGCAGGTTCACCGCGAGCGTGTCGCGCCAGGCTTGCTGCCAGGCCTCGTAGTCGACGTCGGGCACCGCGTAGCCGGCCGTCACGACCGCGGCGTTGTTCACCAGCACCCCCACGCCGCCGAGTGCGGTGTCCGCGTCCCCGGCCAGGTCCGCTACCTGGTTCGGATCGGCCAGGTCGCCCGAGACCAGCGCGTGTCCCTCGCCGGGCAGCTCGGCGAGGGTCCGCTCGGCCTCGGCGCGCCGCGCCGAGTAGTGCACCGCCACCCGGTCGCCCGCACCGGCGAACGCGCGCGCGATGGCCCGCCCGATCCCGCCGGACGCCCCGGTGACGAGGACTCCCCGGCTCACCGGCGGCGTTGGCGGGCCATCCACGACCAGAGGTCGGTCCCGCCGATGCTCGGGTGGTTGCGGGCCACGTAGATCCAGGACCAGTGGCCGGGGAACCGGTAGCCGTTCCAGACGACCTGGTCGTAGAGCGTCATCAGGGAGCCGGGGATGAGCTCGTGCGCGTGGACGGTGTTGGCCTGCGGGTCCACCGTGGTGTCGTCGCGGGAGGTGACCAGCCAGGTGGGAGTGCTGATCGCGGCCAGCTCGCTGTCGGGGACCAGCGGCGGGGTGCCGGGCTGGCGGGGGGCGACCACGCCGCACACCGGTACCGACGCCGCGAACAGGGTGGGGTAGACCGTGGTCAGCTTCAGGCTCATGTAGCCGCCGTTGCTGGCACCGGCCACGCAGACGCGTCCGCGATCGACGGGGCGGCTGCGGACGACCTCGTTGATGATCTCGGCGATGAGCGGGGCGAAGCCGGGCCCGTCCTGCATCCAGGCGGAGGTGCTCTGCGGGACGACGACGTGGGCGCCGCCGAAGATCCGTTGTGCCGCCCGGGTGGCGAAGCCGAGCGCGCCGCGGTTGGCGCGCAGCGTGGTCTCGTTGTCGTAGTAGCCGTCCGGCAGCGAGGCACCCTCACCTCCGCCGTGCAGCCAGACGACCAGCGGACGCCGGCCGTGCCGGGGCGAGCGGGTGGGGGAGTAGAGCCGGTACTTCATGCCCGAGGCGGAGACGTGGTAACCGAAGGCGTCGACCTCGGGGTTGACCAGCCGGCCCTGGACGAAGCGCGAGATCGTGACCGGCCGCCCGCCGCGCAGGAGGATCGGGGAGTTCTGCGTGATCGTGTAGACGAGGTCGAGCCGGACGTTGCGGCCCCTGCTCACCAGGTACCCGAGGGTGCCGCCACCGACCTGGCCCTCGCCGTGGCTCAGCGTGAGGACGACGTCCCCGCGGCGGTCGAGCCGGATGTCGGTCACCGGGCGGTCGAGGTCGTAGCCCACGGCCTGACCGCCGGTGGGGATCGGGCTGGTGGCCGTGGCGTGGACGCTGAACGTGCTGGTCGTCAGGCTCGCCGGATCGATCCGCCCGAGCCGGGAGGTGTCCAGGGTGACCGAGGTGACCTGCTCACCCCCGTCGAGGGTCGTCGCGTCGAGGACGAAGCCCACGCTGGTCGCCTGGCCGCCTTCCGCGTGGGCGGGGGCGGCGGGCAACGCCAGCCCCGCGGCCCCACCCGCACCGGCGACCAGAACACTTCGACGACTGATCACGTTGGCCATGCGGACTCCTTTGTCGGATGGACCGGGTTTCGTCGGGTGCCGCGTGGTTACCGCGCCTTCTCCGGGGAGACCTCGGCGATCAGCCACTGGGCGGCGTCGACCAGCTTCAGGTTGGCGTGCTGGGAGGCCTGGACGAGCCGGGCGAAGGCCTGGTGCTCGTCCAGGCCGTCACGCAGCATGAGGATTCCCTTGGCCTGACCGATGAGGTCCCGGGTGCGCAGTGCCTCGCCCAGGCGCATCTCCTGGGTCGCGCCGGCCAGGGCCACCGCGGCGTGCTGGGCGAACAGGTCGCCGATCACGACCGAGTCCTCGACGAACGCGTGCGGCTCCGGGCCGTACAGGTTCAGCGCGCCCAGCGTCTCCCGCTGGACGAACAGCTGGAAGCTGAGCAGGCTGCGCACGCCGAGCCGCACGGCCTCGGCCGCGAACCGCGGCCAGTCCACGTCCGGGGCGGCGAGGTCGGGGACGTTGACGCTCCGGTGCTCCCGGATCGCGCTCAGGCACGGTCCCTCGTTCAGCTCGCTCTGGCATTCGTCGAGCAGCCGCACGATCTCGTCGGTGGGGACCTCGGCGGTGACCTTCCGTCCCCGGACGAGGGACACGCCGGCCCACTCCGCTCCGGGGACGGTGTTGACCACGGCCTTGACGATCGCCTGCAGTGTCGTCTCGCGGTCGGGTTGTCGTTGGAGCTCCTGAGCGAGGTGGAGCATCCGGTTGGCCAGGTCCCCGTCGTTCTCGGCAGGCACGCGTCCCCTCTTCGCACGGTGTGTCAGGACTCCAGTCCGTAGGTCGCGAACGCGCTGCGTATCACCGGCTGGGCGACGTTGCGGACACGGGTCCCCCCTGGCGTCACGCCCTGTTCGCAGCCGAAGTGCGCGTGGCCGTGGAGCGCCAGGTCGACGCCGCAGTCGTCGATCACCTCACCGAGCTGGTAGCAGCCCAGGAAAGGATAGATCTCCGGGGGCTCGCCCCGCAGCGTCTCCGGGATCGGCGAGTAGTGGGTGAGCGCGATGCGGAGATCGGTGTCCAGGCTCTCCAGGGCGGAGCGCAGCCGCTCGGCGATCTCGATCGTGTGTCCGACGAACGCCTTCATCTCGGGTTCGCCGAAGTTGCTCGCGCACTTGCCGGCGAAGCCCCCGCCGAAGCCCTTCACCCCGGCGACGCCGACGCGCCGGCCGCCGATCTCCAGCGTCACGCCCTCGCCCTCGAGGACGCGGATGCCGTGGTCCTCCAACACCTTGGTGACGTCGTCGGCCTGGTCACTGTGGTGGTCGTGGTTGCCGAGGACGGCCACCACCGGCACCGGCAGCTCGGCGAACTCGTCGGCGACGACGTGGGCCTCCTCGACGGTGCCGTGCCGGGTCAGGTCACCCGCGAGCAGCAGCACGTCCGCGTGGTCGGCCAGGTGGTCCAGGGCCGGGCGCAGCCGCCCCCGCGCGTCCTCGCCGAGGTGAACGTCGCCGACGGCAGCGATCCTGATCACCGCAGCTCCTCCAGTCGTGCTGGTTCCCGGGTGTCGGCCACCCGGACGTCGTTGTGCACCTCCACGTCGGGCAGCAGCTCGACGATGACCTGCTCCAGCTCGTCGCGCCGCTGCTCGGTCGCGACCTCGCCGGAGAGGTGGAGGTGCTCACCCCGGACGTTGACCCGCACGCCCATCTCCGCGGTGCGCGGATCCTCCGCCAGCGCCCGGCGCACGTGTGCGACGCGGTACTGCGGGCTCTCCTCGTTCATGCCCCGCTCCTTTCGACCTCTGCCACGGACAGCGCCTCCACCAGGCCGAGGAACGACCGGGCGTAGGGCGACTCCTCGGTCTCCGCCATCACCCGGCCCCAGTCGATCTGCTCGCGCAGGTCGCGGGCGATCGGCAGCAGCGGGGTGAAGTCGCACCGGTGGGGGCCGAGTACGAGCAGCTTGTCGACCATCAGGTCGGTCGCGGTCACGACGGGCGCGAGCGCCGGTCCGATCCGCATCTCCTCGGCCCGGGCCAGCAGCTCGGGCATGTTCGAGCGGTAGTTCGGGCGGAAGATCAGGTCGACCAGCACGTCGTCGTCGTAGACCTTGGTGAGCCAGTCCTCCGGCGGCTCCACCGGGCGCATGCCGGCGTCGACGAGCGCCTGCTGGGCGGCCCGCACCTGGTCCTCACGGACGAACACGTCGACGTCGTGGTCGGACGGTGGACCGCCGCGGGCGTACACCGCGCACCCACCCGCCACGGCGAAGTCGATACCGGAGGCGGCGAGGGTGTTCACCACCTTGGTCAGCGTGTGCAGCAGGCTCTTCTCGTCCACCAGTGCCGGTTACCCAGCGGCCGGTCGCGAAAAACGCCTCTACTGTGGAGCGCCCGAGCAGAGGGTGCCGCCCAGGGCGAACAGTACCGGCGGGACGTTCGGGCCCTGGTAGGAACCGACGAAGCCGATGGTGGTCGTGGCCCCGGGGGCGAGGGCGTCCCCCTCGGCGTCGACCGCCCGCACGGTCCTGCCCTCCTGGGACCAGGTCGCGTTCCACCCGCTGTCGAGCCGCTGCCAGGTGGTGGGCCAGGTGAAGGTCAGCGTCCAGGCGTCGACCGGGGCGGTGCCGGTGTTGGTGACAGCGATGTCGGCGACGAAGCCGTTGCCCCAGTTGGTGGTCTCGGTGAACCGGACCGCGCAGCTCGACGCGCTGGGAGCGGTGGTCTGGAAGGTCAGCGGCGGTGAGGCCGGGGAGACCCGCCCGGCGTTGTCGCGGGCGAGGACGTTGACCGTGTACCGCGTGCCGGGGGCGAGGTTGGTGACGGTGAACGAGGTGCCGGTGGTCTCACCCCACTGCTGGCTGTCCTCGCCCACCTGGCCGCGGATCTCGTACTTGACCCCGGCCGCGGCCGGCGGCCAGCTGAGGGTGGCGGCGCGGTCGGTGACCGTGCCCGCGCGCGGCCGCCCCGGCGCCGCGGGAAGGGTCTCCTGGGTCGCGGGTCGCAGCAGCAGCGTGGTCAGCGAGTACGGCGGGAGGGTCGCCCGCCCGGACGTGCCGGAGGTGGCCGTGATTCCGGTGTCGCCGTTGCCGAACGTCAGCACCACCGCGGCCCCGCCCGGGCGGTATCCCGCGTACTCCAGCGCCACCTCCCTCGCGGCGTCGGGATCCTGGTTGACCAGCATGACCGCGAGGCTGCCGTCGCCGCGCCGCGCGGCGTGCGCGCGCACCAGCGGGTCGGAGGTGCTCGCCGCGACCAGCTGGTCGCCCGGGCGCGCGAAGCGGGAGAGCATCGCGAGCGCGTGGTAGGGCGCGAACGGGGTGTTGAGCGCGGGCTCGCAGGCCGAGCCGTCCTCGGTACAGGTGCCGCTGGAGAGCAGGCCGTAGTCGTGGTAGTCGGTCTGCCCGGCGATCGTCGACACCCGGTCGATTCCGTTGTGGACGTTCCACCAGTCGGTGGTGAACACCCCGTTGGCGGTCAGCGTCGCGTAGGCGTCGGCGGCGAACAGCGCGCCCGGCTGGGTGTTGCGGCCGTAGGAGGTGTTCAGCTCGGTCATCGCGACGCCGATGTCCTTGCCCGCGTACCGGCGCGCCTGTTCACGCACCATCCGCACGGCGTCGGAGAGCCGGTCGGTCTTCGGCAGCACCTCCGGCCCGGACTCGCCGGTCGGGTACCAGTGGACGATCCCGAAGTCGACCTCCGGCCCGGCGGTCGACAGCACGACCTGGTTCCAGCTGCCGGCGTCCCCGGTCGCGGTGATGCCGTCCGGCCACTCGCCGGGCGTGGTCAGCACGGCGCCGACCCTGATCGTCGGGTCGACGGCCTTCATCGCCCTGGCGTAGTCCCGGACCAGCGTCGCGTACTGGGCCGGGCTCTTGTCCGGATGGTCGTCGGCCTCCCACTGCGAGCCGTAGTGGCCGTTGCCGTAGATCTCGTTGCCGATCTCCCAGTAGCGGACCCCGTAGCCCTTCTCAATGTTGGCGTAACGGACCCAGTCGGCCGCCTCCTCCGGCGTGCCGGTGCCGTAGTTCGCCGTCACGATCGGCGCCGCCCCGGCCCGCCGAACGCCGGCCATGAAGTGGTCGAAGTCGGTGTTGGGCGCGACGTAGCCGCCGGGGGCGGTGTGGGTGCGCCAGTGGTAGATGTCCGAGTACGAGCCGCCCGGGTAGCGCATGGCCCCGACGCCGGCGTCCCGCATGAGGTCGGCGACCTCGGGCGTGCCGAGCTGCGCGTCCCAGATGGCGTGGTTGACCCCGATCGCCAGCTCGTCGACCTTCTCCAACCCCGCCCGCACGTCGACCACGACCTCCACCGGAGCGGCCCGCTCCTCGGCGACCGCCAGGGGTGCGGCCGCCGGCACCGCCAACGCCAGCGCGGACACCGACAACAACACGGCAGCGTGCGCACGCCTCATGGTCACCTCACCGACGACAGTGTCTGGGAGCGCTCCCAGACTGGCGGCCAGGGCCGGCGCTTGTCAACGTCCCCACCACCTTTCGCATGGCCACCGGCCGCGGGGAATGATCGGTCCATGCGGTCGGAACGGCTGGTGGCGCTGTTGTTCACCTTGCAGAGCAGGCGGAGTGCGACGATCGCCGAGCTGGCCGCGGCGCTCGGCGTCTCCGAGCGGACCATGCACCGCGACATCGCCGCGTTGCAGGCCACCGGCGTGCCGATCTGGACCGAGCCCGGGCGGGGTGGCGGTGTCCGCCTGGTCGACGGGTGGCGGACCCGGTTGGACGGCCTCACCTCCCGGGAGGCCGTCGCGATCTTCGCGATGGGGGTGCCTCGGGCGCTGACCGAGCTGGGGCTGGGCACCGCGGTCAGCGCGGCACACGCGAAGGTGTCGGCCACGCTCCCGCCCGAGCTGCGGGAGCAGGCCCAGCACGTCGCCCAGCGGTTCCACCTCGACGCCCCCGCCTGGTTCAAGCGTGCCGACGAGGTCGAGCACCTGGCCGAGATCGCCGCGGCGGTCTGGGAGCAGCGCCGGTCCCGGGTGCGCTACCGCCGCTCGAGCGACGTGGTCGACCGCGTGCTGGACCCGCTGGGGCTCGTGCTCAAGGCGGGCGTCTGGTACCTCGTCGCCCGTGCCGAGGACACGGTCCGCACCTACCGCGTGGGGCGGGTGGTCGAGGTCGAGGACCTCGGGACGCGCTTCGAGCGCCCCGTGGACTTCGACCTCGCGAGCTGGTGGGACCGGTCCTCGGCGCAGTTCGAGCGGTCGCTGCTCCAGGTGCGGGTCCGCGTCCGGCTCAGCCCGGTCGGGTTGCGTGCGCTACCGGCGGTCCTGGACGCCGACCTCGTGGCCGACGTGCTCGAACGGACCGGCACGCCCGACCCGGACGGGTGGACCGAGGTCGTGCTGCCGCTCGAGCGGCCGGACATCGCCGCCGGGCAGCTGCTCGCGCTCGGCCCCGAGGTCGAGGTCGTCGAGCCGGCCGAGGTGCGCGCCCTGTTCGTCGCGGCCGCCCAGCGGATGGTCGACCGTCACCGGTAGCCGGTGGGGTCGGGGTCCTTGCCCTGTTCCTGCACCTCGGCCACGTACCGCCACCCGTCGGGCCGGCTGCCGTCCACGTCGTCGATCTCGTAGAGCTTCGCGAGCTGCCCGCTGTTGACCGTCTGCCCGGTGAACCGGTGCCGGTCCGGGTCGGCGGCCAGCGCGGCGACGGTGCGCCCGGTGAACGTCGGGGTCTCCGAGATCGCGAAGTACGGCTGCTGGGCCAGCGCGTCCCGCCAGTTCTCCTCGGTGACGCCGAAGATGTCCAGCATGGCCTCCGAGCGCAGCCAGCCCGGCGTCATCGCCACCACCGTGCAGTCGTACCCGCTGGTCTCGGCGGCCTCGCCGATCGCGAGCGTGTGGGCCGCGGACTTGGCGACGTAGAAGGCGAGCGAGGTGCCGTCGCGGTACTTCGCGTTGTGCTCCGCGGTTCCGTCGGTCAGCTCGACGACCAGACCGCCCGGCCGCCGGATCACCAGCGGCAGCAGGAAGTGGCTGGTGATCAGGTGGGCGTCGATGCCGAGGCGGATCATGCGCAGGCTCGCCTCGAGCGAGTGCTCCCAGACCGGCTTGCCCCACTCGAGGTGGTGGTCGCCGCCCCAGACGCCGTCGACGAGGATGTCCAGCCCGCCGTGCTCCCGCTCGACGCGCTCGGCCAGCCCACGCACCTGCTCCGGGTCGAGGTGGTCGACCCGGACCGCGACACCCTTGCCCCCGGCCCGCTCGACCAGACCGACCGTCTCCTCGATGGTCTCCGGCCGGTCCAGGTCCGACCGCTGCCCACCCGAGGAGCGCCCCGTGACGTACACGAACGCGCCGGCCCGGCCGAGCTCGACCGCGATCGCCCTGCTCGCTCCCCGCGTCCCACCCGCGACGAGCGCCACCTTGCCGTTGAGGTCCCTGTTGGTGTTCCCGTTCATGGCGGCGATCCTCACCGCAAACCCTGCCAACCCCTGACATGGTTCCCGCGCGGGTTTGACCGGCCTCGGACGGGGTAGCCGCCGCTGTCGGCGACGAGCGAGTGAGGAGCCCGGATGGGAGTCGGTGACTGGGTCCGGTCGTGGCCGGTGTACCGGCAGCTGACCGGGACCGACCGCCTCGGCCGGGGAGCGGCCGCGCGTTCGCGCCGCTCCGCCGAGCTCACCCCGCGGACCGCGAGCGCGGACCGCGTCGTCGGCTCGGTCTGCCCGTTCTGTGCTGTCGGCTGCGCCCAGAAGGTGTACGTCAAGGACGAGCGGGTCATCCAGATCGAGGGCAACCCCGACTCGCCGATCTCGCGGGGGCGGCTCTGCCCGAAGGGCTCGGCGAGCAAGCAGCTGGTCACCGGTCCGCAGCGGCAGGAGCACGTGCTCTACCGCGCTCCCTACGCGAGCGAGTGGCAGCGGCTGGACCTCGACACCGCCATGGACATGGTCGCCGAGCGGGTGCTCGACGCGCGGCGCAGGGGCTGGCAGGACCGCGACGAGCAGGGCAGGACGCTCCGCCGGACGATGGGCCTGGCCGGTCTGGGCGGCGCGACGCTGGACAACGAGGAGAACCACCTCGTCAAGAAGCTGTTCACGGCGTTGGGCGCGGTCCAGATCGAGAACCAGGCCCGTATTTGACACTCCGCCACGGTTCCCGGTCTGGGATCCTCCTTCGGTCGCGGCGGCGCGACGGACTACCAGCAGGACCTCGTGAACGCGGACTGCATCGTGATCATGGGTTCCAACATGGCCGAGGCCCACCCGGTCGGCTTCCAGTGGGTGATGGAGGCCAAGGCCCGCGGGGCCGAGGTGATCCACGTCGACCCGCGGTTCACCCGGACCAGCGCCCTGGCCGACCTGCACGTCCCGCTGCGGGCGGGCACCGACGTCGCGTTCCTCGGCGGCGTGATCAAGTACATCCTGGACAACGACCTCGACTTCCGGGAGTACGTGACCGCGTACACGAACGCCTCGTTCCTGGTCGACGAGCGCTACGTCGACACCGAGGACCTCGACGGGCTGTTCAGCGGGTACGACCCGGAGACCGGCTCCTACGACCGGTCCAGCTGGCAGTACGAGGGCGTCGACGCCGAGGGCGCGGACGGCGTGCGGGCCAAGGAGCAGTCCTCCTCCTACGAGGCCGGGGCCGGTGGCGCGCCGCTGGAGGGCGTCGGCGAGGGCGTCGCGTCGGACCCGACGCTGGAGCACCCGCGCTGCGTCTTCCAGATCCTCCGGCGCCACTTCGCGCGCTACACGCCCGAGGTGGTCTCGACGATCTGCGGCGTGCCGGTCGACCGGTTCCTGCGCGTCTGCCGGGCCTGGACGGAGAACTCCGGCCGCGAGCGCACGACGGCGCTGGTCTACAGCGTCGGCTGGACCCAGCACACCACCGGCCCGCAGAACGTCCGCGCCGGTTCCATCATCCAGCTGCTGCTCGGCAACATCGGGCGCCCAGGCGGCGGGGTCTACGCCCTGCGCGGCCACGCCAACATCCAGGGCTCCACCGACATCCCGACGCTGTTCAACCTGCTGCCCGGCTACCTGCCGATGCCCGACACCTCCCACGAGAACCTGGCCGCCTACCTGGAGAACATCCGCGGCAAGGACCAGAAGGGGTTCTGGTACAACGCCGACGCCTACACGGTCTCGCTGCTCAAGGAGTACTGGGGCGAGAAGGCCACGCCGGAGAACGACTTCTGCTTCGACTACCTGCCGCGGATCAACGGCGACCACGCCACCTACCGCACGGTCATGGACATGGTCGAGGGCAGGGTCTTCGGCTACTTCCTGCTCGGGCAGAACCCCGCTGTGGGCTCGGCCCACGGCCACCTGCAGCGGATGGCGATGGCCAACCTCGACTGGGTCGTCGTCCGGGACCTCGCGATGATCGAGAGCGCGACGTTCTGGAAGGACTCGCCGGAGATCGAGACCGGCGAGATCGTGCCCGAGAAGTGCCGTACCGAGGTGTTCTTCTTCCCGGCCGCCTCGCACGTTGAGAAGTCCGGCACGTTCACCCAGACACAGCGGATGGTGCAGTGGCGGGACCAGGCCGTCGAGCCGCGCGGCGACCAGCGCTCGGAGCTCTGGTTCTTCCACCGGCTGGGCGTGCTCCTCCGGGAGCGGCTGGCCGGGTCGACCGACGAGCGGGACCGGCCGCTCCTCGACCTCGCCTGGGACTACGCGATGGAGGGCGACGAACCCTCCGCGGAGGACGTGCTGCGCCGCATCAACGGCATCGACCTGCGCACGGGCAAGCCGGTGAACGGCTATCCCGAGTTGCGCGCGGACGGCACCACCTCCTCCGGCTGCTGGCTCTACAGCGGCGTGTTCGCCGACGGGGTGAACCAGGCGGCCCGCCGTCGCTCCCATCTGGAGCAGGAGGCCTACGACCTCGAGTGGGGCTGGACCTGGCCGCTCAACCGGCGCGTGCTCTACAACCGTGCCTCCGCGGACCCGGAAGGCCGCCCGTGGAGCGAACGCAAGGCGCTGGTCTGGTGGGACGCCGAGAAGGGGGAGTGGACCGGGCACGACGTCCCCGACTTCGAGCGCGCCAAGCCGCCGGACTACCGCCCGCCCGCCGGAGCGGTCGGACCCGAGGCCCTGCGCGGGGACGACCCGTTCATCATGCAGGCCGACGGCAAGGCATGGCTGTTCGCGCCGAGCGGCCTGGTGGACGGCCCGCTCCCGACGCACTACGAGCCGCACGAGTCGCCGGTGCGCAACCTGCTCTACGGCCAGCAGGGCAGCCCGGCGCGGAAGGTGTACGGCCGGCCGGACAACCCGTCCAACCCGGCGCCGCCCGAACCCAACCTGGACGTGTTCCCGTTCGTGTTCACCGCGTCGCGGCTCACCGAGCACCACACGGCGGGCGGGATGAGCCGGCAGGTGCCCTATCTGGCCGAGCTCCAGCCGGCGCTGTTCGTGGAGGTATCCCCGGAGCTCGCGACCGAGCGCGGGCTCGCCCACCTGGGCTGGGCGCACGTGGTCACCAGCCGCGGCGCGGTGGACGCCCGGGTCGTCGTGACCGACCGGATGACGCCGCTGCGGCTGCCCGACCGGGTCCTGCACCAGGTCTGGATGCCCTACCACTTCGGACAGTCCGGGGTGGTCCGCGGCGACGTGGTCAACGACCTGATCGGCGTGGTCGTCGACCCGAACGTCTTCATCCAGGAGAGCAAGGTGCTCACCTGCGACGTCCAGCCGGGCCGTCGCCCCCGCGGCCGCGCCCTGCTCGAGTACCTCGAGGGCTACCGCCGCCGGGCGGGCGTCACCGAGGAGACCGGGACCCGGATCGCGACCGCGGGCCGGCTCGACCCGCCAGCGCACACGGAGCGGACATGACGCGCGAGAACAGCTTCTACGGTCCGCTCGAGGACCCCGCCGCCGACGCCGGGCACCTCGACCACCCCGAGCGGGTCGGGTTCTTCACCGACACGTCGGTGTGCATCGGCTGCAAGGCCTGCGAGGTGGCGTGCAAGGAGTGGAACCTCGTCCCCGAGGACGGGTTCAACCTGCTCGGCATGTCCTTCGACAACACCGGGATGCTCGGCGCGGACTCCTGGCGGCACGTGGCGTTCATCGAGCAGCCCCGCCGGCTCGGCGGGCAGGACGCCGGGGTCGCGGGGCTGCCCACCGGGCCGTCCCGGATCGAGGAGACCACCGAGGTGGTGTCCGCCGCGCTGCGGGAGACCGAGCGCGGCGGGGGAGAGCTGGGCACCGAGTCGGTCGACCTGGGCTTCCCGTCGTTCGAGCTGCCCGGCGCCGGGAACGGTGCCGAGGCGCGGACGGACTTCCGCTGGCTGATGGCCTCCGACGTGTGCAAGCACTGCACGCACGCCGGGTGCCTGGACGTCTGCCCGACCGGGGCGCTGTTCCGCACCGAGTTCGGCACCGTCGTGGTCCAGGAGGACATCTGCAACGGGTGCGGCTACTGCGTGTCCGGCTGCCCGTACGGGGTGATCGACCGGCGCGAGGGCGACGGCCGGGCCTGGAAGTGCACGCTGTGCTACGACCGGCTCCGGGACGGCCTCGAGCCGGCCTGCGCCAAAGCCTGTCCGACCGACTCCATCCAGTTCGGACCGCTGGCGGAGCTCCGCGAGCGCGCGCAGGAGCGGCTCGAGCAGCTGCACGCGGACGGGGTGTCCGAGGCCCGGCTCTACGGCGAGAGCCCGGACGACGGGGTCGGTGGGCACGGCGCGGTGTTCCTGCTGCTCGACGAGCCCGAGGTGTACGGGTTGCCGCCGGACCCGGTGGTGCCCACCCGCGACGCGGGTGCGATGTGGCGCTCCGCCGCCGTCGCGGCCTCGGCGTTCGTGGTCGCCGCGTTGTCGGCCTTCCTGGGACGGGCGAGGCCATGAACCGGCGCGAGGAGCCGCGCAGCGACACCGGCGCGGCCGACACCAGGGCACGGGTCTTCTCCCGCCGGGGCGACGACGGGGGCAGCGAGCGCCCGGTGGTGCCGCGGGCGGAGTTCCGCTCCTACTACGACCGGCCGGTGCTCAAGCCGCCGGTCTGGGAGTGGAAGATCCCCGCCTACCTGTTCACCGGCGGCCTGTCCGCGGGCTCGGCCATGCTGGGGGCTGGCGCCGACCTCACCGGTCGGCCGGGCCTGCGCCGCGCGGCGCGGGTCGGCGCGCTGGGCTCGCTGGTGGCCAGCATGTACCTGCTGGTGGCCGACCTCGGCCGGCCCGAGCGGTTCCTGCACATGCTGCGGGTGGCCAAACCGAGCTCGCCGATGAGCGTGGGCACCTGGATCCTGGTCGCCTACGGGCCCGGTGCCGCGCTCGCCGGTGCGGCCGAGCTGGTGCCGCCGCGGCTGCGGGCGACCCGGCCCGGCCGGTTGCTGCGCTGGGCGGCCCGGCCGGCGGGTCTCTCGGCGGCGGCCTTCGCGCCCGGTGTCGCCTCCTACACCGCGGTCCTGCTCTCCCACACCGCGGTACCGGCCTGGCACGAGGCGCACCGGCAGCTCCCGTTCGTGTTCACCGGCTCGGCCTCGGCCAGCGGCGGCGGGTTCGGCATGGTGTTCGCCCCGGTCGCGCAGGCCGGTCCGGCGCGGCGGCTGGGCGTGGTCGGCGCGACCGCCGAGCTGGTGGCCTCGCGGCTGGTCGACCGGCGGCTGGGCTACGCCGGCCAGGCCTACACGACCGGCCGCGCACACCGGCTGCGCCGGCTGTCGGAGTACCTCACGCTCGCAGGTGCCGTCGGTGCCGCCTCAATCGCGCGGCGCAGCCGGGTCGGTGCCGCGGCGTCCGGGCTGGCGCTGCTCGCGGGGAGCGCGTTGCAGCGGTTCGGCGTGTTCGAGGCCGGCGTGGAGTCCACTAAGGACCCCCGTTATGTCGTGGTGCCGCAGCGGGAGCGGCTCGAGCAGACCGGCCGCGGCTCCCGACAGGCCTGAGCGCGCCTCAACCGGGGCGCAACCGCCGGTTTCCGTCAGCGTCGCGCCGGGTGATGCCGTCGGCGTCCAGGCGTTCCAGCAGGGGCACGGCGACCCGGCGCGTGGTGCCGAGCGCGCGCCGCGCCTCGCTCACCGTGAACGGCGGCGGTAACTCCGCCAGGACCCGGGCGGCGCGGGCCGGCGCGTCCGCGGCGAGGACGACGGACTCGGTCAGCCGCACCAGCCGGCCGGCGCGTTCGGCCGCCGCCAGCTCCCGCGCTCCCAGCCCGAGCGCCGCCAGGTCGGCCGCCTCGGGAGCGGCGAACGGCTCGCGGGCGAGCCGGTTCTCGATCTCGCTCACCGCCCGGTCGACCCGGTCCGGCAGGGACCGCGTGGCGCCGGCGGTGCACACCAGCCCGGCGCGCACCGCCAGACCGGACTCGACCAGCGCCGCCGCCAGAACCGGCTCCGGTACGTCGAGCTCCCGCCGCAGCGCCTCCACCGGCATGCCCGCCGCGACCGGATGCGCGGCCGACCAGGCGGCGAACCGCTCGGTGGCCCGGCGCGGCAGCTCCCGGTGCAGCTCGGGGTCGACCAGCCAGTCCGCCACCCGCACGCCGCTGCGCGCCCAGCCGAGCACCCGTGGCTCGTCGGCGGGCACCGCCCCCCGGCGCCGGAGGTGGGCCGCGGCCGCCGCCCCGGTGTCGAGCTCCGCGGCCCTCGCCCGGGCCGCGCCCCGCCTGCGCAGCGACGGCGGTACGGCGTCGAGCACCTCGACGCCGGCGGGGATACGGTGCTCGCCGGGATCGCGCAGCAGCCCGGTGTCGCCGGCCCGCAGCGGCAGGGGAGCGGCCAGCGCGAGCCGCGCCGTGTTCGTCCCCAGTGGACGGACCCGGCAGGGCACGGCGGCCGCGCCGACGTGCAGCACCAGCTCGCGGTGCAGCTCGGCCGCCTCGTCGCCGCGCAACCGCACGTCGATCTCGCTGGTCGTCCGCCACGCGCCGGGGGTCAGCAGCGCGTCGCCGCGCCCCACCCGCTCGCGGTCCACCCCGCGCAGGTTCACCGCCACCCTGGCGACCGGCCGCACCTCCTCACGCGCCCGTTCCAGCGACTGGAGCCCGCGCACGACCACCCGCCGGTCCTCGCCGGCCACCACCAGCTCGTCCCCGACCCGCAGCGTGCCCCCGCCGAGGGTCCCGGTGACCACGGTTCCCGCGCCGCGGATGGTGAACGCCCGGTCCACCCACAGCCGCACGTCGGCGCCGGAATCCGGTCGCGGCAGCCGCGCCACGAGCGCCAGCAGCTCGCGGCGCAGCGCCGGCAGGCCATCGCCGGTCCGCGCGCTGACCGCGACGGCCCGGACCTCGCCGAGGCCGGTGGCCGCGAGACGCTCGCGTGCAAGCGCCAGCGCGGGGCTCGGGTCGGCGCGGTCGGACTTGGTCACGACGAGCAGCCCGTGCCGCACGCCGAACGCGTCGAGGGCGGCGAGGTGCTCGGTGGACTGGGCCTGCCAGCCCTCGTCGGCGGCCACGACGAACAGCGCCGCCGGCACCGGCCCCGTTCCCGCCAGCATCGTCGGCACGAACCGCTCGTGACCGGGTACGTCGACGAAGGCCAGCACCTCGCCGTCCAGCTCGGTCCAGGTGAAGCCGAGGTCGATGGTCAGCCCGCGCCGCCGCTCCTCGGCCAGCCGGTCGGGCTCCATCGCGGTCAGCGCCCGCACCAGCGTCGACTTGCCGTGGTCGACGTGCCCCGCGGTCGCTAGGACGTGCACCGCAGTACCGCGTCGAGCAGGCGCTGGTCGGCGTCGGCCGGCACCGTGCGCAGGTCCAGCAGGCACCGGCCCCGCTCGACGCGGCCGACGACCGGGGGCTCGCCGGCCCGCAGGCGCTCGGCCAGCTCGGCGGGCAGGCTCAACGCGGCGCTCGGCAGCTCGACCCCGGGGGCGCCGCCGCCACCGACCACGGCCACCGAGTCGACCACGGCCACCTCGACGCCGCGCCCGGCGAGGTCGGCGGCGAGCCGGGTGGCCCGCTCGCGCAACGCCGCCGGGTCGGCGTCGAGGGCGAGCCGCACCGGCGGTGCCGGTCCGCGCAGCGTCGCCTCGAGCGCGGCGAGCGTCAGCTTGTCCACCCGCAGTGCGCGGGCGGCGGGGTGCCGGCGCAGGCGCTGGACGAGGTTGGCCCGGCCGAGCAGCAGACCGGCCTGGGGGCCGCCGAGCAGCTTGTCCCCGCTCGCCGTGACCAACGCGGCGCCCTCGCGCAGGGCGGTCGTCGCGTCCGGCTCGTCGGGCAGCGCGGGGTCCGGCCGCAGCAGGCCGGAGCCGACGTCGACGACGACCGGCACGTCCAGCGCCGCCAGCTCCTCCACCCGCGCCTGGGCGGTGAAGCCGGTGACCCGGAAGTTCGACGGGTGGACCTTCAGCACGAACCCGGTCGCCGGACCGATCGCGGCGGCGTAGTCGTCGACCGTGGTGCGGTTGGTCGTACCGACCTCCCGGATCCGCGCGCCGGTGGACTCCAGCAGCTCCGGGATGCGGAACCCGTCGCCGATCTCGACCAGCTCGCCCCGGCTGAGCACGATCTCCCCGCCCGCGGGGGCCAGCGCGAGCGCGCAGAGCAGCAGCGCGGCGGCGTTGTTGTTGACCACGTGCACGCCCTCGGCCGCCGGCACCGCCTCGGCGAGCGCCGCGAGCGCCCCGCGGCCACGCCGCGCACGCTGCCCGCTCGCCAGGTCGAACTCCACGTCGGTGCTGCCGCCGGCCGCGCGCACCGCGTCGAGCGCGGCGGCGGAGAGCGGGGCGCGCCCCAGGTTCGTGTGTACGACGACGCCGGTGGCGTTGAGCACGGGGCGCAGCGTGGACGCCACGACCGGCAGCGCGGCGACGGCGTGCTCGACGATCCCGTCGACGTCGATCTCGCCGGCCCGGGCGCGGTTCTGCGCGTCGACGACGGTCGCCTTGACCAGTGCCGGGCCGAGGTCGTGGGCCGCCTTGGCCAGCCGCGGGTCGGCCAGCAGGAGATCGGTACGCGGGATGCGCCGGCGGGGGTCACCCATGCCGGCGCGTCCCGGCGCGCACGCGGAGGCGAACGGGAATCGAACCCGCCAGCGGCAGAGCCTGCCGTTCAACGGTTTTGAAGACCGCGCCGGTCACCAGGCCGGAAGCGCCTCCCTGGATCATGCCGCTCATCCTCGCAGGGCGTGGCGGGCGACGCACCGTGAGAATCGAGCCATGACCTACCGCCTGACCCAGTTCGCCCACGGCGGCGGATGTGCCTGCAAGATCCCGCCGGGTGAGCTGGAGGACGTGGTGCGCGGGCTCACCGGCACCGCACCCGCCGGCACGGCCCACGAGCTGCTCGTCGGTCTGGACGACGGGGACGACGCCGCGGTGGTGCGCCTCGACGGCGACCGCGCGCTGATCGCCACGACCGACTTCTTCACCCCGGTCGTCGACGACGCCTACGACTGGGGCCGGATCGCCGCCGCCAACGCCCTGTCCGACGTCTATGCCATGGGTGGGCGGCCGGTCGTCGCGCTGAACCTGCTGGCCTGGCCCCGGGAGACCCTGCCCTTCGAGCTGGCCGCCGAGACGCTGCGGGGCGGGTTGGAGGTGTGCGCCAAGGCGGGTTGCCACCTGGCCGGCGGCCACAGCGTGGACGACCCGGAACCCAAGTACGGCCTGGCGGTCACCGGCCTCGCCCACCCCGGCCGGTTGCTGCGCAACGACTCCGGCCGGGCGGGCATGCCGCTGTCGCTGACCAAGCCGCTCGGTCTCGGGGTGCTCAACGCGCGCCACAAGGCCACCGGCGAACGCTTCGAGCAGGCGGTCGAGGTGATGACGACGCTCAACGAGGCGGCTGCCGAGGCGGCGCTGGCGGCCGGCATCACCTGCGCCACCGACGTGACCGGTTTCGGCCTGCTCGGCCACCTGCACAAGCTGGCCAGGGCGAGCGGGGTGACCGCCGTCCTCGACTCGGACGCCGTCCCGTTCGTCGACGGCGCCAGGGAAGCCTTCCGCGACGGCTTCGTCCCCGGCGGCAGCCGCCGCAACCTCGACTGGGTGCGCCCGCATGCCGACCTGTCCGCGGTGGGGGAGGAGACGGCCCTGCTGCTGGCCGACGCCCAGACCTCCGGCGGCCTCCTGCTGGCCGGCGAGATCCCGGGCGCCCCGGTCATCGGCGAGCTCGTCCCCCGCCGCGACGACCGGACGATCGTGGTCCGCTGAGCGAGGGGCGGCTGGCTCACGTCTCGAAGCGGTAGCCGAGTCCTGCCTCGGTGACGAGGTGGCGGGGTTGGGAGGGTCTCGGCTCGAGCTTGCGGCGGAGCTGGGCGAGGTACACCCGGAGGTAGTGCGTCTCCTTCTCGTACTCCGGTCCCCACACGTCGCGCAGCAGCTGCTTCTGGCTGACGAGCTTGCCCCTGTTGCGGGTGAGAACCTCCAGTACTCCCCACTCGGTGGGGGTGAGATGCACCTCGGTGCCGTTGCGGTGCACCTTCTTGGCGGCGAGGTCGACGGTGAACGCCTCGGTCTCGATGACGGCGTCCTCGTCGGCGAGAGCGGGGACGGTGGATCGGCGCACGGCCGCCCGGAGCCGGGCGAGCAGCTCGTCGATGCCGAAGGGCTTGGTGACGTAGTCGTCGGCCCCGGCGTCGAGCGCCGACACCTTGTCCTCGGAGTCGCTGCGCGCGGAGAGCACGATGATCGGAACGCTGGTCCAGCGCCGGAGTCGTTCGATCACCGTCGTGCCGTGGAGGTCGGGAAGGCCGAGGTCGAGCACGACGACGTCGGGTTTCCGCTCGCTGGCCGCGCGCAGGGCGGCGGCGCCACCGGACGCGGTGACCACGTCGTAACCACGTGCGGTGAGGCTGATCCGGAGCGTGCGGACGATCTGGGGCTCGTCGTCGACGACGAGGACGGTGGTCATGGCGTGGCGCCCACCGCGGTGCGGCTGTCGGCCGGCAGGGAGATCACCATGGTGAGTCCGCCGCCCGGGGTGTCCTCGGCCCGGATGGTGCCGTCCATCGCGTCGACGAAGCCTCTCGCGACGGACAGGCCGAGACCGAGGCCGTTGGTGGAGGCCCGGTCGCCGAGGCGCTGGAACGGAGCGAAGATGGAGTCGCTGGTGCCCTTGGGCAGCCCCTTGCCGTGATCGACGATCCTGAGCTCGACGCGGTCGGCGTGGCTGCTGGCCCGGACGGTGACCGCCGGTGTGTCCACGCCCCCGTGCCGCAGCGCGTTGTCGACGACGTTGGCCACCACGCGCTCGAGCAGACCCACGTCGGCGATGACCGCGGGGAGGTGTTCGGACACCTCGACGGTGACCGCCTCCCGACGGTCGATCCCGGTGAGCGCCCTGGCCACGACCTCGTCGTAGCCGACCGGCCGGAGTTGTGGGCGTACCGCGCCGGTGGCGAGGCGGGAGGAGTCGAGCAGGTTGTCCACCAGGCCGGTGAGCCGGTCGGCGGACTCCTCGACGGTGGCGAGCAATTCGTCCTCGTCCTCCTGGGACAGCGTGAGGTCGGGTGCGCGCAGGCTGCCGACGGCGGCCTTGATCGACGTCAGCGGGGTGCGCAGGTCGTGTCCTACCGCGGAGAGCAGCGCGGTGCGCAGCTGGACGGCCTCGGCCTGTCTGGTCGCGGCGGCGGTCTGCGCCGCCATCCGGCGCTGTCGCAGGGCCAACACGGCCTGCCCGGCCGCGGTCTCCAGGACCCGTCGGTCGGCGGCGGGCAACGCCCTGCCCCGCACCGCGAGGTGGACGTCGGGGGTGACCGGGACGTCCGCGTCGGCTTCGTCAGGTTCGGTGCAACCCGGCGCACCCGCGCAGGCGACCTGGCGCCAGCCGGCCGCCTGCCTCTCCAGCAGGGCGACCGAGGCGAGACCGAAGTTCTCCCTGACCTTCTCGAGCAGCCGGTCCAGCGGGTCGGGATGGGTGAGCACGGTACGGGCGTAGGAGGCGAGCAGAGCTGCCTCCGTGCTGGCCTGCGCGGCCTGGACGGCACGTCGTGCACTGCGGTCTACCACCACGGCCACGATCACCGCGACGATCACCATCGCCGCCAGAGTGATCATGTCCTCGGCATCGGCGACGAGAAACGTGTTGTAGGGCGGGGTGAAGAAGTAGTTGAGCAGGCCGGCGCCCAGGGCCGCGGCGAGCAGCGCCGGGCCGAGGCCGAACAGCCCGACGACCACGGTGACGAGGAAGAAGCCGACCACGTCCGTGGAGACGCTGAGGTGGCCACGCAGGGCTACCCCGCCCGCCGTCATCAGTGTCGGCAGCAGGACGGCGAGGGCCCAGCCGACCAGCCGGCGCGACGGGGTGAGCGGGCTGCGGTCCAGGCGAAGCCGCCAGCCGCGGTTGGCCTCGTCATGGGTGACCATGTGCACGTCGATCGGGCCGGACCGCTGTACCACGGCGGCACCGATGCCCTCGTCGAACAGCCGGGCCAGCCGAGACCGGCGGGAGGTGCCGAGTACGAGCTGGGTGGCGTTGACGCCGCGGGCGAAGTCGAGCAGCGCGCCGGGCACGTCGTCGCCGACCACCGTGTGGAAGGTCGCACCCAGGTCCTCGGCGAGCTTGCGGAACCGAACGACGGCGTGGGCCGGCATTCCGGCCAGGCCGTCGCCGCGCAGCACCGCGAGCACGAGCAGTTCGGCGCCGGCCCGGACCGCGATCCGGGTGGCCCGCCGGATCAGCGTCTCGCTCTCCTGGCCACCGGTGATCGCCACGACCACCCGCTCGCGGGCTTCCCAGGTGTCGGTGATGTTCTGCTCGGACCGATAACGGCGCAGCGCGACGTCGACCTGGTCGGCGACCCACAGCAGCGCGAGCTCGCGCAGGGCGGTGAGGTTGCCCGGCCGGAAGTAGTTCGCGAGCGCGGCGTCGACCCGGTGCGCCGCGTAGACGTTGCCGTGGGCGAGGCGTCGCCGCAGCGCCTCGGGCGTGATGTCGACCAGCTCGAGCTGCTCGGCCCGGCGGACGACATGGTCGGGCACGGTCTCGTGCTGCTGGACGCCGGTGATGCGTTCGACGACGTCGTTGAGGCTTTCCAGGTGCTGGACGTTGACCGTGGACAGGACGTCGATACCGGCGGCGAGGAGCTCCTCGACGTCCTGCCACCGTTTCGGGTTGGGCGAGCCGGGCACGTTGCTGTGCGCGAGCTCGTCGACCACCGCGACCTCGGGCCGACGGGCGAGGACGGCGCCCAGGTCCATCTCGGTGAACTCGTGGCCACGGTGGACCACGTGTCTGCGCGGCACGACCTCCAGACCCTCGAGCAGGTGCGCCGTCTTCACCCTGCCGTGCGTCTCGACCAGGCCGACCACGACGTCCGTGCCCCGTTCGAGCCTGCGGTGCGCCTCGCCGAGCATGGCGTAGGTCTTGCCGACGCCGGGCGCGGCGCCGAGGTAGATGCGTAGCTCTCCTCGTTTGGCCGCGTCCGGCGCCGGTTCGCTCTCGGGTGCGTTGTCGCTGCTCACGGGGACAGTGTGCTCCTCATCGCCGCTCGGCCCGCACCGCGAGGTTGAGCGTGAGCACGCGCACGCCCGGGTCGCCGAGCACGCCGAGGCCGCGACCGGTCGTGTTGTCGGCGATCAGCTGGTGGACCCGGTCCTCGGTCAGCCCGTTCTCCCTGGCCACCCGCGGCGCCTGCAGCTCGGCGTAGGCCACGCTGACGTGTGGGTCCAGCCCGGACGCCGACGCGGTCACCGCGTCGGCCGGGACCCGCGACGGGTCCACCCCTTCCCGCCGCGCGACCCGGTCCCTGCGCTCCCGGACCACGGCGAGGAGGTCGGCGTCGAACGCGCCCTTGTTCGAGCCGCCGGAGACCGACGGGTCGGCCGGGTCGGGCGCGCCGTCGCCGTCGAGGTCCTGGGCGGTCGCGGAGGGCCGGGTGTGGAACCACGGGTCGTGGTCGGCGTCGGCCGCGACGGGATCGATGCCGACAAGGTCCGAGCCGACCGCCCGGCCGTCGACCGTGACGACCGAGCCCTCGGCGTTGGCCTGGAGACCGGGCAGGCGGCTGAGGGCCCAGACCCCGAGCGGGTAGAGGACGCCGGTCAGCACGGTCAGCACGAGCAGCAGACGCAGGCCGGCGAGCGACTGGGTGACGAAGGTGCGCACGTGATCATCCGATTCCGGGGACGAGGCGGACGACGAGGTCGACCAGCCAGATGCCGACGAACGGCGTGACGATCCCGCCGACGCCGTAGACGAACAGGTTGCGCCGCAGCAGCGCCGACGCCGTCGACGGCCGGTAGCGCACGCCGCGTAGCGCGAGCGGGATGAGCGCGACGATGACCAGCGCGTTGAAGATCACCGCGGACACGATGGCCGACTGCGGGGTGGCCAGGCGCATGATGTTCAGCCTGTCCAGCTGCGGGAAGATGCCCGCGAACATGGCCGGCAGGATCGCGAAGTACTTCGCGAGGTCGTTGGCGACGCTGAACGTGGTGAGGGCACCACGGGTGATCAACAGCTGCTTGCCGATCGCCACGATCTCGATCAGCTTGGTCGGGTCGGAGTCCAGGTCGACCATGTTGCCGGCCTCCTTGGCCGCCATGGTCCCGGAGTTCATCGCGACACCCACGTCGGACTGGGCGAGCGCCGGAGCGTCGTTGGTGCCGTCGCCGGTCATCGCGACCAGCCGACCCCCCTCCTGCTCCCGGCGGATCAACGCCATCTTCTCCTCGGGCCTGGCCTCCGCGAGGTAGTCGTCCACCCCGGACTCCTCGGCGACCGCCCTGGCCGTCAACGGGTTGTCACCCGTGATCATGACCGTGCGGATGCCCATGGCGCGCAGCTCGGCGAACCGCGCCTTCATCGCGGGCTTCACCACGTCGGAGAGCCGGACGACGCCGCGCACGGCGACCGTTCCGCCCGCCTGTTCCGCGACCACCAGCGGAGTGCCGCCGTCGGCGCTGATCCGGCTCACCACCGCGTCGACCTCGTCCGGCACCCTGCCACCACGTTCGCTCACCCAGGCCCGGACCGCGCTCGCGGCGCCCTTGCGCACCGCCCGGCCGGCCAGGTCGACGCCCGACATGCGGGTCTGCGCCGTGAACGGCACGAACTCCCCGGCCTGTTCCTCCGCCGTCGCCGTGGTGGGTAGACCGTGGCGGTCGGCGCACAACTCGACGATGCTGCGGCCTTCCGGGGTCTCGTCGGCCAGGCTGGACAGCCGTGCCACCGCCGCCAGGTCGTCTACTGCGGACCCGCCGACCGCGACCAGCTCGGTGGCGCGCCGGTTGCCGAACGTGATCGTGCCCGTCTTGTCGAGCAGCAACGTGGACACGTCGCCGGCCGCCTCGACCGCGCGGCCCGACGTGGCCAGGACGTTGCGTTGGACCAGCCGGTCCATGCCGGCGATCCCGATGGCGGACAGGAGGGCCCCGATGGTGGTGGGGATCAGGCAGACCAACAGCGCGGTCAGCACGACCACGGACTGGGGGGAGCCGGCGTAGCGGGCGACCGGCTGCAGCGACACGACGGCGAGCAGGAAGATGATCGTCAGTGTGGACAGCAGGATCGTCAGCGCGATCTCGTTGGGGGTCTTCTGCCGCGAGGCGCCCTCCACCAACGCGATCATTCGGTCCACGAAGGACTCGCCGGGTTTGGTCGAGATCCGCACCACGAGCCGGTCGGACAGCACCGTCGTGCCTCCGGTGACCGAGGAGAAGTCCCCACCCGACTCGCGGATCACCGGTGCCGACTCGCCCGTGATGGCAGACTCGTCGACACTGGCTATGCCCTCCACCACCACCCCGTCGCCGGGGATGACCTCTCCGGCCTCGACCACGACGAGATCGTCGACCCGCAGCTCCACGCCCGGAACGCGCTCCTCGTCGCCGTCCTCGGTGAGCCGCCGGGCGATGATCTCCTTCCTGGCGCGGCGCAGCGTCTCCGCCTGTGCCTTGCCGCGCCCCTCGGCCACGGCTTCGGCGAGGTTGGCGAACAGGACGGTGAACCACAGCCACAACGCGACGCTGACCGTGAACACGCTGGGGTCGCCGATCGCGAACACCGTGGTGAGCACCGAGCCCACCCAGACGACGAACATGACCGGGTTGCGGAGCTGGTGGCGCGGGTGGAGCTTGCGCACCGCGTCCGGGAACGACGTGACCAGCTGGCGCGGGTTGAACAGCCCCGCGCCGATCCGGCCGGTCCTCACGGCGTGGTGGTGTGGCCCAGCCGAGGGATCGCGCCGGGGTCTGTCGGTTGTCGTGGTCACGCGAGTGCCTCCGCGATGGGACCGAGTGCGAGAGCGGGGATGAAGGTGAGTGCCGCGACGAGCACGACGGTGCCGGCGAGCAGCGCGGCGAACAGCGGACCGGTGGTCGGCAGTGTGCCAGCGGTGGCCGGTACCTTCCGCTGCGCGGCCAGGGACCCGGCCAGGCACAGCACGGCCAGGATCGGGAGCAGGCGGCCGAGCAGCATGCACAGCCCCAGGGTCGACTGGAACCAGCCGTTGGTCACCGTGATGCCGGCGAAGGCACTGCCGTTGTTGTTCGACGCCGAGGTGTAGGCGTAGAGCACCTCCGACCAGCCGTGCGCGCCCGAGTTGGCCATCGCGGCGGACGTGCCGGGCAGCATGATCGCGATGCCGGCGCCGACCAGCAGGACGGTCGGCATGGCCAGGATCGCGATCGCGGACGCCGTCACCTCGCGCCGGCCCAGCTTCTTGCCCAGGTACTCCGGGGTGCGGCCGACCATCAGTCCGGCGAGGAACACCGCGATGATGGCCATCACCAGGATGCTGTACAGGCCGGTGCCGACCCCACCCGGTGTCATCTCGCCGAACAGCATGTTCAGGATCGTCCCGCCGCCGCCGAGACCGGAGAAACTGTCGTGCATCGAGTTCACCGCCCCGGTGGAGGTTCCGGTGGTGCTGTTGGCGAACAGTGCCGAACCGGGGATGCCGAACCGGACCTCCTTGCCCTCGGTCCCGGAGCCGGCGAGAAGCGCGGCGGGGCCGTTGGGGTGCGCCTCCGCCCACCAGATCACGGTGAGCATCGCCGCCCACAGCAAGGCCATCACCGACAGCAGCGCGTGCCCCTGCCCGCGGTTGCCGACGAGCGTGCCGAACGTCCGGGTGAGACAGACCGGAACCACCAGCATCAGGAAGATCTCGATCAGGTTCGTCCAGGAGTTGGGGTTCTCGAACGGGTGAGCGGAGTTGGCGTTGAAGATGCCGCCGCCGTTGGTACCCAGTTCCTTGATCGCCTCCTGTGACGCGGCAGGCGCGAGCGCGATGGTGCCGGACGAGCCGTCAGGGTTGGTCACCGCGACGCCGGAGGACAGGCTCTGCACCACGCCGAGCGCGACCAACACGATCGCGAACACGAACGCCATCGGCAGCAGGATCCGCACCACCGCGCGGGTCAGGTCGACCCAGAAGTTGCCAAGCCGGTCGCTTCCGGAGCGGACGAACCCGCGGACCAGAGCGATCGCCACCGCCAGCCCGACACCCGCGGACAGGAAGTTCTGCACCGTCAGGCCGAACATCTGCACGCTGTGTCCCATGACCGCTTCCGGCACGTAGGACTGCCAGTTCGTGTTCGTCACGAAACTCACCGACGTGTTGAACGCGATGCCCGGTTCGACCGCACCGCGACCGAAGTCCCACGGCAGCGACGGCTGCAGCCGCTGCAGGAGGTACAGCAGCACGATCGAGACGAACGAGAAGCCGAGCACGCCGGCCGCATAGGTCGGCCACCGCTGTTCGGCGTCCGGGTTCACCCGCACCGTCCGGTAGATCGCGCGCTCCACGGCGAGATGTCTGGTGCTGGTGAACACCCGCGCCATGTAGTCACCCAGCGGCACGTACACGGCCGCCAGCGCGAGGACAAGGAGACCGACCTGCACCAGACCGGCCACTGTGGACGACATCAGAACTTCTCCGGCCGGATCAGCGCCACGAACAGGTAGCCGATCAGCAACAGTGCGAGCACACCAGCGACGACGTTTGCCAGCACACCGCCCCCGCTCACAGCTTCACCAGTCCACGCAACGCCAACGCGAGAACCACGAAGCCGGCGATCAGCAGCACGGCGAAGGCCAGATCGGCCATCCGCGCACGCTCCCTCCATCAGGGCCACCCCAGCTGGTGGCCGACCGCCACAGTGCTCCCTGAAACCGGGTCCCGGTAGTAACCCTGACGATCCCTTAACGCGGCTGCGCCAACACTTACGCCATCCTGACGGGACGAAGACGCCGGATGCGCGCCGCCAACCGCGAAGCTCAGCGCGTCTGCTGTGGACAGCTAGGTGGGTGCGACACACGGTCGCGGACCCGTCCTGACTCAGGTTCGCCCCTGGCCGTCGAGCATGAGGGCGAGGGCACGCCCGGCCCAGTCGGAGGTCGCGAGGACGTGGTCGGCGCCCGCGCGTCGGGCGAACGGGACGAGGTCGACGTCCCGCACGGCCGTCACCACCGTGGCCGTCGGGCTCATCGCCCGGGCCAGCATCGTGATCATCACCGCGGTCTCGTCCGGACCGGCGGTCACGATCACCCGCCGGGTGTGGGGTGTCACTACCCTGCCCAGGGTCGCGTGCTGGGTCCCGTCCCCACAGATCACCCGCAGCTCCAGGTGAGCAGCCTCGGCCACGACGTCCGGTCGTACCTCCACCGTCACCAGGTCGCTGGTGGACAGTCCGCACCGCAGCAGCTGGCGTGCGGCGCTGAGGCCGGTCACGCCGCACCCCACCACGACTGTCCGCGGCCGCATTCTCCCCGCTTTCCTTGTCCTGGACCGTGAACAGTAGGGCAGCCGCACCACGCCGACCGGTCTATTGACGAAATATTGATATCCCCTGCTCACGCCTCGACCAGGGGGGCGAAACCGGTCTGTTCCGGACAGTTCGGGCACGCGTGTCCGTGCATGCCCGGCTTTGCTTGCGTCATCCTGTGCGCGATCAGTGCGTCAGGGGAGGAACCGCATGGACGTGGCATCCCGGCTTGCTCTGCCGGCGAGCGTGGACAGCCCGGCGAAGCCCGCCGCGCCGAAACACGCTCTCAGCCGGTGGTTGCTGCGTCACCAGGCGGCGCCGCCCGGACGCGCGGCGCAGGAGGGGCACGGCACGCCGCAGCCGTGGTGGAAGGTGATGTGCCTCACCGGCGTCGACTACTTCTCCACCCTGTCCTACCTGCCCGCCATCGCGGCGCTGGCGGCCGGCGCGCTCTCGCCGCTGGCGACGTTGCTGATCGTCGCGCTCACCCTGCTCGGGATGCTGCCCATGTACCGGCGGGTGGCCCGCGAGTCACCGCACGGGCAGGGCTCGGTGGCGATGCTGGAGAAGCTGCTTCCCTTCTGGCGCGGGAAACTCTTCGTCCTGGTACTGCTCGGATTCGTCGCCACCTCGTGGATCATCACGATCACCCTGTCGGCGGCCGACGCCTCGGTGCACATGGTCGAGAACCCCACCTTCCCGGGCTTCCTGCACGGCCAGGAGGTGCTGATCACCGTCGCGCTGCTGCTGATCCTGGGCGGGGTGTTCCTGCTCGGCTTCTCCGAGGCGATCGGCGTCGCGATCCCCCTGGTCGCGGTGTTCCTCGCGCTCAACGCGGCGATCGTGGTCGTCGGCGCCGTCGACCTGGTCGGCGAGCCGGACGCCGTCTCCCGCTGGGTCGAACGGCTCACCGAGAACGGCGGCGGCTTCCTCGACGTCGTGGGACCGGCCGTGATCGCGTTCCCGCTGCTGGTGCTGGGCCTGTCCGGGTTCGAGACCGGCGTGTCGATGATGCCGCTGATCAAGGGGGACGGCGAGACAGCAGCGGTGCGGATGCGGGCGAAGGTGCTCAACACCGGCAAGCTGCTCACCACCGCCGCGCTGATCATGTCGGTCTACCTGATCGCGACGAGCTTCATCACGACGGTGCTCATCCCGGCCGAGGAGTTCGAGCCGGGCGGCGAGGCCAACGGCCGGGCGCTGGCCTATCTGGCTCACGAACACCTCGGGCAGGTGTTCGGCACCGTCTACGACATCTCCAGCATTCTCATCCTGTGGTTCGCTGGGGCGTCCGCCATGGCCGGGCTGATCAACATCGTGCCCCGCTACCTGCCCGCCTACGGCATGGCGCCGGAGTGGGGCCGCGCGGTCCGGCCGGTGGTGCTGGTCTACACGGCGATCAGCATCGGTATCACCATCGCCTTCGGCGCGGACGTGAACGCCCAGGCGGGCGCGTACGCCACCGGCATCCTCGCGATGATGGTCTCCGGCGCGACGGCGGTGACGATCTCGGCGTTCCGCAAACGTCAGAAGCGCGTCGGCGCCGGGTTCACAGTGCTCACGCTGATCCTGCTGTACGCGCTCGGCGCCAACGTGGTCGAGAAGCCGGACGGCATCGCCATCTCGGCGGCGTTCATCGGCGGCATCGTCCTCGTGTCGCTGGTTTCCCGGGTCACCCGCACCACCGAGCTGCGGGTGGAGCGCCTCGAGTTCGACGAGACCGCCCGGCGGTTCGTCACCGACAGCATCGACCACGACGGCAGGATCGACCTCCTCGCCAACAAACGCCAGTCCGGCGACGACGACGAGTACCGCGCCAAGGAACTTGAACAGCGGGGCCTCAACCCGCTACCCGGCGCCGCCGACGTGCTGTTCCTCGAGATCGACGTGATCGACCCGTCCGAGTTCAGCGACGTGCTCCGCGTCCGCGGCCTCGAGATCGACGGGCACCGCATCCTGCGCGCCGAGGCACCGGCGGCGCCCAACGCCATCGCGGCCATCCTCCTCGCCCTCCGCGACGCCACCGGCATCCGACCCCGCTGCCACTTCGAGTGGTCCGAAGGCAACCCGCTCGGTCACCTGTTCCGCTACCTGATCCTCGGCCAGGGCGACACCCCGCCGGTCGTCCGCGAGATCATCCGCCAACACGAGCCCGACCCCACCAAGCGCCCCCGGGTCCACGTCGGAAACTAGGGCACGTCCCCGCGTCCGCTGGTCACACGGGATGAGTAGCGTGCTGCCGATGATCTCTCCCGCGGCCACCGAGCGAACGCGCCTGCCCCGCGCCTACCTCGTGTGGCTCGGCGGTGCCCTGACCTCCCAACTGGGCGACGCGGTGCTCTACTTCGCGCTCGGCTGGGCGGCCTCGGCGCACGGCGGCCTAGGGCACGTCCGCACAGCCCTCGATCGCGGTCTTCGCGCCCAGCCCGCCGCTGGCCGCGTTGTCGGGACAGGCCAAGTACGACCCGGTACGAGGCCTGCCCTCCGCCTTGCCAGCGACGACCTGGATCACGAAGCCCATCGACCGGGACTTTGAGGACGCGCCCTAGCCGCGGGGCTCGTGCTCTCCGCGGTCGCGCTGCCCCGCACCCTCCTGCTGTTGCTCGGCGGCGCGGTGGGGGACCGTGTCGGCCCGCGCCGCGTGATGATCATCGGTGACGCGGTGATGATCGGCGTCGCGTTGGTGCTCGCCGTGACGACGACGTGGGTCGGGGCCCCGGTGCCCCTGCTGGTGGTCGCCGCGCTGGTCGTGGGCACCAACGACGCGTTCTACCTACCGTCCTCGGGGTCGATGCCCCGGCAGCTCGTCGAGGACGACGCGGTGGCGCGGGCGGTGGCCCTGCGGCACAGCGGCAGCCAGCTCGTCGGCGTGGTCGGTGCGCCCCTCGGCGGTGTGCTCGTCGCGTTCGCGGGGGTGCCGGCCGCGGCGTGGCTGGACGCGGTGACGTTCGCGATCGTCCTGGTGGTGCTGCTGCGGGTGCGCCCGCGTTTCGCCCCGCCGCCGCCCGCGCGGCGCAAGAACCTCCTGCGGGAGGCGGGCGACGGCATTCGCGTCGCCTTCACCACCGAAGGGCTGGGCCCCGCGCTGCTGCTCGTCGCCGGCGCGGCCGGGGCCATCCTGCCGTTCAGCTCGATCCTGATCCCGCTCATGGCCCAGGAGCACGGGTGGGGCGCGTCCGGCGCCGGCCTGCTCGTGGGTGTGCAGGCCGCCGGCACCGTCGCCACGACGCTCGTGGTCAGCCGCCGCGGCGCCGGCTCGCGGGCGGGCGTGATCGCGGTCGGCGGTCTCGCCGCGGTCGGCGTCGGGCAGATGGTCGTCGGCCTCGCCGGCGCGCTGCCCGTCGCGGTCGGCGGCGCGCTGCTGACGGGGCTGGCCGGGGGACTGTTCGTCACGCACCTCACCCCGGTGCTGCTCAAGGCGGCGCCGCCGGAGTACCTGGCTCGGGTGCAGGCGCTGCTGGCACTGGTGCAGAGCGTGACGCTGCTGGTCACCAACAACGTCATCGGCTCGGTCGCCCAGGCCTTCCGGCCCGAGGTCGCGGTGTACGGCTGCGCGGCCGTGCTGCTGGCCTGCGCGGCCGCCGGGCTGTCCAGCGGGGCCGTCCGGCGGATCACCCGCTGATCACCACGAGCGGTCGGGGTGGACGGTCAGGCCCGCCCGGTGGGCGGCGCGGGCGATGAGCTCGCCGGTCAACTCTCCGCGGCGGAACGGGAAGGTGTGCGCGCCCGGTGCGGTGACCGACCAGCCGTCCCGTGCGGCGGCGGTGAGCCGGTCGAGCCATTCCTGGTGGGCGAACGTGTCGTGCACGCCGCGCACGAGCAGCGTCGGGCAGCGCACCGCGGGGATCACGTCCTCGGGGCGGTCTCGCTGGGCCGAGCGCACCATCCGCGCCAGGTCGACGCCGCCGCGCAGGTAGTACGGCAGGACCGCCGGCACCAGGCCGATGTTCTCCCGAGGCAGGTCCCGCAGGCAGGCGCGGGCCAGCGGAGGGAACCGCCGCTGTTCGGGTGGGAAGGTCGGGCCCATCAACACCAGTGCCCGCACCCGCCCGGGCCGGTCGACGGCGACGTGCAGCGCGGCCTGGGCCGCCGTGGAGTGCCCGACCAGCACGACGGGACGGTCGCCGGCGACGAGGTCGAGCCAGCCCGCCACGGTGGCGGCGATGGCGGGGACCTCCGGCGGGCAGGGCCGCGGCGGCCGGCGCCCGAAGCCGGGCACGTCGAGCAGGAACGAGGACGTCCACCGCCCGCAGGCGGCGAGCGTGTCCACGAGGTAGCCCATCGCGCCGAGGCCGGGCAGCAGCACGACGAGCGGACAGGTCTCCCGCTCCTGTCCAGCCGTCAGGCTGCGCACCCCACCGTCCCACCGCACCTCGGTCACCGAGGCTCCTTCCGCTCGAGGCCGGTGTCCCGGATACCCCGCCGCGGCCGGACCACTCCGCCGGCCCGGGCGGCGGGTTCCCCACCGGGCGGGTGGTTCACCGCCGCGTCCGGGGGGTACACGCGGGGATGTCCACAGATGATTTCCAGTCGTACGCGGCGCCGCAGGACACCGGTACGCCCGACGCCGTCGAGAGCGATCCGGCGGCGCTGAACAGCGCGGAGGACCTGGACGAGGACCGCCTCCGGGTCGACCCGCTGGAGGCCGGGATGGACCCGCCCGAGCGGTGGAGCGGGGCGGACAAGTACGGGATGACGCCCTACGAGCAGGCCCACGCCAGGCCGCTGGAGGACCGGCTCGCCGAGGAGGAGCCGGACGTGACCGAGGGCAACGCCCCCGGCGGCAGCGGAGGCAACCCCACCGACGCCGAGGTCCTCACCGAGGCCGAGGGCCGGGGCCAGGCCTCGGACGAGGCCGGCGGCTCGATGGCCGCCACCCAGCGAACCCCCGGCGTCGCCGGCTGACCGCAGCGCGCGGCCTCCGGGTGGCCCACCGCCGCCCGGAGGCCGCCGCGCCCGCACGCGGGGCAGGGCGACCACGACCACCAGTGGCCGAGGCGCGCAGCCGATCGTGAGCGGGCCGTGGCGCACAGGTGTAACCGGGCCGGGGGCGGGTACCGCCGGATGATGTCGACCTCGCACCTGCCCGCGCCCCTCTCGGAGGACGCCCGGCGCCCCCGCCACGCTGTCGTCACCGGCTCCGACTCCGGGATCGGGAGAGCGATCGCCGTCGCCCTGGCCGGCGATGGGCTCGATGTCGGCGTCACCTACCACGCCGACGAGCAGGGTGCCCGGGACACCGCCGCCGAGGCCGCCGACCTGGGCGTGCGTACCGCTGTCCGCCACCTCGACCTCGGCGACCTGCCCACCTCGGTCGACGCGGTGGACGAGCTCGCCGACGAGTTGGGCGGCCTGGACGTGCTGGTGAACTGCGCCGGCACCGGCACCGCCGAACCCGCACTCGAGATGGACTTCGACCGCTGGCGCCACGTGCTCTCGGTCGACCTCGACGGGGTGTTCCTGTGCAGCCAGCGCGCGGCTCGCCGCATGATCGAGGCCGGGACCGGCGGCCGCATCATCACGATCACGAGCGTGCACGAACACGCCCCGCGGGTGGGTGCCGCGCCGTACTGCGCGGCCAAGGCGGGGGCGGGCATGCTGACCAAGGTGCTGGCCATGGAGCTGGCCGAGCACGGCATCACCGTCAACTCGGTGGCGCCGGGCGAGATCTCCACCCCGATGACCGGCCAGGAGGACGCCGACCCACGCGAGCAGCAGCGGCCCGGCCTGCCGCTGGGCCGGACCGGCCACGCCGCCGAGGTCGCCGCCGTCGTGGCCTTCCTCGCCACCCCCGCCGCCGCCTACGTCACGGGCGCGTCCTACGTCGTGGACGGCGGGATGCTGCTGATGGGTCCCCAGGCGGGCTCGCTGCTCTCCGACCACGGTTGGCGCACCCCGTAGCTGCCCTCGGGCGAACCTTGACGGGTAGGAAATACGAGCATACTTTTATTGGGTGCCGCGCACCGCCGACCATGACGCACGGCGCCGACAGGTGGCGGACGCCCTGCTACGCGTGATCGTGCGCGGCGGTCTGGCGGAGGCGAGCCTCTCGGCCGTCGCCGAGGAGGCGGGCGTCTCCGTCGGGCTGATCCAGCGGTACTTCACGACGAAGGCGGAGTTGCTCAATTTCGCCTTCAACCACCTGCTCGACCGCACCTACGAGCGCCTGCTGGCGGTCCGACCGGTCGACGACACGACCGAGACCACCTATCTGATGCTCGAGGCGCTGCTTCCGCTGGACGAGGAGCGGTTCACGGAGGCGGTGGTATGGGTCGCGTTCCTCGCCGACACCCTGCCCAGCCCGACGGCGCGGAAACCGCACGTCTCGGCCATGCTCCGGATGCATCGGGCGCTCGTCTCGGCCGGGATGTCCACTGTGGAAGCCGTGATGCTGACCTCCGTCCTGGACGGGCTGATTCTCGACATGGTGGCGAGTCCCGAGCTGGTCACCCCGGAACTCGCCAGGGCGTGCCTGCGGCGTGCGGTGGACCAGGCATTCGGGGGGCAGACATGAGTGCCGTGCTCGCCGGATCGTTGGTCGGGTTGGCGCTGCTGGACAGCACCAGCATCGGCACGCTGTTCGTGCCGATCGTGCTGATGCTGGTTCCCGGCCGGCCACGGGCCTGGCGGATCCTCAGCTACCTGGCCACGATCGCGGTCTTCTACCTGGCGATCGGCGTGCTCCTCATGCTCGGCGCCGGGGCGCTGTTCGAGCGGTTCGGGGAGGCGCTGGACAGTCGACCCGCGTACTGGGTACAACTGGCCCTCGGCGTCGGCGTGTTCCTGGTGAGCTTCCGTTTCGCCCCGAAACGCCGTGCCGCCGCGGGGAAGCCACCGACGAGCAACTGGGCCGTGAGAGCGCGGCGATCGACGGAGTCACCCGGCGCCCTCATCGCTCTCGCGCTCACCGCGGGCCTGCTCGAGGTGGCGACGATGTTTCCGTACCTGGGTGCCATCGCGCTCATCGCCGGCTCCGGGTTCGACACGGCGGCCACCGTGGCGGTGCTCGCCGCCTACTGCGCGGTGATGATCCTCCCCGCGACGCTGTTGCTGGCGGCGCGGGTCGCGCTGTCCGAACGAGTGACGCGGACGTTCACCAAGCTCGTCAACTGGTTCGAGAAACACGCCAGCGGCGCGACGGGCTGGATCCTCGCGATCGTCGGCTTCCTGGTGGCCGGAGATGCGGCCCTCCGGCTCGGTCTCTTCGACGGGTGGCTGAACGGCTAGCTCTGCCGCGGAGGGCCTCCGTGCGGATCATTTACCCATAATTCGAAGCGCTTCGACGATCATCGCTCAAACCATTGCATGCAGTATGATATTAGACTATCACTGTACGTGGGTGCGGTTTCCACAGAGACGTGGAGGCATTAGATGAAATCCCTGCGTACAGTTATTCGAGTATGCCTTGTCGCGGCCGCGACAGTGCTCATCCTTCCGTTGCTGCCGGCCGGTGTCGCGGTCGGGCACGGGTCGGCGATCGGCCCGGCGTCCCGGCACTACGGCTGCTGGCAGCGGTGGGGCAACGACTTCCAGAACCCGAACATGGCCACTCAGGACCCGATGTGCTGGCAGGCCTGGCAGGCCGACACCACCGCGATGTGGAACTGGAACGGCCTGTACCGCGAGGGTGTCGCCGGCAACCACCAGGGCGTCATCCCGGACGGGCAGCTCTGCAGCGGCGGGCGAACCGGTGGCAACCGCTACGCGGCGCTGGACAACCCCGGGGCGTGGACCGCCCAGCAGGTGAGCAACCGCTTCACCTTCCGCACCCACGACCAGGCGCGGCACGGGGCCGACTACTACCGGATCTACGTCACCCGCCAGGGGTTCAACCCGCTGACCCAACGGCTCGGCTGGGGCAACCTCGAGCTCGTCGCCGACACCGGACGGATCGCGCCGGGGGCGGGAACACCGGAGAGCAGCCCCTCACTGAACGGTGTCACGGTCTCGATCGACGTCAATGCTCCCGGTCGCACCGGTCGCCACGTCGTCTTCATGATCTGGCAGGCCAGCCATCTCGACCAGTCCTTCTACTCCTGTAGCGACGTCATCTTCCCCGGCTGATCCCTCCTCGCTCCGACCCCAGCGGGCCCGGCACGCGGACCTCCTTCCGTGTGCCGGGCCCGTGGCACCCCTGTCAGGAGAGCGTGGGGGTCTGCCAGTCGCGCCACTCGGACAGGTTCCCGGGCTTCCTGCCCGAGATCCGGAACACGCCGGTGGCGTTGCCGTTCCTGAGCAGGAACTCCTGGATGTTCTGCTGCAACGGGGTCCGCCACTCAGACCTGCTCGCGCAGTGGTTGCCGTCCTGGACGTCGGACCAGTAGGTGATGTTGTCTCCGGCGCCTAGTGCCTTGTAGACCTCCGCGCCGCCCAGCGCCGACACGGCTCCCGACCGGGCACCGAGCCAGTCGACGTGCGGGTTGTCCATGATGAACAGCCCGCGCGGCGCGATCATCGCGACCGTCTCGTGCTGGTCGACCGGCAGCGTGTTGGGACTGCCGGTGAACGCGCTGAACGCGTCACCCAGCCACGGCTGCTCGCCGTAGGCGCTGCTCGGGGGCTGCGCGCCGGACTCGCTCGCGAGCCCACGGAAGATCGGGACACCGCCCGCGCCGGACTCGATCGGCATGGTCAGCGCGATCCGCTGGTCGAACGCCCCGGCCGCGAACGCGCCCTTGCCGTACCGGGAGCAGCCCGTCACGCCCACGGCGTCCGCCTTGAGGACCGTGCCGCCGGACTGCTCGATCACGTCGATGATCCGGCTCGCGCCCCAGGCCCACGCCGCCAGCAGGCCAGTGCTGCTGGTGGACCCGTAGATGGTGTAGAAGGCGCCCTGCTTGTTGTTCCTCGGCGTTCCCTCCCGCCCGACGGCCAACGGGTCGTAGTTGATGACCGCGGCGCCGGTGGCCCTGATCGTCGCCGTGTCCGCGCCGAACCCGCCCAGGACGATGACAGCCGGGAAGGGGCCGGAGCCGTTGGGCAGCTGCACGCTCGCGGAGAAGCTCGAGCTCCTGCCGTTGTGCGACACGTTCACGGTGATGTTGCTGCTCGAGACGGATCCGGTGACGCTGCTGGGCTTTGCCGGCTTCTCGCCGTAGACGTACCTCTCCGAGAGCTTCTTGATCTCCGCGCGTCGGCAGCGCCACTCCGACCTGGCGGAGATCCGGGAGCCGTCGATCTTGCGGAACGGGTCGGGAAGCCGGGAGTTGGCGGTCAGGGAACCGGGCAGGGTCACCGGGCAGTCGGCGCCTTCGTCCTCCACCGGGGAGGCCGCCGCGGCACCGCCCGGGAACGCCTGCGCTGACGCGGTTCTCGGCACCGCCGTCACCGTCGAGAGGAGTGCGAGCGCCGCCACCGCCAGCATGACGACCGCCGAACGGAGCCGAGGACCGCTCGAGCTGAGGACCATCGGGCTCTCCTTCCGGGTAGGGGAGGACATCGTCGTCCACCGGGGAGAAACGGCAGGAATACCGAAAATTTCGGAAAACTGCCGGAAATATTCTAAGCAGAGAACGCGAACGGGGTCAACACGCAGCGTTAGTTCTGATCACTCAGCGGGCTGTGCTGAGCGGATGGAGATCGACTTTCGAAATACCTACCGAAATGATTTCGGAAATGGAACGGCGAGGGCGGCCCGCGATGTCGCGGGCCGCCCTCGCCGGGCTGGGGGAGGTCCTACCAGGAGGTGGCGAGTGCCAGGTCCAGGTGGTCGTACTCCTGCTCGCGGGTCGCCTGTCGCAGGTCGGCCTCGACCATCATCCTGATCAGCTCCACGAAGTCGACCGACGGCCGCCAGCCCAGCTCCGCGTGCGCCCGGGCCGGGTTCGCGCACAGGGTCTCCACCTCGGCCGGCCGGACCAGCTCGGGGTCGACGACCACGTGCTCGCGCCAGTCCAGGTCGACCGCCTCGAAGGCGATACGGACGGCGTCACGCACCGAGTGCATGTGTCCGGTGCCGACGACGTAGTCGGTCGGTTCGTCCTGCTGGAGCATCAGGTGCATGGCCTTGACGTAGTCCCCGGCGTAGCCCCAGTCCCGCTGGGCGTCGAGGTTGCCCAGGTGCAGCTTGTCCTGGCGGCCGAGCTTGATGTTCGCGGCGGCGAGGGTGATCTTGCGGGTGACGAACTCGGTGCCGCGCCGGGGCGACTCGTGGTTGAACAGGATGCCGGAGACGCCGTACATGCCGAACGACTCGCGGTAGTTGCGCGTGATGAAGTGGCCGTAGACCTTCGCGACACCGTAGGGGCTGCGCGGGTGGAACAGCGTCGTCTCGTGCTGCGGGGTCTCCTCGACCGCCCCGAACATCTCCGAGGAGGACGCCTGGTAGAAGCGGATCTGACCGGTGGTGGCGGTACGCGACTTGTCCAGTCCGCTGACGATCCGGATCGCCTCGAGCATGCGCAGCACGCCCATCCCGTTGATCTCGGTCACCAACTCGGCCTGGCTCCACGACAACGGCACGAACGAGATCGCGGCCAGGTTGTAGACCTCGTCCGGCTGCACCTTGTCCACAGCGGACACCAGGCTGCCCTCGTCCATCATGTCGCCGTCCACGAAGGACAGGTCGGCGCACATGCGGCTGATCCGGGACTTGCGCGGGTTCGCCTGGCCGCGGATCAGCCCCCATACCTGGTAGCCGAGCCCGAGCAGGTGCTCGGCGAGGTAGGAGCCGTCCTGGCCGGTGATGCCAGTGATCAACGCACGCTTGGGCATGGTCGCATTCAACGTGATGAAGACTAGGGAATCCTCCAGGGCGCCCGGGTCATCCTGGCCGGGTGGTCGCGATGGTGGGACGCGTGTACGTGCGGGTGCGGTCGGCCCTGTCGTCCTGGCCGGGTCACCACGCCCCGCTGGTACTGCTGGGCTGGGCGCTCGGCGCGGCCGGTCACGACGTGCGGGCGCTGTGCGACCCGCGGCCGTCCGGCGCCGCCGAGCCGGGCCGCGTCCCGACCTGACGGTCCCACGGGCGCTCAGCGAAGACGGCGCAGGTCTGCCTCGACCATCATCCGGATCAGGTCGGCGAACTCCACCGACGGTCGCCAGCCCAGCTCGGTCCTGGCCCGGGTCGGGTCCGCGCACAGCGGCAGGGTCTCGGTCGGACGGACCAGGCCGGGGTCGACGGCGACGTGGTCGTGCCAGTGCAGCCCCACGGTCTCGAACGCGATCCGCACCACGTCCTCGACGGTGTGCGTCCGACCGGTCCCGACGACGTAGTCGTCCGGGCGGTCCTGCTGGAGCATGAGGTGCATCGCCCGAACGTAGTCGCCGGCGAAGCCCCAGTCCCGGCGGGCGTCCAGGCTGCCAAGGCGCAGCCTGTCCCGGCGGCCGAGCTTGATCTCGGCGGCCGCGAGGGTGATCTTGCGGGTGACGAACTCGGTGCCCCGGCGGGGCGACTCGTGGTTGAACAGGATGCCGGAGACCCCGTACAGGCCGAGGGACTCGCGGTAGTTGCGGGTCAGCAGGTGCCCGTAAACCTTGGTCACGCCGTAGGGGCTGCGCGGATGGAACGGCGTCGCCTCGTGCTGTGGGGTCTGCGTCGCCGCGCCGAACATCTCCGAGGACGACGCCTGGTAGAACCGGATTCCCCCGGGAGCCGGGGCGGTGCCGGGCTCGAGACCACAGACGACCCGCACGGCCTCGAGCAGCCGGAGCACCCCCGCGCCGTTGACGTCGTTCATCAGCTCGACGTCGCGCCACGGCGTCGGCACGAAGGAGATCGCGGCCAGGTTGTAGAGCTCGTCCGGGCGCACCCGCTCCACGGCGGCGACCAGGCTCTCCCCGTCGAGCAGATCGCCGCGCACCAACGGGATCTCGTCGGCGAGGTGTGCGATGCGCGCCCCGACCGGCCGGTCCGGGTCGCGGACCAGTCCCCATACCTCGTAGCCGAGCCCGAGCAGGTGCTCGGCGAGGTAGGAGCCGTCCTGGCCGGAGATGCCGGTGATCATCGCGCGCTTGGCCACGTCGCCCCTTCCGGCGTGCCACGGTGCACGGTCGGTCCGGGTGGCACGTCGTGCCAAGCATAGGGAGACCGGACTGGGGATTTCTCGGCGTCGGCCATGGGACAAAGACGACGTCCACGTCCCCGCGAGAGGTGCTCGGCATGGAGACCAACCAGCGGCCGGTCCTGTTCGTCAGCTCGGCCGAGAGCGGTCTGCTCAACCCCCTGCTGGTCCTGGCGGGCGAGCTCGCCCGGCGCGGGGTGCCCGACCTGTGGTTCGCCACCGACGAGAGCCGTCGGGCCGACGTCGAACGGCTCTCCGCGGCGAGCCTGGTGCGGTTCGTGGCCTTCGGCACCCCGGAGCGGGAGCGCTCCTCGGCGACGATGGACCAGCGCGACTACGAGAACTTCGCCCACCGGTCCCGGCTGCGGTCCCGCCGTTCCGGGTTCCAGCTGGTCTACGACCCCGCCGGGCAGGCAGCGAAGCTGCGGGAGCTGCGCGACGTCGTCGACCGGAACCGCCCCGCGCTGATGGTGATCGACGGGGTGAGCGTCCTGGCCGTCGCGCTCGCGATCAGCCGGGGTATCCCGTTCGTGCTCAGCAACCCGTTCCTCGTCAGCCACGTCATGACCGGGCACGTGCCGCTGCTCACGAAGTCCCACCTGCCCTGGCCGTTCCCGGTGCCGCACTCCGGCCTGCCGCTGCGGATGACGCTGCGCCAGCAGGTTTACAACCAGGTGTTCAAGCTCAACACGCTCGGGATGTTCCTCGGCCCCGCCATGCGGTCCCGGCTCCGCGCCGACGTCGCGCTGTGCGCCGAGCTGGACATCCCGGGGCCCGCCCGGCGGGCGGCCAACGCCCTCGACCGCGCCGAACTGGTGCTGAACTACACGGTGCGCGAGGTCGACTACCCACTCTCGACGTTGCCGAACATGCGGATGGTGGGCGCCATGCTGCCTCCGCTGCCCGAGGCACCGGACGACACCGCGGTAACCGACTGGCTCGACGCGCACCCCTCGGTCGTCTACATCGGGCTCGGCACGATCACCCGCCTGTCCGAGCCGGACCTGCGCGGGATCGTCGAGGTCGCCCGGCGGCTCGGCGGGCGCCACCACGTGCTGTGGAAGCTGCCCAAGGCGCAGCAGGAGCTGCTACCGCCGCAGGCCGAGCTGCCGGACAACCTGCGGATCGAGACGTGGCTGCCCTCGCAGCACGACGTGTTGGCCCACCCCAGCGTCAAGGTCTTCCTCACCCACGGCGGCAGCAACGGGTTCCACGAGTGCCTCTACTTCGGCACGCCCATGGTCATCCGTCCACTCTGGGCGGACTGTCACGACGTGGCCGCACGCGGCCAGGACCTCGGGGTGAGCCTCACGGTCGACGACCCCTACGTCATGGACCCCGACGACCTCGTGCACAAGATCACCCGAGTCGCCGACGAGGGCTCGTTCCGCGCCGCCGCGGAACGGGTCGCGATGTCCCAGCGGGCCGCCGGTGGCCGGGATGCCGCCGCGGACCTCGTCCTGGACCGCCTGAACCAGCGCCAGTGAGAGGAACGAGCATGCGAGTGCTGTTCGGAGCGTCGTCGTGGCCCGGCCACTACTTCCCGATGGTCCCGCTGGCGTGGGCGCTGCGGGCGGCCGGGCACGACGTGCGGATGCTGTGCTCCCCGTCCGATGTCGACGCGGTGAGCCGCGCAGGGCTCGTTCCCGTGCCGGTGCTCGACAGCGTCGACATGATGATGTTCACCCGGTGGTTCAACGTGGCGAACTTCGCGAGCGGGGACTGGCCGTACCCGGAGCCACCACCCCGGCCGGACGACGGTGAGCCGCTCGACTTCGCGACCTTCGACGCCGCGGCCCGGTGGGCGGAGACGGCGGAGGCGACCACGGCGCAGCTGGGCCGCAGCATCGAGGGGGCACAGCGGTACGCGCGGGCGTGGCGGCCGGACCTCGTCGTCCACGACATGGTCTGCTACGAGGCGCCGCTCGCCGCCGAGGCGGTGGACGTGCCGAACGTGCTGCACCTGTGGGGACCGACCGGCCCGAGCGACGCGCTGGACACCCTCGGCGGCGACGGCGGCAGCGAGCAGTTCTCCTCGGCCACCGCGGAGTCCACGATGACCGGCCTCATCGGACCCGAGCTGGGCGCGCGCATGTTCGGTCGCGCCAGGACGGTGATCGACCCCTGCCCGGAGGCGGTGGCGCCGAAGCTCGCCCTCGACCGGCTGCCGATCCGCTACATCCCCTACAACGGGCCGGGTTCGGTGCCGACCGACCTGCCAGAGCGCACCGGGCGCCCCCGGTTGTGCGTGGTCTGGGGCCGCTCGAGCACCGTCTCGTTCGGACCGGCCAGCAACAGGCTGCCACAGATCATCGCCGCCGCCGAGGCGGTGGGCGCCGAGGTGCTGCTGCTGGCGACCGGCCAGGACGTGGCGGCGGTCGGCCCCCTGCCCGACTCCGTCCGGCCCATGGTGGAGGTGCCGCTGCACCTCGTGCTGCCCGAGTGCGACGCGGTCGTCCACTCGGGAGGTGGGGGCGTCACGATGACGTCGCTCAGCTGCGGAACGCCGCAGCTGTCCCTGCCGATCGCGGTCAACGCGGCCGTGCTGAGCCGGCGGTTCGACCGGTACGGCGCCGGGTTGACCGTGCCGAACTACGAGGCCGACGTCGAGTCGTTGACCGGTGCCCTGTCGCGGCTGCTGACCGAGCCGGCGTTCACCACCGCCGCCCGCGCCCTCGCCGGGGAGGCCGAGACCATGCCCTCGCCGGCGGAGGTGGTGGCCGAGCTCGTCGAGCTCGCCGGCATGCGTGCGGCCCAGCCGGTCTCCGCCTGAGCGGCGTGGACGTCGACGGGGAGGCCCGGTGCTGACCGGCCTGCTGCGAGCCCACCTGCGGCCGTACCGACGTACCGTCGCCGTGGCCTCGGTGCTGCAGGTCGTGGAGGTCGTGGCGTTGCTGCTGCTGCCGACGACCAACGCCGCCGTGATCAACGACGGGGTGGTCTCCGGCGACCCGGGCGTGATCGCCTCGCTGGGTGCGCTGATGCTGCTCGTGGCCGTGGTCGCGGTGGTGGCCGGGATCGCCTCGGTCTCCTACGGGGCAAGGGCCGCGCTCGGGCTCAGCCGCGACCTGCGCTCGGCGGTCTTCCGCCGGGTACTGGAGCTGTCCGACCACCAGGTCGGCCGCTTCGGCGGCTCCTCGCTGGTCACGCGCACGATCAACGACGTCCAGCAGATCGAGCGGCTGGTGCTCGCCGGGTTCACTACGCTGGCCGCCGCCCCGCTGACCTGCCTCGGCAGCGTCGTTCTCGCGGTGAACCAGGACGTGCCACTCTCGGCGGTCCCGGTCGCGCTGATCCCGGTCATGGCGGTACTGACCTGGGTGGTGCTCATCCGCATGGGCCGGCTATACGCGCGGATCCAGCCGAGGGTGGAGCTGCTCAACCGCATCCTCGGCGAGCAGATCTCCGGTGTCCGCACCGTGCGCGCGTTCGTCCGCGACGACTACGAGCTGGCGCGGTTCCGCCGGACCGACGCCGAGCTGTTCCGGCTGTCGCTCGGCACCGGCCGGCTGATGGCGACGCTGTTCCCCGCGGTCATGCTCGTGTCGAACCTCGCCACGGTCGCGATCGTCTGGTTCGGCGGCCTGCGGGTGGGCGCCGGTGCGGTGCGGATCGGCACGGTGAACGCGTTCGTCGAGTACCTGGTCTACATCGTCTGGTCGATCATGCTGACCACCTTCGTGTTCATCACCATCCCGCGTGCGGCCGTCTCCGCCCGCCGGATCCGGGAGGTCCTCGACACCGAACCCGAGGTGACCGCACCCTCCGCACCCGCGGCACCGCCCCCGGGCGCCGGGCGGGGGGTCGCGGTCGAGCTGCGCGGTGTCGAGTTCCGCTACCCGGGTGCCGCGCGGCCGGCGCTGTCGGCGGTCGACCTGTCCGCCGGCCCGGGTGAGACCGTCGCGATCGTCGGCAGCACCGGCAGCGGCAAGACCACCCTGCTCAACCTCGTGCTCAGGCTGGCCGACACGACCGCCGGCAGCGTCCTCGTCGACGGCACGGACGTGCGCGACCTAGACCCCGGCGACCTGACCAGGACCGTCGGGCTCGTGCCGCAGCGGGCCCTGCTGTTCTCCGGCACCGTCGCGGACAACCTGCGGCACGGCCGGCCGCGCGCCACCGAGGCCGAGCTGTGGCACGCGCTGGAGGTCGCCCAGGCCGCCGAGTTCGTTGCCCGGCTCGAGGGCGGCCTCGACGCACCCGTCGCCCAGGGCGGCGCGACCCTCTCGGGTGGGCAGCGCCAGCGGCTCACGATCGCCAGGACCCTGCTGCGCCGCCCCGCCGTGTACCTGTTCGACGACTGCTTCTCCGCACTCGACGCGACCACCGAGGCCGACCTGCGTGCCGCCCTGGCCGTCGAGACCGCCGCGGCCGCGGTCCTGGTCGTCGCCCAACGCGTCGACACCGTCCGGGACGCCGACCGGATCGTGGTGCTCGACGAGGGCCGGGTCGTTGGCTCCGGGCGGCACGAGGAGCTGCTGGCCGGAAACGAGGCCTACCGCGAGATCGTCAGCTCGCAGCCGGTGCGGCTGGTGGCGCCGTGACCGCGCCGACCACCGAGGACCGCCCGGCGGTTCGGGTGCGCGCGGGTCGGCGTCTGCTCGCCCAGCTGGCGCCCTACCGCGTGCACCTGGTCGCCGTGGCGCTCACCGGCCTGGTCGGCGTGCTCGCGGGCACGGTGGCGGCGCCGGCCGTGCTCGGGCGGGCGACCGACGTGATCTTCGCCGGTGCGGTCGGTGCCGGCTATCCCCCCGGCCTCACCGCCGAGGAGGTGGTCGAGCGGGAGCACGCGGCCGGGAACCACGGCGTCGCCGAGGTCCTCGGCACCGTCGACCTGGTGCCGGGCCGGGGCGTCGACCTCGCCGCGCTCGGCAGGCTGGCGGCGGTCCTGCTCGCCCTGTACGCGGTGGCTTTCGTGCTGTCGACGGTCCAGGAACGAATGGCGGCGCTCGTCGTGCGGCGGGTCGTGTTCGACCTGCGCGAGGCCATCGCCGCCAAGCTGACCAGGCTCCCGGTCGCGTACTTCGACAGCTATCCCCGGGGCGAGCTGCAGAGCAGGCTCACCAACGACGTCGACAACGTGCAGCAGGCGCTGCAGAAGTCGGTCGGCGTGGTGTTCACGAAGGTGTTCGTGATCGTCGGCGTGCTGGTCATGATGTTCGTGATCTCGCCGCTGCTCGCCGTGGTCGTGCTGGCGACCCTGCCGCTGTCCGGAGTGGTCGGCGCGGTGATCGCGCGCCGGGCGGAGCGGCGCTACGCCGACCAGTGGGCGGCGACCGGCGAGCTGGCCGGCCACGTCGAGGAGACCTACGCGGGCCATCAGCTGGTCACGGTGCTCGGCCGGCGCCGGCAGGTGGTCGAGACCTTCGACGAGTGCAACGAGCGGACGTTCGACTCCGGGTTGCGCGGGCAGGTCAGCTCCGGGGCGATGGAGCCGGCGATGCTGCTGGTCGGCAACCTCACCTACATCCTGATCGCGGTCGTCGGCGCGCTGCGGGTGGTGAGCGGCTCGCTCTCGATCGGTGCCGTCCAGGCCTTCGCCCAGTACGCGGGGCACTTCGGCAACAACGCCGGCATGCTCGCCGCGGTGGTCGGCGAGCTGCAGTCCGGGATCGCCTCCGCCCGGCGGGTCTACGAGCTGCTCGACGCCGAGGAGGAGGAGCCCGACCGGCCGGCGGCCGAGCGGCTGGCCCCGGTGCGCGGGCGGGTCGTGTTCGACCGGGTGTCCTTCGCCTACACGCCGGGGGTCCCGGTGCTGACCGACGTCTCGTTCACCGTCGAACCGGGACAGACGGTCGCCGTCGTGGGGCCGACCGGGGCCGGCAAGACCACCCTGGCGAACCTGCTGCTGCGCTTCCACGAGCCGGAGAGCGGGCGGATCCTGCTCGACGACACCGACATCGCGACGCTGCCCAGGGCCGAGGTGCGCCGGGCGACCGGGCTCGTGCTGCAGGACAGCTGGCTGTTCGCCGGGACCATCGCGGACAACATCGCCTACGGACAGGCCGACGCGACCAGGGCCGACGTCGTCGCGGCGGCGCGGGCGGCGCGGGTGGACCAGTTCGTCCGGGCGTTGCCGGAGGGCTACGACACGGTGCTGGGCGAGTCCGCCGGGATCAGCGCAGGGGAGCGGCAGCTGGTCACCGTGGCGCGGGCGTTCGTCGCCGATCCCGCGATCCTCGTCCTCGACGAGGCGACCAGCTCGGTCGACTCGCGCAGCGAGGTGCTTCTGCAACGGGCGATGCGGTCGCTGCGCGCCGGACGAACCTGCTTCGTGATCGCCCACCGGCTGTCCACGATCCGGCATGCCGACCTCATCCTGCTGCTCGACGGGGGACGGATCGTCGAGCGCGGGTCGCACGAGCAGCTGGTCGCCCTGGACGGCGCCTATGCCCGGCTGTACGCCAGCCACGCCCCGACCCCGTGAAACGGAGGCGCCATGAAAGCTCTCGTCCTCGCCGGCGGTGCCGGCACGCGGCTGCGCCCGATCACCCACACCTCGGCCAAGCAACTGGTTCCCGTGGCCAACAAGCCGATCCTGTTCCACGTCCTGGAGTCGATAGCCGAGGTGGGCATCGTCGAGGTCGGGATGGTCGTCGGGGACACCGAGGACGAGGTGCGCGCCGCGGTGGGCGACGGCTCGCGGTTCGGCCTGGCCGTGACCTACCTGCGCCAGTCGGCGCCGCTGGGACTGGCCCACGCCGTGGTGATCGCCCGGGACTACCTCGGCGACGAGGACTTCCTGATGTTCCTCGGGGACAACGTGGTGTTCGGCGGCGTCGGCCCGGCCGTGGAGCGGTTCCGCGAACACCGCCCGGACGCGCAGCTCCTCGTCACCAAGGTCGCCGACCCGTCGGCGTTCGGCGTGGCCGAGCTCGACGGCGACGGCCGGCTGCTGCGGCTGGAGGAGAAGCCGGCGAACCCGCGCAGCGACCTCGCGATGGTCGGCGTGTACCTGTTCACCCCGGCCGTGCACACGGCGGTCGGCGCGATCACCCCGTCGGAACGTGGCGAGCTGGAGATCACCGATGCCGTGCAGTGGCTGCTCGTCGCCGGTGCGGACGTGCGGGTGCTGGAGATTTCCGGGTTCTGGAAGGACACCGGGACCGTGGCCGACATCCTGGAGGTCAACCGGAGGATGCTCGAGGCGGTCGAGCCGGCGGTGCTCGGGGAGGTCGACGCCGAGAGCCGAATTGTCGGGCGGGTGCGCGTCGAGGCCGGGGCGAGGGTCACCGGGTCCACCGTGGTCGGTCCGGCGATCATCGGTGCGGGCAGCGTCGTCAGCGGCTCCTACGTCGGCCCCGCGACCTCGATAGCCGAGCACTGCACGATCAGGGACAGCGGTATCGAGGGTTCGATCGTCCTCGCCCGGTCGGTGTTCGACGGCGTCCGGCGGGTCGAGTCCTCGCTCGTCGGCCGGGATGTCGAGGTGACCGCCGCACCGATTGTCCCTTTGCGACATACGTTGGTCATCGGCGACCACGGCCGGGTCCTGCTTCCCCCGACCACACTGGGGTTCTGACTACACATTTCCCGGTACCAATGGCTGTGGAGCGACGTAAGGAGAGCCCATGACTACGGCTGGAAGGTCGTTGCTGCGCAAGCCGGACGACACGCTGGCCGAGCGCCTGGCGTACTCCGCCCGTACCGTCGACAACGGACTCCATTCGATGGACGAGGTGCGTTCCTGGCTCGCGGACCGGAGCGCGAACCAGGTGCACCGGGTCGAGCGGATCCCGTTCGAGGACCTGCGTCGCTGGCGGTTCGACGAGGACAGCGGCGACCTGCACCACGACAGCGGGAAGTTCTTCCGGATCCAGGGTTTGCGCGTCGAGTCCGACTACGGGCCGGTGCCGGCCTGGACCCAGCCGATCATCAACCAGCCCGAGATCGGGATCCTCGGCATCCTCGTCCGCGAGATCGACGGTGTGCTGCACTGCCTGCTGCAGGCCAAGTCCGAGCCGGGAAACCCGGGCGGAGTCCAGGTCTCCCCGACCGTCCAGGCGACCAGGAGCAACTATCTTCGGGTGCACGAGGGCGGTTCGGTGCCCTACCTCGACCGGTTCCGGGACCTGAGCGGTGGGCGTGTGCTCGCCGACGTCCTGCAGTCCGAGCAGGGTTCATGGTTCTACCGCAAGCGCAACCGGAACATGATCGTCGAGGTGGACGACGAGGTCGAGCCGCTCGAGGACTTCTGCTGGCTGACCCTCGGCCAGGTGCACCGGCTCCTCGCCGAGGACAACGTGGTCAACATGGACGCCCGGACCGTGCTGTCGTGCATGCCCGGCGGGTTCGAGGGCGGCGGGGAGGACGGTGGGGAGGTCACCTCGGCGCTGCTGCGCTCGTGCGACCCGGCCGAGGGCGGCCTGAGCACCTCCGTCGAGATGATGAGCTGGATCACCTCCCGGGAGTCCGAGCACACCGTGCGGGCCGAGCTGATCGGTCTCAACGAGGTGCGCCAGTGGAAGCGCACGAGCCACGAGATCCAGCACGAGCGCGGCCTGTTCTTCACCGTGATCGCCGTGGCCGTGCTGGCCAACAGCCGTGAGGTGGGCAGCTGGACCCAGCCGCTGCTCATGCCCTGCGGGACCGGCGCGATCGCGTTGCTCGTCAAGCGGGTCGACGGCGTGCTGCACGCGCTGGTCAGCGCCAGGGCCGAACCCGGCTACCACGGCACGGTCGAGCTCGCGCCCACCGTCCAGTGCACCCCGGACAACTACGAGGACGTGGCACCGGAGAAACGCCCGCCGTTCCTGGACCTCGTGCTCGGCCGCGACCAGGACCGGGTGCTGTTCGACACCGAGCTGTCCGAGGAGGGCGGCCGCTTCTACCACGCCCGCAACCGCTACCAGATCATCGAGGTCGACGCCGACTTCCCGGACGGCGGACGACCGGACTTCCGCTGGCTCACCGTCCACCAGCTCAACGGCCTGCTCCGGCACAGCAACTACGTCAACGTCCAGGCCCGGACCCTCGTCGCCTGCCTGCGAGGCCTCCGATGACACCTCCGCTGTCACTGGGGGTGCTCGGGTGCTCCTCGATCGCCCGCCGCCGGACACTGCCGGCCGCGACATCGCTGGACCAGGTCCGGATCGCCGCCGTCGCCAGCCGCACGCCCGAGCGGGCGGTCGCCTTCGCCGCCGAGTTCGGCGGCACGCCGTGCGGTTACGACGAGCTGGTCGAGAACGACGACGTCGGCGCCGTCTACATCGGCCTGCCCAACGCCCTGCACCACGAGTGGACCCGACGCGCGCTGGCGGCGGGCAAGCACGTGCTCTGCGAGAAGCCGCTCACCGGCGACCCGGCCACGACCAAGGACGTCGTCGACCTCGCCGCCGAGCGGGGCCTCGTCCTCCGCGAGAACTTCGCCTTCCTGCACCATCCCCAGCACGAGCGGGTGCGAGAGCTCATGGCGCGGGGCCGGTTCGGCGAGGTGCGCACGCTCTCCGCCTCCTTCGGCATCCCGCCGCTGCCCGCCAGCGACATCCGCTACGACGCGGGCCTGGGCGGCGGTGCGCTGCTCGACACCGGCGTCTACCCGCTCCGGCTGGCCTGGCTCCTGCTCGGCGAGGGGCTCACGGTCGCCGGCGCCGTCCTGCGGGTCGACGACCAGCTCGGCATCGACGTGAGCGGACACGCGCTGCTGGTGTCCCCGCAGGGGGTCCTCGCCGACCTCGAGTTCGGCTTCCAGCACACCTACCGCTGCCGCTACCAGCTGTGGGGGAGCGCGGCGTCGCTGCTCCTGGACCGGGCGTTCATCACCCCGCCGGAGTACCAGCCGTCGCTGCGGATCGAGGAACAGGACCACACCGAGACCTTCATCCTCTCCGCGGCGCACCAGATCCGGCGCTCGCTCGGCTCGTTCGCCGACGCCGCGCTGGGCGGGCGCACGGACCGGACGGAGGCTCCGTGGCTCGCCGGGGCGCAGGAGACGGCCAGGCTGGTCGAGGAGATCCGCTCGGTCGCCGTCCGGGTGCCCGGCACGGACGGTGCGCGCTGATGGAGGTCATCGGCCACGGGTTCCTCGCCCGACACCTCGTACCCCACTTCGGCGCCCGCCACCCGCACGCGGTGGTGATCGCCGCCGGCGTCTCCAGCGCTGGCTCCACCGAGGGCGCCGCGTTCGACCGGGAGTCCGCCCTGGTCTACGACGTGCTGCGGCGCTGTCGCGCGGAAGGGCGGACAGCCGTGTTCTTCTCCACCGCCTCCACCGGCATGTACGCCGGGCACGACTGCCCCGGCACCGAGCACGGGCCGGTCTTCCCGCGCACCCCCTACGGCCGGCACAAGCTGGGGCTGGAGCGGGTGTGCGCGCTGTCCGGGGCCCGCTGGCTGGTCCTGCGGCTCGGCTACGTCGTCGGCGCCGGCGCACCGCCCGACCAGCTGCTGCCGGCGCTGACGAGGCAGGTCCTCGCCGGCGCCGTCACGGTCTTCCGCGGCGCACAGCGCGACCTGGTCGACGTCCGGCACCTGCTGCTCGCGCTCGACCGGTTGCTCACCGCCGGGGTGACCGACGAGGTGGTGAACGTCGCGACCGGACAACCCCGCGACGTCGAGAACCTGCTCGACGCGCTCGTCGACCGGCTGGGCGTGGTGCCGCGACGGGCATACGTCGGCCAGGACATCGAACCGGCCCGGGTCAGCACGACCAAGCTGCACCGGCTGGTCCCCGAGTTCGGCGACCTCGACCTCGGGCCGGGATATGTCGACGACCTGCTGGACCGCTACCTCGACGGAACCGCGCGGACCGTGCGCGGCGTCGAGCGGGTCCCGGCGGCGAACTGAAGGGAGCGCGACCATGCGGGTACGGCCACTGCGGATCGAGGGGGCCTTCGAGTTCACGCCGGAGCGGTTCCCCGACAGCCGCGGCTACTTCACCTCGCCGTTCCAGGAGGAGGCGTTCGCGGCCGCGGTCGGCAGACCGCTGTTCCCGGTCCGGCAGGCCAGCCACAACCTCTCCCGGCGACCGGGTGTGCTGCGCGGCATCCACTACACCGCGACCCCTCCTGGCGGGGCGAAGTACGTCTACTGCCCACGGGGCAAGGTCATCGACTTCCAGGTCGACCTGCGGGTCGGCTCGCCGACCTTCGGCATGTCGGACTCGGTGGTGCTGGACGAGGCCGAGGGCCGCTCGGTCTACTGCCCGGTCGGCGTCGGGCACGGGTCGGTCGTGCTGGAGGCCGACTCGATGGTGGTGTACCTGCTCTCCCAGGTCTACGTCGCGGCCAACGAGCTCGCCGTGTCCCCGTTGGACCCCGCGCTCGCGCTGCCGCTGCCGCCGGGCCTGGAGCCGCTGATGTCCGAACGGGACGCCGCCGCGCTCACCCTGGCCGAGTCCCGCGAGCGCGGGATGCTGCCCGACTACGCGACCTGCCTGGAGCTGGACCGCGCACCCGCGTTCGTCTGACCGCCGCACACCAGCACGCCGAAGGAGCGCCCGTGCGAGTCCTCTTCACGATCTTCCCCGCGACGGCCCACCTACACCCGATCGTGCCGCTGGCCTGGGCGCTGCAGAACGAGGGCCACGAGGTCCGCGTGGCCGCGCACCCGTCCATGGCGGACGCGATCGCGCGGACAGGCCTGACCGCCATCCCCTTCGGGGACAACGAGATGGTGCGGCACATCGTCGAGTTCAACTCCAATCCGGACAAGCTCGACACGCTCAACGACCGGCTGGTCCTGCGGTGTGAGCCGGACGAGCCGTGGCACGATGCCTGGCTGGCCCTGATCGGCGCGTTCACCTCGTACACCCCCGCACTCGACGAGCTGGTCGAGGTCTGCCGGCAGTGGCGGCCCGACCTCGTGCTGTGGGACCCGCTCTGCGTCCCGGCGTCGATCGCCGCCCGGACCTGCGGCGCCGCCCACGCGCGTTTCCTCTGGGGGCAGGACAACGTCGGCTGGCTGTGGGAGCGGTTCGCCGAGCGCGAACCGGACACCTGCCCGCCGATGGTGAACGGCTCGCTGGACTGGCTCATGGCGCCCATGCTCGAGCGCCACGGCATGGAGTTCGAACCCGAGCTGCTGCTGGGCCAGTGGACGGTGGACCCCCGGCCGGACAGCTGGCGGGTCCCCGTCGACCTCGAGTACGTACCGGTGCGGTGGGTGCCCTACAACGGCGGCGGCGCCGTCGAGGACTGGGTGAGCACCCCGCCCGAGCGGCCCCGGGTGGTACTGACGCTCGGTGTCGGCGGCCGGGGCCGCCTGCTGTTCTCCGAGGCCGGCCACCCGCTGCCCGACGTGGTCCGCGAACTGGCCACCCTGGACATCGAGCTGGTCGTCACGCTGCCCGCGTCCTCCTTCGACGGCGACGTGCCGGACAACGTCCGCATCGTCGACTACGTCCCCCTCAACCAGCTCCTGCCCAGCTGCTCGGCGATCATCCACCACGGCGGGGACGGCACGGCGCTCGCGGCCGGAACCTTCGAGGTCCCGCAGTTGGTGACCTCGGTGCCGTTCTGGGCCGAGGAGAACGTCGGCCGCCACCTCACCGACCAGGGCGTCGGTCTGGTCGTGAACCCGGCCGGGTTGACCGCGGGGGTCCTGCGGGAGCAGCTGTCGAGGTTGCTCGAGGAGCCCCAGTTCGCCAAGAGCGCCGTCGCCTTCCACGAGGAGCTGCGCCGGCGTCGCGGCCTCCACGAGGTGGTCCCGGTGCTCGAGGAGCTCACCGCACGCCATCGGCGATGACTCGAAAGGTGCACACGCCATGGGTAAAATCAATGTCTTCCAGCCGACGTTGGGCGAGGAGGAGGCGGCCGCGGTAGCGGACGTCTTCGCCAGCAACTGGCTCGGCTACGGCCCGCGGGCCACGGCGTTCGAGGCCGAGTTCGCCGAGCACCTCGGGGTTCCGGCGTCGCGGGTGCAGCTGATCAACTGCGCGACGGCCGGCCTGTTCCTGGCCGTCGAGTTGCTCGGGCTCGGACCGGGTGACGAGGTCGTGCTGCCCTCGCCCAGCTTCGTCGCGGCCGGCAACGCCGTTCTCGCCAGCGGCGCGCGACCGGTGTTCTGCGATGTCGAGCCGCGCACTCTCAACCCGACCGCGGCCGACGTCGCCGCCGCGCTCACCCCGCGGACCAAGGCCGTGCTGGTGCTGCACTTCGGCGGCAGTCCCGGCGACATCGCGTCGATCTCCCGGCTCTGCCGCGACCGCGGCGTGCCGTTGATCGAGGACGCCGCCTGCGCTGTGGCCTCCCAGGTGGACGGTCAGGCGTGCGGCACATTTGGCGACCTCGCCGTGTGGAGCTTCGACGCGATGAAGATCCTCGTGACCGGCGACGGGGGCATGCTCTACGTGCGCGATCCCGAGCTGTCCGAGCGGGCCCGCCGGCTCGCCTACTTCGGCATGGTGAAGTCCAGCGGCTTCGTCCAGGCTGGACAGACGCCCCGCTGGTGGGACCTGAACGTCGCCGAACCCGGTCGGCGGATCATCGGCAACGACATCACCGGCGCCCTGGGCAGCGTGCAGCTTCGCCGGTTGGCCGGGTTCGTCGAGCGGCGGCTGGAGATCGCCGCCACCTACGACAGCCTGTTGGCCGGGATCGATGGGCTGCATACGCCGCCGCCGCTGCCCGACGGGCACACCAGCTCCGGCTACTTCTACTGGGTCCAGGTGGCACCGGCGCTGCGTGACCGGTTGGCGTCCGACCTGCTGGCCGCGGGGGTGTACACGACGTTCCGGTACCCGGCCCTGCACCAGGTGCCGATCTACGGCGCGACCGACCAGGTGCTGCCCGGGACCGAGCGGGCGGCCGAGGAGACGCTGCTGCTGCCGCTGCACCAGGCCCTCACCGACGACGACGTCCGGTTGGTCGTGGACACGGTAATGCGGTCGGTGACCGCGACCGTGCCGGAAACACTCGCTGTCTGAAAGAGGTGACGATGACCGCCATCCCCGCTCCGGCCGGCACCCAGTACGGGCGGCGCCAGGCCGACATCTACGACGCCGTCTACGGCTCACGCGGCAAGGACTGGTCGGCGGAGGCGGACACGGTCGCCGCGCTGGTCCGCTCGCGCTGTCCCGACGCCACGTCGGTGCTCGACGTCGCCTGCGGCACCGGCAACCACCTGCGCCGCCTCGTCGAGCTGTTCGACCGGGCCGACGGCCTGGAGCTGTCGGTGCCGATGGGCGACATCGCCCGGGCCAAGGTCGGCTGGGAGCGGGTGCACACCGGCGACATGCGCGGGTTCGACCTCGGCCGGGTCTACGACGCGGTGCTGTGCATGTGCTTCTCGATCGCCTACGCGACCTCCACCGACGAGCTCTGCGCGACGCTGCGCTGCCTGGCCGCGCACACCGCCCCGGACGGGGTGGTGGTCGTGGAGCCCTGGTGGTTCCCCGAGCGGTTTCGCCACGGCTACGTGACGGCTTCGGCGGTGGTCCAGGACGGCAGGGCCATCACCCGGCTGTCCCACTCGGTGCGCGACGGTGACACCAGCCGGATGACGATCCGCTACACGGTGGCCGACGCCGAGGGCATCGAGGACTTCACCGAGTGCGAGGTGCACTCGCTGTTCACCCGCGACCAGTACCTGACGGCGTTCGACGACGCCGGCCTGCGTGCGGAGTACCGGGAGGGCGGGCCGAGCGGGCGGGGCCTGTTCGTCGCCGCCCACGGATAGGACGCGTCCCGGCTACTCCCCGCCGCGGGCCAGCGACCCGAGGATGATCTCGCGAGCCGCGCGGACCGTGGCCGTGAAGTCCTCCGGGGCCCGGCCGATGCGTTCGGCGCCCGCGCGCATGACGCCGGAGAGCAGCTCCACCGCGAGGTGCACGTCGCCGACGTCCCGGAACTCGCCGCGGGCTACACCGTCCCGGACGACGTTCTCGACCTCGACCACGATCGCGTGGAACGGGCCGTCCGGCCCCTTGGGCACCTCGGCGACGAGCGGGCCGGAGCCCGGCCGGAACATCAGCTGCATGGCCTGGTCGGTGGACGCGTCCAGGACCGCTTCGATGATCTCCCGCATCCGCTCCGTCGCCGGTTCCCGGGACCGCGCCGCGATCGCGGCCACCCGCTCGACCGCCGGGCGGCTCGCCCGCCGGGCCAACGCCAGGACCAGCGCGCTCTTGTCCGGGGCGTAGTTGTACAGCGTGTTGCGCGCGAGCCCGGCCCGGGTCGCGATGTGGCCCATGGTGATCGAGTCGTAGTGGCGTTCGAGCAGCAGTTGCCGCATCGCCTCGGCGAGGTCGGCCCACACCAGTTCGTGGTGCTCCTCGATGCTGGCTCCCCGAATCCGCGGCATCCAGGCATCCTCCTCCCTAGCGGGCCTGCTGCGCGGCCAGGGCGGCGCTCGACAGGTGCGAATTCTCCTGGTAGGTCGAGGTGAGCCGGACACGGCTCAGGCGCCAGCCCTCGGCCGTGCGGACCGCCTCGTTGTCGTAGAAGCCGACGACCAGCCAGCGGTTGGCACCAGCACCGGCGAGGTCCTCGGGGAGCCAGTGTTCGGCCCGGACGTGCGCGTGGATTCGCGCGGTGTCGCCCTCGAGGTCGATCACGTGTCCGGTGATGGCGTGGTGGGTGGCCACGAAGGGGGCGAAGGCGGCTCGGACGCTCTCGAGGTAGTCGGCGAGCGGCAGGGTCATCGGCGGGATGCCGGCCACGGACTCGAAGTCGAGCGTGAGCGGGTCGGTGAAGACGAGGCCGGGCAGCTCGGTGAACTCCTTCAGGTCGGCGATGTCGGCGTAGCGGCCGAGCAGTTCGATCAGGTCGGCGCGGTCAGCGAGCGCGTTCATGGGGGTCCTTCTCCGGTCGTGCGACCGCGCGCCTTTTGCGACGGTCTGTCGTGAAGATTACGACAGGTTGTCGCATAAATCAAGGCCGCCGCCAACTAAGGATTTCCGAGACCCGCTCTCCATACGGTGCAGGGAGCCGGTTCGTCCGTCGAGGAAGAGGTACCGGGATGTTGAGCACCGTGAGGAAGTTCGGTCGGGTGATGCGCGCGGTGAGCACCCGAGATCCCGACCAGCGGGTGCGGCGGCTGTACCAGCTGCCCGACCCGAGCACGCAGTTCGCCGACCGGTCCACCCGCTACATCAACATCGGCTACTGGGCCGACGAGCGGACCACTGTGGACGGGGCCGGCGAGGCGGTCGCCGCGCTGCTGGCCGACGCCGCGCGGTTCGAGCCGGGCCAGGACATCCTCGACCTCGGCTGCGGTTACGGCGACCAGGACTTCCTCTGGCTGAAGGAGAAGAGCCCGCGGGTCATCCACGCGCTCGACGTGACGCCGCACCAGATCGACGGCGCCCGGCGGCGCGCGGCCGAGGAGGGCGTCGCGGACCGCCTCCGCTTCCAGGTGGGAACCGCCACCGAGCTGCCGTTCGAGGACGGCACGTTCGACCGGGTGGTCGCGCTCGACGCGGCGCAGCACTTCAACACCCGCACCCGGTTCTTCCGGGAGGCCTTCCGGGTGCTGCGTCCCGGCGGGATGATCGGCACGGTCGACACGATCCCGCTGGACGAGACCACGCCCCGCCGGACCTTCCGCGCCACCCGGTTCAGCCTCTACCGGTTCAGCGTTCCCGACGAGAACTGGTACGACCGGGCCGGCTACGCCCGCCGCCTCGGCGCGGCGGGGTTCGCGCAGGCCTCGGTGACCTCGGTCCGCGAGCACACCTGGGAGCCCTGGTTCCGCTACTGGAGCGGTATCGCACGCCACCCGTCGGCGCACCCCGAGCTGCCGCCGGAGGTTCTCGAGACGGTGGCCAGGGAGTGGCGGGACACCGAGCAGATCAAGCGCGAGCTCGACCTCCTCGACTACGTCGTCGCGGTCGCGGTGAAGCCGAGGTGAAGGGATGACCGAGATGACCGGGACGACTGGGATGACCGGGACGACCGAGACCACCGGGTCCGACGAGCTGCCTGCCCTGGAGTCGCTGCGCCGCCCGCCGCTGGGCGACAACCCGTGCCTGCGCGGGATGCTGGCGGAGAAGCCGATCTGGCGCGTCCGCACGGCCACCGGCGACGAGGCGTGGCTGGTCCTGGGCCACAAGGAGATCCGGGACCTGCTGCGCGACCCGCGGCTGGGCCGGACCCACCCCAACCCGGCGGAGGCGCCGCGGCTCGCCGACAACCCGATCTTCGAGATGATCGCGTCCGGTGCCGGCGGTGGCGACCCGCGTGAGGTGCACGCCGGCATGCGTGCGTTGCTCGTCCCGTACTTCTCGCGCAAGCGGATGGCGGCACTGCGGCCGCGGGTGGAGTCCATCGTGGACGCCGCGATCGACGACATGCTCGCCAGGACACCCCCGGTGGACCTGTGGTCCGAGTTCACCCTGCCGGTCCCGCTGCGCGTGCTGGGTGAGCTGGTCGGCGTGCCGGAGGACGAGCGCGACTACATGGCCGAGCTGCTCGACCGCATGCACGAGACCGGCGAAGGGTCCTCGCCCGAGGACAAGATGGAAATCCTCGGGTACCTGACCAAGCTCGCCGCGCGCAAGCGCGAGCACCCGGGGGAGGACCTGATCACGGTCATCGCCGAGGGGCTGGACGACTGGATCGTCGCGTCCGTGGTGTGCCTGCTGCTGTTCGCCGGCTACGAGGGCGTGTCGACCCACATCGCCAACGGGATCACCCGCATCCTCACCCGGTCCGACCTGCGCTCCGCCGTGGACTCCGACCCGGCGGTGATGGAGACGGCGGTCGAGGAGATGCTGCGTACTGCCAACGTCGGCGGTGGCTGGCAGCCGCACTACGCGCTCGAGGACATCGAGATCCAGGGCATCACCATCCGCGCCGGTGAGCTCGTGCTGCCCGACTTCGCCATGGGCAACCACGATCCGCGCCAGTTCGACGACCCGATCACCGTCGACTTCCGCCGCTCGCCCAACCAGCACCTGACCTTCGCCCACGGCCCCTGGCACTGCATCGGCGCGCCGCTGGTGCGGCTCGAGCTGAACGTGATCTTCAGCCGGCTGCTGTCGCGCATCCCCACGCTGCGGTTGGCGACCGACCTGGACGACCTGTTGAACCCGGACACCATCAAGCACCGCCTGTCCGGCACCATCGACCGCCTCCCGGTCGCCTGGTAGCGGCCGCGATGACGTCCCCGGATTCCACGAGCACCGAGCAGCGCCTCCGGGACTACCTCCGGCGAGCGAGCGCGGACCTGCAGCGGACGCGGCGGCGGCTGGGCGAGCTCGAGGCCGCGGCGCACGAGCCGGTCGCGATCATCGGCATGGCCTGTCGCTACCCGGGCGGGGTCACCGGCCCCGAGGACCTCTGGCGGCTCGTCGAGTCCGGTCGGGACGGTGTCACCGGGCTGCCGACCGACCGCGGCTGGTACCTCGACGCGCTCGACTCGGCCTCGACGCTGTCCGGTGGCTTCCTGCACGACGCGACGACCTTCGACGCCGACTTCTTCGGCATCTCGCCGCGCGAGGCGCTGGCGATGGACCCGCAGCAGCGGGTGCTGCTGGAGTCGGCCTGGGAGGCGATCGAGCGCGCCGGGCTCGACCCGCTCTCGCTCAAGGGCAGCGGCACCGGCGTGTTCGTCGGGGCGATCCCGCAGGACTACCGGGTCGGCCCCGGCGACAACGTGGACGGCTTCGCGCTCACCGGCTCGACCTCCAGTGTCCTGTCCGGACGGTTGGCCTACGTCCTCGGGCTGGTCGGACCGGCGCTGACCGTCGACACGGCCTGCTCGTCCTCGCTGGTGTCACTGCACCTCGCGGCGCGGGCGCTGCGCACGGGGGAGTGCTCGCTGGCGCTCGCCGGCGGGGTGACCGTGATGTCCTCGCCGCTGACGATCGCCGAGTTCAGCAAGCAGGGCGGGCTCGCCGCTGACGGCTACTGCCGCTCGTTCGCCGACTCGGCCAACGGCACCGGCTGGGCCGAGGGCGTGGGCGTGCTGGTGCTGGAGCGGCTGTCCGACGCGGTCCGCGACGGGCACCGCGTCCTCGCCGTGCTGCGCGGCTCCGCGGTGAACTCCGACGGCGCCTCCAACGGGTTGACCGCCCCGAACGGCCCGTCCCAGCAGCGGGTCATCGAGCAGGCACTGGTCGACGCGCGACTCTCGGCGGACCAGGTCGACGTGGTCGAGGCGCACGGCACCGGGACGGTGCTCGGGGACCCGGTGGAGGCCGAGGCGCTGCTCGCCACCTACGGCCGCGGCCGGCCGGCGGAGCGGCCGCTGCTGCTCGGCTCGGTGAAGTCGAACCTCAGCCACACCCAGGCCGCCGCCGGCGTTGCCGGCGTGATCAAGATGGTGCTGGCCATGCGGCACGGGGTGCTGCCGCGCACCCTGCACGTCGACCGGCCCACCTCGCATGTGGACTGGTCCAGCGGGGGCATCCGGCTGCTGACCGAGAACGTCCCGTGGCCCGAGACCGGTGAGCCGCGCCGGGCCGGGGTCTCCTCGTTCGGGCTGAGCGGCACCAACGCGCACGCGGTGCTCGAGCAGGCTCCGCCGGTGGAGACGCCTGCCGAGCAGGCGGCCCGCCCGGCGGGTGCCGTGCCGCTGGTCGTGTCCGCGCGCGGCGGCGAGGCACTGCGCGAGCAGGCCGCCCGGCTGGCGTCCACCGTGGAGACCGCTGACCTCGCCGACGTCGCCTACTCGCTCGCCGGCGGCCGGTCCTTGTTCGAGCACCGCGCTGTCGTGGTCGCCGCCGACACCGCCTCGGCCAGGGCCGGGCTCACCGCGCTGGCCGAGGGCAGGCCCTCCGCCGGTGTCGTGACCGGCGCGGCGAGCCGCGGCCGGCCCCGGCTCGCCGCGCTGTTCGCCGGGCAGGGCGCCCAGCGGCTGGCCATGGGGCGCGCGCTGCATGGGCGTTTCCCGGTGTTCGCCGAGGCGTTCGACGCGGCGCTCGCCGAGGTGGACCGGCACCTGGACCATCCGCTGCGCGAGGTCGTCTGGGGTGCCGACGCGGGCGCGCTCGCGGCCACCGGCGCCGCCCAGCCGGCGCTGTTCGCCGTGGAGACCGCGCTCTACCGGCTGGTGGAGTCGTGGGGCATCACCCCCGACTTCCTCATCGGACACTCGGTCGGCGAGATCACCGCGGCGCACGTGGCCGGCGTGTTCACGCTCGCCGACGCGGCGGCGCTGGTCGCCGCGCGGGGCAGGCTCATGCAGGCGCTGCCCGCCGGCGGGGCGATGGTCGCGGTCGAGGCCACCGAGGACGAGGTGGCTCCGCTGCTCACCGCCGGCGTGTCGCTCGCCGCGGTGAACGGCCCCCGGTCGGTCGTGCTGTCCGGCGAGGAGCCCGAGGTCACCGCGCTCGCCGAGCGGCTCGCCGCCGACGGGAGGCGGACCAGGCGCCTGCACGTGTCGCACGCCTTCCACTCGTCCAGGATGGACCCGGCGCTGGCACCGTTCCGCGAGGTGGTCGCCGGGCTCGACGCCCGCGAGCCGCTGGTCCCGGTGGTGTCGAACCTGACCGGCGAGCCCGCCACGGTCGACCAGCTGACCTCGGCCGAGTACTGGGTCGAGCACCTCAGGGCGACGGTGCGGTTCGCCGACGGCTGCGCGTGGCTGCGCGACCACGACGTGACCGCCTACCTCGAGCTCGGCCCGGACGGCACGCTCACCGCGCTCGCCCAGGCCGTCCTGCCCGCCGAGTCGGTCGTGGTCCCGGCGCTGCGGCCGGAGCGCGACGAGGTCGAGACCGTCACCGCCGCGGCCGCCGCGCTGGCCGTCGCGGGCGTGCCGGTGCGCTGGGACGCCTACTTCGCCGGGACCGGCGCATCCACGGTGGACCTGCCGACCTACCCCTTCCAGCGCCGCCGGTTCTGGCCGAGGGACGGCTTCGGCATCCCCGGCGAGGCACGCCCTACCGGCATCGGTGCGACGAACCACCCGCTGCTGTCCGCCGCGGTGGCACTGGCCGGCTCCGACGGCGTGCTGCTCACCGGGCGGCTCTCGGTCGCCGACCAGCCCTGGCTCGCCGGCCACGTCGTCGCCGGCGCCACTCTGCTGCCCGGAGCGGCGCTGCTGGAGCTGGCGATCCGGGCCGGAGACGAGGTCGGCTGCGACCTCGTCGCCGAGCTGACGATGGCGGCACCGCTGGCGCTGCCCGAGCACGGCGGCGTGGTCGTGCAGCTGTGGATCGGGGGCCCTGGCGAGGACGGGCGCCGCACGCTCGACGTCTACTCCCGGCCCGACCAGGGCGAGGACCTGCCGTGGACACGCCACGCGACCGGTGTTCTCGCCACCGCCACCACCCCGGTCCCGGCCCCGGTCGACTGGCCGCCCGCCGGTGCCGAGCCGGTCGACCTGACCGGGTTCTACGACCGGCTCGCCGAGGAGGGCCTGCGGTACGGGCCGGAGTTCCGCGGGCTGGTCGCGGCCTGGCGACACGGGTCGGAGGTGTACGCCGAGCTGGCGCTGCCCGCGTCGGTGGCCGGGGACGCGGCCGCGTTCGGCTTGCACCCGGTGCTGTTGGACGCCACCCTGCACGCGAGCGCCCTCGCTGGGCACGACGATCGCGGCGGCCTGCCGTTCTCCTGGACCGACGTCCGGCTGCACGCCACCGGTGCCCGCACTGCTCTGGCCCGGCTGGTCCCCGCCGGCGACCGGGTCTCGATCGAGCTGGCCGACGGCACGGGCGCGCCGCTGGCCGACGTCGGTGAGCTGGTCCTGCGCGCACCCGGCCCCGCCGTCGCCGACGGCGCCCCGCACCGCGACCTGTACCGGCTGGACTGGGTGCCGGTCCCGACCGGCGCGCAGGGCGCTGCGCCACCCGTGCTGGGGCCGGACCCGCTGGGCCTCGCCGATCTCCTCGGAACCGAGCCGGCCGACCTGGACGCGCTCGCGGCCGGCGCCGTGGCGGCAGCCGTGCTCTGCCCGATCGCCGGTGGCCCCGACGCCGGTGACCCGGGCCCGACGCTCACCGCCGTCCTGGCGCGGCTCCAGTCCTGGCTCGCCGAGGACCGGTTCCCCGAGACCCGGCTGGTGCTCACCACCCGCGGCGCGTTCGACGGCGACCTCGCCGCGGCCGCCGCCTGGGGCCTGGTCCGCACGGCCCAGGCCGAGCACCCCGACCGGTTCGTCCTGCTCGACCTGGACGAGTCCGCCGACGCCGACGCGGTGCGCGCGGCCCTGTCGACCGGCGAGCCCCAGCTGGCCGTCCGCGCCGGTGCGCCGTTCGCCGCCCGGCTGGCTCGGGTCGAGCCGACCGAGCCGACCGAGCCGACGCGGGCCGAGAGCTGGGACCCCGACGGCACCGTCGTGATCACTGGCGGCACGAGCGGGCTGGGCGCGGCGCTGGCGCGGCACCTGGCAGCCGAGCACGGCGTTCGCCACCTGCTGCTGCTCAGCCGCAGCGGCGCCGCTGCCCCCGGGGCGCCGGCACTGGTGGCGGAGCTGACCGCGCTCGACGCCGAGCCGCTCGTCGTGGCCTGCGACGTGGCCGACCGCGGCGCGCTGGAGGTCGCGTTGGCCGGCGCCACCCGCCCGATCACGGCCGTACTCCACGCGGCCGGGGTGCTCGCCGACGGCGTCGTCGCCTCGCTCACCCCCGACGCGCTGGCCACCGTGCTGCGCCCCAAGGCCGAGGCCGCGCACTACCTGCACGAGCTGACCCGCGACCTCGACCTGTCCGCGTTCGTCCTGTTCTCCTCGCTCGCCGGGCTGCTCGGCGCGCCGGGGCAGGGCAACTACGCCGCCGCCAACGCCTACCTCGACGCGCTCGCCGCGCACCGGCGGGCGGCCGGCCTGCCGGCCGTCTCGCTCGCCTGGGGGCCGTGGGCCGAGACGACCGGGATGTCCGGCGGGGACACCACCGGACGGCTGCGCCGCCTCGGCACCCCACCGCTGTCGCTCGACCACGGGCTCGCGCTGTTCGACGCCGCGCTGACCAGGCCTGAGCCGGTCCTCGCCCCGGTGCGGCTGGACCTGGCGGCGCTGCGGTCCGCGCCCGCCGTGCCGCTCGTGCTGGCCGGCCTGGTCCGCACCGGCACGCGCCGCGCCGCCGGCACCGGCCCGACCGGCGGGTTCGCCCTGCGCCTCGCCAGGCTGGCCGGGCCGGCGCGGCGCGACGCCGCGGTCGACCTGGTCCGCGAGCGCATCGCCGAGGTCCTCGGCCACGACGACCCCCGCTCGATCGACCCGACCCGCGCCATGGCCGACCTCGGGTTCGACTCGCTGACCTCGGTCGAGCTGCGCAACCGGCTCGCCGCCGCCACGGGGCTGCGGCTCAGCGCGACGCTGGTGTTCGACCACCCGACGGTTGCCGCCCTGGCCGAGCACCTGCTCGCCGAGGCCGGGGACGGCACCGTCGAGACGACCGGTCCGGCGCCGGCGGCGACCGACGCCGACCCGATCGTGATCGTCGGGATGGCCTGCCGCTACCCGGGTGGGGTCCGGTCCCCGGAGGAGCTGTGGCGGCTGCTGGGCGAGGGCCGGGACGCGATCTCCGGCTTCCCCACCAACCGCGGCTGGGACCTCGGCTCGCTGTACCACCCCGACCCCGACCATGCCGGCACCTCCTACACCCGCTCCGGCGGCTTCCTGCACGACGCGGGCGAGTTCGACCCGGCGTTCTTCGGGATGTCCCCGCGGGAGGCGGTGGCGACCGACGCCCAGCAGCGGCTGCTGCTGGAGACCTCCTGGGAGGCGCTCGAGCGCGCGGGCATCGATCCGTCGTCGCTGCGCGGCAGCCGGACCGGCGTGTTCGCCGGCGTGATGTACGGCGACTACGGCGCGGTGCTCACCGACAGCGAGTTCGAGGGCTACCTGGGCACCGGGAGCTCGGCGAGCGTCGCCTCCGGCCGGGTCGCCTACGCGCTGGGCCTGGAGGGTCCGGCGGTGACCGTCGACACCGCCTGCTCGTCCTCGCTGGTCGCCATGCACTGGGCCATGCAGGCGCTGCGGGCGGGGGAGTGCGGGCTGGCGCTGGCCGGCGGGGTCACCGTGATGTCGACCCCGGCGCCGTTCGTCGAGTTCTCCCGCCAGCGCGGGCTCGCCCCGGATGGCCGGTGCAAGGCGTTCGGCGCCGGCGCGGACGGGGTCAGCTGGGCCGAGGGCGTCGGCGTGCTGGTGCTGGAGCGGCTCTCGGACGCGGTCCGCAACGGGCACCGGGTGCTGGCGGTGGTCCGGGGTTCGGCGGTGAACTCCGACGGCGCGTCCAACGGGCTGACCGCCCCCAACGGCGGCTCGCAGCAGCGGGTGATCCGCCAGGCGCTCGCCGCCGCCGGGCTGTCCGCCTCGGACGTCGACGTGGTCGAGGGCCATGGCACCGGCACCGCGCTCGGCGACCCGATCGAGGCGCAGGCCCTGCTCGCCACCTACGGCCAGCACCGCGCGGCGCCACTGCTGCTGGGCTCGGTGAAGTCCAACCTCGGGCACACCCAGGCCGCGGCCGGGGTCGCCGGCGTGATCAAGATGGTGCTGGCGATGCGGCACGGTCAGGTGCCCCGCACGCTGCACGCCGACACGCCCTCCCCGCACGTGGACTGGTCCGCGGGCGCCGTCGAGCTGGTCACCGAGCAGACCGGCTGGCCGGAGGTGGACCGGCCGCGCCGCGCCGCGGTGTCCTCGTTCGGGTTCAGCGGCACCAACGCGCACCTGGTCCTCGAGCAGGCACCGTCCGTGGACGAGCCGGTCGAGCAGGCGGCACCCGGCGTCCTGCCGCTGCTCGTGTCGGCCCGCGGCGCAACGGCACTGCGCGAGCAGGCACGGGCCCTGGTGTCCGCCCTGGGTTCGGTACCCGATACCGCGTTCTCGCTGGCCACGACGCGGGCGAGCTTCGAACACCGGGCGGCCGTGGTCGCCGCCGACCGGGACACCGCGGCCCGGGCGCTGGCCGCCCTCGCCGCCGGGGAACCGGACCCGGCGCTGCTGACCGGGGAGGCGGTCGCGGGGGAGCGGCTCGCCATGCTCTTCTCCGGGCAGGGCAGCCAGCGCGCCGGCATGGGCGGCGAGCTGTACCGGCGGTTCCCGGTGTTCGCCGAGGCGCTGGACGAGGTGGCCGCGGCGTTCGCGCCGCACCTGGACCGGCCGCTGCGCGAGGTGATCGCCGACGGGGAGCCGCTGGAGGACACCCGCTGGACCCAGCCGGCGCTGTTCGCGATCGAGGTCGCCCTGTACCGGCTGGTCACCTCGTGGGGCGTGCGGCCGAGCCAGCTGGCCGGCCACTCCGTCGGCGAGCTGGCCGCCGCGCACGTCGCCGGTGTCCTCTCGCTCGACGACGCCGCGACGCTGGTCGCCGCCCGGGCCCGGCTGATGGCGGCGCTGCCCGCCGGCGGGGCGATGGTCGCCGTGGAGGCGGCCGAGGACGAGGTCGCCGACCTGCTCGACGAGCACGTGTCGCTGGCAGCGGTAAACGGCCCGACCTCGGTGGTGCTCGCCGGGGACGAGGAACCCGTGCTCGCCGCCGCGGCCCGGCTGGCCGAGCGGGGCCGGCGGACCCGGCGGCTGCAGGTCAGCCACGCCTTCCACTCCGCCCGCATGGACCCGATGCTCGACGAGTTCCGCGCGGTCGCCGCCACCCTGACCTACTCCCCACCCGCGGTTCCGGTGGTCTCCGCGCTGACCGGCGCGCTCGCCGCCGAGACCGAGCTGTGCTCGCCCGAGTACTGGGTCGAGCACGCCCGGAGGACCGTGCGCTTCGCCGACGCCGTCCGGGCGCTCGACGCGCTCGGCGCCAGCGTGTTCGTCGAGCTGGGCCCGGACGGCGTGCTCGCCGGGATGGCCGCGGACACCCTCGCCGACGCGCTCACCGTCCCGCTGCTGCGTGCCGACCGCCCGGAGGAGTCCGCGCTGGTCACCGCGCTGGCCCAGCTGCACGTGCGCGGGGTGGCGGTCGACTGGCCCGCGTTCTTCGCCGGCCGGGGCGCGCGCACCGTGGACCTGCCCACCTACCCCTTCGAGCACGAGCACTACTGGCCGCAGCCCGCCGCCCGGACCGCCGCCGACCCCGCCGAGCAGCGCCTGTGGGCCGCTGTCGAACAGGGTGACGCCGGTCAGCTCGCCGGCCTGCTCGGGGTGACCGAGGACGACCTGGGTGGCGTACTGCCGGCGCTGTCCTCCTGGCACCGCGGCCGCCAGGAGCGGTCCCGGCTCGACGCCTGGCGCTACCGCGTCGACTGGACGCCCGTGCCCACCTCGGCCGCACCGCGGCTCGCCGGCACCTGGCTGCTGGTCGGCGCGGGGGACGGGGTGGCCGAGGCGCTGCGCGGTCACGGCGCCGAGGTGCTCGCCGCCCGTCCCGAGGACCTGGCCGGTGCCGGCGAGGTCGCCGGAGTCGTGGCGAGCGACCCGGACCCCGCGACGCTCCTCGCGCTCCTGCGGGCCGGTCCGGACGCCCCGCTCTGGGTCACCACCCGGGGCGCGGTGACGACCGGCGGAGACGACCTGCTCACCGACCCCGAGCGCGCCGCGCTGTGGGGCCTGGGCCGGACCGCGGCGCTGGAGTACCCGAACCGCTGGGGTGGGCTGATCGACCTGCCGGCCGACCTCGACCAGTCGGCCGCGACACGGCTCGCGGCCGTACTGGCCGGTACCGGCGAGGACCAGGTGGCCATCCGCCCGGCCGGGGTGCTCGGCCGCCGGCTCGTGCACCACCCCGCCGCCGCCCCGGCCGGCGAGCTGCGCCTGGCCGGCACCGTGCTGGTCACCGGAGGTACCGGCGGGCTCGGCGCCGAGGTGGCCCGCTGGCTCGCCCGCGCCGGTGCCCCCCGCCTCGTGCTGACCAGCCGCCGCGGGCCCG
>NZ_MSIE01000189.1 GCF_001921205.1 Actinophytocola xanthii | reverse complement strand
GCCGGCCGCGCCGGACCGGGTCAGCTCGGCCATCGCGGCCCGCAGCTCGTCGCGCTCGGGCACGGCGGCCGTCGCGCTCCCGCCGCCGACCAGTCCGACGGCCAGCGTCGCGACCAGCGCCACGCCGGCCGTTCGCCTCGTTATCGCCCCCATGAGGACACCCCTTCGCCCTTGGGCCGAGGGCTCGTCCCCCGGCCCAACGATCCTCGCCTGCCGCCGGTCGCCGCCACATCGGCTGCGCGACCGATCCGTCCTCGTCCGCGCGGAGTACCCGCGGGTAGGACTCAGAGGTGCGGCGTGACCGCCGTGGCGAACGGCGCGGTCGGCTCCTCGGCGCCGCAGAGCGCGGTGGCCATGAGGTCCTGCAGGGCGTAGACGTACCTGATGGCGGCCTCCTGGTCGGTGAGGTCGACCGCCCCCAACGTCACCGACACCACCAGCCGCCGCGCACCGTTAGTGCTGCGGAGCAGGAACGAGTTGTACCCGTGGATGCCGCCGCTGTGACCCTCGTAGACGCCACCGCACTCCTCGGAAGTGGGCACCACCTCGAGGCCGAGGCCGTAGGAGTCCCCTCCCTGGCTCGGCACCGCCGCCCGCAGCTCCGCGAGCAGGTCTGCGGGGAGCAGGTCACCGCCGAGCAGGGCGTTGGCGAACCGGTCCAGGTCACGGGTAGTGCTGATGATCTCGCCCGCGGCGTATGCCCGGCTCGGGTTCGTCCAGGACATGTCGAGCACGCGCAGCCGGCCCTGGTGCTGGTAGGCGTA
>NZ_MSIE01000188.1 GCF_001921205.1 Actinophytocola xanthii | reverse complement strand
TCCTCGGCGACCGCGACGAAGTACGCCAGCTCGCGGCTGTCCATGCTCGTGCCGGTACCGCTCATGCCGGCGCCGCCGCTCGGCGGGCCACCTCGAGGGCGGTCCGGACGAACGCCGCGAGCGCCGTCGAGCGGCTCTGCTCGGGCCAGGCCACCAGCAGTGTCGTCGGGGCGGCGTCGAGTACGGGGACGGTGACGAGGGTGTCGGGCAGCTGCGGACGGGCGGAGGCGGGGAGGACGGCGATCGTGCGGCCGAGGGTGACCAGCTGGGCGAGCTGGGCAGCCTCGCGGATGAGTGGGCCGCCGCCCGGCTGGTCGGGGAGGTAGCGGGGCAGGGTCTCGCCGGCCAGGTCGGCCATCCGGACCGCCGGCCGCCCGGCCAGCCGGTGCGCCCGGGGCAGGACGGCCACCTGCTCCTCGACGAGCAGCCGTTCGCTGTCCAGCCCGGTGGTGTCGTCGTAGGGGAGGTGGAGCATGGCCACGTCGGCGGTGCCGTCGCGCAGCAGGCCCTCCTGCTCGCCGATCCCGCAGACGAGGACGTCGACCTCGACCGCGTCCGGGAGGGCGGCGAACCGGGCGAGGGTGGGTTCGAGCAGTCCGGCGTCGCCGCCGGGCTTGGTGACGCACACCAGTCGCGCCGGCGTACGAGCTGCGCGCCGTGCTCGGGTCGCGGCGGCGTCCAGCGCGGCGAGCGCCCGCCGCCCGTCCTCGAGCAGGACCCGCCCGGCCGGGGTCAGCTGGACGCTGCGGCTGGTGCGGGTGAGCAGGGTGACGCCGAGCCGTCG
>NZ_MSIE01000187.1 GCF_001921205.1 Actinophytocola xanthii | reverse complement strand
GTCCATGCCGCCGGTGGGGTCGCCACCGGCCGGAGCGGCGGCGGCCTTCTCCGGCTTGTCGGCCACGACGGCCTCGGTGGTCAGGAACAGCGCCGCGATCGACGCGGCGTTCTGCAGCGCGGACCGGGTCACCTTGGTCGGGTCCGGCACCCCCGCGGCCAGCAGGTCCTCGTACACACCGGTCGCGGCGTTGAGGCCGTGACCCTGCGGCAGGCCCTTGACCTTCTCCACCACGACACCACCCTCGTGCCCGGCGTTCACCGCGATCTGCTTCAACGGCGCCTCCACCGCAACCTTCACGATGTTCGCACCAGTCGCCTCGTCACCAGTCAGCCGCAGACCCGCGAAGGCCTCCTCCGCCGCCTGCAGCAGCGCAACGCCACCACCAGCGACGATGCCCTCCTCGACCGCGGCCTTGGCGTTACGCACCGCGTCCTCGATCCGGTGCTTACGCTCCTTGAGCTCGACCTCGGTCGCCGCACCCGCCTTGATCACCGCGACACCACCGGCCAGCTTCGCCAGCCGCTCCTGCAGCTTCTCCCGGTCGTAGTCCGAGTCGCTCTTCTCGATCTCGGCCCGGATCTGGTTCACCCGACCCTGGATCTGCTCGGCGTCACCAGCACCCTCGACGATCGTCGTCTCGTCCTTGGTCACCACGACCTTACGAGCCCGACCCAGCAGCGAGATGTCGGCGTTCTCCAGCTTCAGACCCACATCCTCGCTGATCACCTGACCACCGGTCAGGATCGCGATGTCCTGCAGGATCGCCTTACGCCGGTCACCGAAGCCCGGAGCCTT
>NZ_MSIE01000186.1 GCF_001921205.1 Actinophytocola xanthii | reverse complement strand
GAGTTTCTTGGAGCAGGTCAACGTGGCAGCGAGGGTGAGGAACGCCAGGAAGTGGTTGGCCTTGCGCTCGTAGCGGATGCTCAGGCGGCGGTGGCAGAACATCCAGGCGATGGTTCGTTCGATCACCCAGCGATGTCTGCCGAGCTTCTTGCTGGTCTCGATGCCTTTGCGGGCGATCCGGACGGTGATGCCGCGGTCGCGGACCCACTTGCGCAGCGCGGCGTGGTCGTAGGCCTTGTCCGCGTGCAATTTCGCTGGCCTGCGACGACGTGGCCCGCGGCGGGACTTGATCGCGGGGATCGCTCGTATGAGAGGCTTGAGAGCATCGGCATCGTTGGTGTTCGCCGCCGATACGGCCACCGACAACGGCAGGCCGGCCCGGTCGGACAGGACGTGGATCTTCGAACCAGGCTTGCCCCGGTCGACCGGACTCGGACCGGTCAGAGATCCCCCTTTTTGGCCCGCACCGTCGCTCCGTCCAACACGGCCCGGGACCAGTCGATCAACCCCTGGCTACCCAACTCGTCCAGCACCGCCTGATGCAGCCGCCGCCACAACCCGGCCTTGGTCCACTCGGTGAACCGCCGATGCGCCGTGGGCACAGTGACACCGAACGACGGCGGCAGCAACCGCCACGGACAACCGCTGGTCAGCACATACACCACCGCTGTGAACACCGCCCGATCCGCCACCGGTGCCCGACCACCGCCTTGCGGACGCGCCACGAACGACGGCATCAACGGCTCAACCAGAGCCCACAACTCATCCGGCACCAACCGCCGAGACAACGCATCAACCACGACAGATGATCATGCACCATCACTCAGA
>NZ_MSIE01000185.1 GCF_001921205.1 Actinophytocola xanthii | reverse complement strand
GGACTGACTGTGAGAGTGGTGGTGCCGGCTTGGTGGTGGTGGGCTGGTGGTGATGATGGTGGGTGTGACTCGTGGTCTGACTGGCCGTGGTGCCTTGGCTTCGACTTGTCCGCTTGCTGTTGTCGGCACCGGCCCGGCCGGAGCTGACTGGCCTGATCAGGAGCGTGACCGCTGGACTCGACCTCCAGCGTGTCTCATCACAGTCCTGCCGAGCTCCGCACCGGACCGGACCTCACGTCCACCACGGTCAGGAGAACGCGTGTCCATGCTCGCAGAGTTGGTTGAGTTCGTCATCGGGGTCGACACTCATGCCGATACCCACACCGCTGCGGTGGTCGCCAGCAGTGGAGCACTGCTCGACACGGTCACCGTCGGCGCGGATGCCGACGGCTATGCCCGGTTGCTGGAGCTGGCTGAGCAGCATGGTGGGTTGCGGTGCTGGGCGATCGAGGGCGCCGGGGGCTATGGCGCGGGCCTGGCCCGTTATCTCGGTGAACACACCGAGATGGTGGTCGAGCTGGACCGCCCGGTCCGCCCCGCGCGGCGCGGTGGGGCGAAGTCGGATGTGATCGATGCTGAACGCGCCGCCCGCGAGGCCTTGGCCCGCGCCACGCTCGCCGCACCCAAGACCGGGCCCGAGAGGGCGGCGCTGCAGGCGTTGCTCACCGCGCGGCGCAGCGCCGTGGACGCCGCCACCACCGCGCAGCGGCAGTTGCGCGCCCTGGTGATCACCGCACCGGAACAAATCCGCGCCCGGTTCCGCGGACACACCACCCGCAGCATGATCACCATCGCCAGCCGGGTCCGACCACGCCCCACCACCACCAGCACCACCAGCACCA
>NZ_MSIE01000184.1 GCF_001921205.1 Actinophytocola xanthii | reverse complement strand
GCGGCGCCGATCCCGGCGATCTCGTCCTCGGCTTGCATGGTGGTGACGTTGAAGTTCCGGTGTTTGGCCAGCTCGTGCAGGATGTCCGAGGCCGGGGTGATGGGGTAGCTGCCCAGCAGGACCGGCAGCCCTGAGCGCTGTCCGGCGGCGACGATGCCGTAGGCGAGGGCGAGGTTCCCGCTGATCTGCCGATACCGCCCCGGGGGCAGGTCACTGGCCGGAGCGACCTCGAACGTGGTCGCGAACGCCTCGGTGGTCTCCCCGAAGTTCCAACCCGCCCGGAACGCCAACACGTTCGCCTGCGCGATGTCGGGTTTGCGGGCGAACTTCTCCCGCAGGAACCGCTCCGTTCCTTCGGTGGGGCGGTGATACATCCACGACAACAACCCCAACGCGAACATGTTCTTACACCGCTCGGCGTCTTTCTTCGACAGCCCGGTCTCGGCCAACGCTCCCTGGGTCAACGACGCCATCGCCACCCCGAACACCTGAAACCCCGACAGCGACCCGTCCTCCAACGGGTTCGCCGCATAACCCACCTTGGTCAGGTTCCGCTTCGAGAACTCGTCGGTGTTCACGATCACCGTGCCACCCGCCGGCACATCACCGATGTTCGCCTTCAACGCCGCCGGGTTCATCGCCACCAACACATCCGGCCGATCCCCCGGCGTCAAAATATCGTAATCAGCGAAATGCAACTGAAACGACGACACCCCCGGCAACGTCCCCGCAGGAGCCCGAATCTCAGCAGGGAAATTCGGCAACGTCGCCAAATCATTACCAAACGCCGCCGCCTCCGACGTGAACCGATCCCCCACCAACTGCATACCATCACCAGAATCACCAGCAAACCGAATCACCACCCGGTCCAGCTTG
>NZ_MSIE01000183.1 GCF_001921205.1 Actinophytocola xanthii | reverse complement strand
TAGTGCCGCATCAAGCAACGTTGGGTAGGTAATCCGGGCGGCGGATCTTGGAGTTGACGGCGAAGTGACGCTTCGGGTGGCAGTGGCGGTTGCGCCAGCGCAGATAGCCGGCGATCGCTGTCTCCTGGGCGGCGTGGCTGGGGTAGTCGCTGCCGTCCAGGGTGAAGTAGCGGACCGCGGTGAACTCGCACTCGATCCAGTTCAGCCAGGATGCGTTGGTGGGTGTGTGGACCAGCTCGATGTCGTTGGCCGCGCACCACGTGAGGACCTCGGCCTTGCCGTGCGGTCCGTAGTTGTCACAGACCAGATACAGCTTCCCGGCCGGGAAGCGGCGGCGCAGCTGTTTGCAGAAGTCGAGGAACTGCGGCCAGCGTTTGCGGTCCCGGAACCGGTAGAACATCTGCCCGGACGCGAGGTCGAGCGCGGCGAACATGTGCCGGATGCCCTTGGTGCGGGTGTAGGTCGCGCGCAGGCGGCCTGGTCGGCCGCGAGGGAACCAGCCGCGACCGGGGCGGGGTTGCAGGTTCAGCGGACCGAACTCGTCGACGCAGATCACTCGTCCGTCGGCGGGCGGGTGATCGTAGAGATCGAGGATGCGGGTCTTCTTCGGTATGAAGTCCGGGTCTTTGCTGGCTTTCCAGGTCTTCGTCGCCTGCCAGGACACGCCCTCCTGGCGCAGGATCTTCCGGACGGTCTCGGTGCTCACCCTGATCCACGCGTGCTCGGCGAGGTAGTCGACCAGCTTGGCCAGGCTCCAGGTGGTGAACGGCAAGCCCAGCTCGGTCGGTTTGCAGGCGGCGATGCGGCAGATCTGATCACGGGCGGCCGGCCCGAACTTAGCTGGTCGACCGCCCCTCCATTTTGGGGACAACGCCGCGAAC
>NZ_MSIE01000182.1 GCF_001921205.1 Actinophytocola xanthii | reverse complement strand
GCGGCCTCGGTGAGGATCCGCCGGCCCTCCTCGGCGTTGTTGCCGTCCAACCGAACCACGATCGGCTTGGACACCGTGTCCCCACGACTGTCCAGCAACTCGAACGCCCGCACGATCCCGTTCGCCACCGCGTCACACGCCGTGATCCCACCGAACACGTTCACGAACACACTGCGCACGTCGGCATCGGACAGGATGATCTCCAACCCGTCGGCCATCACCTCCGCCGACGCACCACCACCAATGTCCAGGAAGTTCGCCGGCCGCACCCCACCGAACGCCTCACCCGCATACGCAACGACATCCAACGTCGACATCACCAGACCAGCACCATTGCCGATGATCCCGACCTGACCATCCAACTTCACATAGTTCAGGTCCTTCGCCTTCGCCGCCGCCTCCAACGGATCCTCCGCGGCGATGTCGACCAACTCGGCGTGCTGCGGGTGGCGGAACGAGGCGTTCTCGTCGAGGGTGACCTTGCCGTCCAACGCGACGATGTTGTCCTGCGGGTCGCGCACCAGCGGGTTCACCTCGACCAGCGTGGCGTCCTCGGCCACGAAGGTCTCCCACAGCTTGACCAGGACCTCGGCGGCCTTGTCGGCGATGGCCTCGGGGAACCTGGCCGCCGCCACGATCTCCGCCGCCTTGGCCCGGTCGACGCCGGCAAGGGCGTCCACCGGGATCTTCGCCAGCGCATCCGGGCGCTCCACCGCGAGCTGCTCGATATCCATCCCGCCCTCGGCCGACGCCATCGCCAGGAAGGTCCGGTTCGCCCGGTCCAACAGGAACGAGACGTAGTACTCCTCGGCGATGTCCGAAGCAGGGGTGACCAGAACCCGGCGCACGACGTGACCCTTGATGTCCAGCCCGAGGATGTTCTCGGCCTTG
>NZ_MSIE01000181.1 GCF_001921205.1 Actinophytocola xanthii | reverse complement strand
TAAGGGCTGTCACGTAAATGATCTTCTTGTTGTGGCTGGGTCGGGTTCTGGTCAGTCGGTGAGTGTGATGTTGTGGAGGTGGGCGATTCCGGATACGGCGTCGACGAGTGTGCTGGCGGCGCGGCGGTAGTCGCGGAGGGTCTTCCAGCACTTCATGCGGGCCAGTGTGTGCTCGACGCGGGCGCGGATGGTTCGGTGGACGGCGTTGAGCTCTTCTTTCCATTCGGGTAGTTCGGTGCCGTCGCGGGGCTTGCGGAACGGCATGATCACTTCTGGGTTGCCTTGATAGCCGCCGTCAGTCATCACCGGCCGGTTCGCCAGCTGGTCTTTCATGCCGGAGGTGCGGTAGACGGTGGTGTCGTTGCGGTTGCCAGGTTGCGGTTCGCCGGTGGCGATGACCAGCCGGGTGTCGGCGTCGATCGCGATCTGCACGTTGGTGGAGTAGCGGTAGTTCTTCGACGGCGCTGCCAGGCGGTGGTCACGAGTTGGCACGAGTGTTCCGTCGACGATCGCGACCGAGTCGATGCGGCGTTTGCGTACCGGCGCCAGCGTGAGCAGCGGCCCGATGGTGTCGATCACCCGGTGTGCCGCAGCATGCGAGACGCCGAACAGTGGCCCGATCTGGCGCATGGTCAGGTTCGTCCGCCAATAGACCGCGACCAGCAGAACTCGGTCTGCCAGCGGCAACGCCCACTGCCGACCCGGCCGCCCATCCGCGATCTCCTCGCCACCACGTTCGGCTACCAGCCGCACGAGCTTGCGGAACTGACCTGGTTCCAGCCCTGTGAACGGGGCGATCCACTCCGACCTCGACGCTGTGATCACCTGCACCACAACAAGATGATCAACTATCGGCTGAGCAGCCCGACACCGGGGGTTACGTGACAGCCCTTAG
>NZ_MSIE01000180.1 GCF_001921205.1 Actinophytocola xanthii | reverse complement strand
ACCAGGAGTTCCGTTGTCATCGTGCCGTATCACGGCTGCTGGCGTGGTTGCGGGGTCGGGGTGTTGCCGCCTGGGTCCGCTGCACGCCTCGTCGGGGAGGTCCCGGATCCGTCGGTATCCGTCGGATACCACCGATGAGCAGTGGAGGTTGATCGATCCTCTGTTACCGGATCCAGCGTGGCTGACCGGGCAGGGCGGGCGACGAGAAGCACACTGCCGGCGAGCGATCGTCGACGCGATCTTCTATCTGGTGGACAACGGCATCAAGTGGCGTGCACTGCCCGCGGACTTCCCGCCGTGGTCCACCGTCTACAACTACTTCGCCGCCTGGGAGAAAGCTGGGATCACCCAGGCCCTGCTCGACAGTCTGCGCGATCGAGTACGGCTGCGGGAAGGCCGCGCCGCCGAACCCACAGCGGCGATCGCCGACTCCCAGTCGGTCAAAGCCGCGGAAACCGTGGGAGAAACCAGTCGAGGTTTCGACGCGGGCAAGAAGATCAACGGCCGCAAACGCCACATCGTCGTCGACACCCTCGGCCTGCTGCTCTGCGTCCTGATCACCCCAGCGTCCGTGCAGGACCGCGACGGTGCCCGCCCACTGCTCAACCAGCTGGCCACCGCCTGCCGACGTGTCCGCCTGGTCTGGGCCGACGGCGGCTACGCCGGCACACTCCTCGACTGGGCCAAGACCAACCACAAGATCCTGGTGCAGATCGTCAAACGCACCGACAACGTCGCTGGCTTCCAGGTACTACCCCGACGCTGGGTCGTCGAACGAACACTTGCCTGGATCACCCGACACCGCCGCTGCGTCCGCGACTACGAACGACTACCCGAACACCACGCCGCCATGGTCCGCTGGACCATGATCCGCATCACCAGCCAACGCCTCACCAAATAAGTTCAGGAACAGGCTCT
>NZ_MSIE01000018.1 GCF_001921205.1 Actinophytocola xanthii | reverse complement strand
GCACGGCGCCGGGAACGCGGCCGGCCGCCCCGCCCGCACCGAGGCCGCCGGCGGCGAGACCGCCGGCACCGAAACCACCCGCGCCGAACCCACCGCCGGCACCGGTCCCGCCGCGCAGCGTGTCGCCGCCGCCGTTGAGGCTGCCCGGGCCGCCGCCGAAGCCGGGGCCGCCGAGACCGCCACCTGGGCCGGAGCCACCGGGGCCGGGACCGCCGCCCAGCGTCGGGTCGACGAAGCCCGCGGTGGACGTGCCGCCGATCGGAACCCCGCCCGGTCCACCGCCCGCTCCCGAGGGGGAGCCGCCGCCCGCGGACCCGTCGGGACCGCCGGCCGGCGGCGCCCCCTGGTCCACCTCGGCCGGGCGCGGTGTCCAGGCGGCGCCCGGCTCGATGCCGGTGTCGCCGTCGGTGAACTGCGGGATCGAGTCGTGCACCTCCTTGGACCGCGACTCGTAGGCCTCCATCACGGCGACCGCCTCTGCCTTGCGCGCCCTGGCCTGCTCGTGGCTCGCCATGCCGTCGGTGAGCAGCGCACGCAGGAACACCGCGTCGCTCGGGCCGCCGTTGGTGGTCACGGTGTAGCCGTTGCGGAAGTTCCGCTCCGCGGTGGCGAACACCGGCTCGGGCATCCGCCGCTGGGCCGCCTCGACGGCCTCGGTGTAGTCGGCCATCTTCTCGGCGATGCGGCCGGCGGTGTGGCTGGCCGTGCCCGCCCACTGCAGGAGGCGGGTGTTGGCGCCCGCGGCGTTCACCGCGGCCTGCCCCCGCCACGACCCCATCACGCGCTCGACGACCTGCTGGACGCGGCCGGTGGTGTCCTCGATCCGACCGGCGAGCGCACTCCACTCGCTCGCCCGGGCGTACATCTGCTCCGGCTTGGCCTGCATGATCATGTCGTAGAGGTGGTCGTGCTGGTAAGCATCCCAGTTGACCTTGCCGAACCGGCTCTGCGCGCGGTTGCGCCGGCGTTCGCGGCGACGCCGTTCGGAACGCTCCCGGGCGCGCCCGGCCGGCGGGTGGGACTCGTTCCACGTCCTGCGCCTGCGGTCGCGATCGTAGTCGCTCGAGGCGTGATTGCGGTCGCTGGTCAGCCACTCCTGCTGGGGGTCGGGCTCACGCATCGCCGACCTCCCGGTCCAGCTGCTCCATCTGCCGGTTGAGCCGGGCCGCGGCGTCCCCGTCCACGCCCTGGTAGGTGCTCAGCGTCTGCAGGATCGCCGAGCGCACGTCGAACAGCTCCTCGATGTAGTCGACCAGCGCCGCCTGGACGCCCCCGTCGACGTCGGCACGGTCGAGGAACGCCTTGCGCATGGGCCCGGTGACCGGACTCGAGCCGTCACCGAGCGGGCCGGACAGCGAGTTCGCCTCCCGCAGCTGCGCGAACAGGTCGTCGTGCAGCTGGGCCAGCTCACGCTCCGCGGTGACGAGGGCGTCGAAGTCGGCCGCGATGCCGTCCATGTTCGTGCCGTTCACCCCGTGCACCGGCAGCTCGCCGGCCCGGATGTCCGGCGCGACATAGGCCACCGTCCGCGGCCGGTGCTCGCGGTACAGCTCCTTCGCCTCGCTGAAGCTGTCCACGCGTTCGCGCGCCATGCGCCACCTCCCCTTCATGCCCGTTCGGCATCAGCCTGGACATACTGACCCGCCGGGACCAGCAAATCCAGCCGTTCCTGCACAACTCGTCACATTCGCGACTCAGCTGAACAAGCGGGCCGGTACGAGCAGCCGCGCGAGCCGGTCGGCCAACTCGGACGCCCGGTCGAGCGCGGGCGCGACCAGCTCCGCCACCGGCACCCGGCCCTCCTCCGGCTCGTCCCGCTCGATCGCGCACCTCCTGTCTCACGGCTATCCCACCCCGAGGGTGGCGCCGGGGTCGAGGCGGGCTGCTCATCGGGGCAACACAGCTGCGCAACTACGCTGACCGGGTGAGCCGAGTACCCCCGCCATGGCCTCCGGTCGAGGTCGAGACCGCGCACCGGCATCCCGACGCCCCGCCGCCTGGCACCAAGTTCGGCCCGCACTACGCCCACTGCTTCGGCTGCGGGGACGAGGTGGAGCACGGGCTGCACCTGCAGACCGAGGCCGGCGAGGGCACCGCGATCCACGCCCAGTTCACGGTGACCGAGGCGCACCAGGGCGCGCCGGGGCTCGCCCACGGCGGCCTGCTGGCCTGCGCGTTCGACGAGGCACTCGGGGTCACCGTCGGCCAGCAGCTGCGCCGTCCCGCGGTGACCGGGCGCCTGGAGACCGACTTCCTGGCCCCGGTGCCGGTCGGCTCGACACTGCACATCGTCGGCACCCTCGACGGGATCGCCGGGCGCAAGGTGTACGCCAGCGCCGAGGGCAGGCTGGACGCACCGGACGGGCCGCTCGCGCTGCGTGCGCGGGCGCTGTTCGTGATCGTCGACTTCCGCCACTTCGTCGAGCACGGGCGTGCGGAGGACCTGCGCGCCGTCGCGGAGAACCCCAGCCTGCTGCGGCAGAGCCGGTTCGACATCAACCCCTGAGAGGCCTGGGCCGATGTTCGGTGTGATCCTCAGCACGCTCGTCGGGCTGATGCACCTCTACCTGTGGAAGCGCCTGGTCAAGGACACCACCGCGAAGGGGACCGCGCGCCGGGTGGGCACCGTCGCGTTCGCGTTCCTGGCCCTGCTGGTCTTCGTCACGCTCATCCTCGGCCGCTCGGTGCCGCCGTCGACGGCGAGGTGGTTCGCCTGGCCCGGCTACATCTGGTTCGGCATGGTCATCTACCTGTTCCTGACCACCCTGGTGCTGGAGATCCCGCGGCTGCTGCTGCGCGGGTGGGTCCGCCGGCGGCCGCTCGAGGCCACCGCGACCACGGACGCGGCGCCCCCGGTGGACCAGCCGACAAAGGACGAACCGGCGAAGCCTCAGGTCAACCAGAGCCGACGGCTGTTCCTGGCCAGGGCGACGGCCGTCGCAGCGGGTGCCGCGTCGACCTCGCTGGTCGGCGTGGGCCTGGGCAACGCCCTCGGACCGCCGGACCTGCTGCGGGTACCGGTGGCCCTGCGCCGGCTGGACCCGTCGTTGGCCGGCTTCCGCATCGCCGTGGTCAGCGACATCCACCTCGGACCGGTGCTGGGCCGGTCACACACCGAGCGCATCGTCCGGATGATCAACGAGAGCGAGCCGGACCTGGTGGCGGTGGTCGGCGACCTGGCGGACGGCACGGTCGCCGACCTGGGCCGCGCCGCCGAGCCGCTGGCCGACCTGGCGCCGCGCGAGGGCAGCTTCTTCGTCACCGGCAACCACGAGTACTTCGTCGAGCCCGAGGCCTGGATCCGGGAGATGGACCGGCTCGGCGTGCACCCACTGCGCAACGAGCGCACGACGATCAGCCGCGGCGGCGCCGCCATCGACCTCGCCGGGGTGAACGACCTGGCCGGCCGCACTTCCGGCGACGGGCCGGACTTCGACCGCGCGCTCGACGGGCGGCGCGGCGACCGCCCGGTCGTCCTGCTCGCCCACCAGCCGGTACAGGTCGAGGACGCGGCGCGGCGCGGGGTGGACCTGCAGCTGTCCGGCCACACCCACGGCGGCCAGCTGTACCCGTTCCACCACTTCGTGCCGCTGGCGCAGCCGGCCGTCTCCGGCCTGGCCCGGATCGAGGACACCTGGCTCTACGTGACCAGGGGCGCCGGCTTCTGGGGCCCGCCGATCCGGGTCGGCGCGCCCCCGGACATCTCGCTCATCGAGCTGAGGCCCGACGCGCCCTAAGTGAGGGTGCGCGGGCGGATGGCGTTGGCCCGGTCGACCAGGTCGTGACGCTGTTCGGTCGTGCCGGCCAGCCGGGCGAGTGCGCGGTAGCAGCGCTCGAGGCCGAAACGGAGCTCGCGCTCGGAGAGCTGGCAGCCCAGTAGGGTTCGAGCCGCGGTACCGGCCGGGGCGGCACCCGGGCGGCCGGCGCGGAGCCAGGCGTGGGCGGCCTCGAGGACCTCCGCCGTCAGCAGGGCCCGGCGTTCGGCGTCCAGCGAGAGCCGTTCGAGGCGTCGGGCGGCGTCGTGCAGGTCGTGCTCGACGACGGCGGCGTTATCGGCCGGCCTGAGCTTGGTCTTGATCGCGGCGACCTGGGCGGCGACGTGGTGGCTGGAGGTGTCCGGGACCGCCTCGAGGACCTCGATCGCGCTGGCTCGGGCCCCCTGGGCCAGGTAGACCCTGGCCAGGCCGAACGCGGCGCTCACCCACGCCCGGTCGGTCCGCCAGACCAGCTCGTAGTACCGGGCGGCGGCGAAGTAGTTGCCGGCGTACTCGGCGCTGACCGCGAGCGCGAGCTTCGGCGGGATCTCGCCGGGCACGGCGTCGTACACCCGCTCGAAGGCCCTGCCCGCCTCGTCGGGGCGTCGTGTCGCGAGGCGGATCAGCCCCTGGTACCAGTCCGGGCGCCAGTCGGCGGGGTCGGTCACCAGCCGGCGGGCCGCCTCGAGCTCGCCCTGGGCGGCGCGCAGGTCGCCCAGCTCGAGCCGCGCCCGCACCATCCGCAGCCGCACCTCGATGGAGTCCTGCGGCGCCGAGGCCAGCGCCGCGACCAGCTCAGCCGGCTCGGTCGCGGTGATGCTGGCCAGCGCGCTCGCCGCGTGGTCCTGGGTGTCGACCAGCGGCAGCGGCAGGATCGAGGCCACCTCCAGCGGGTCCGGCGACGGCAGCGACCCCCGCTCCCCGACGACGAGGCCGGAGCCGAATGTCCTGGTCTCGACGGCGAACACGGTCGAGGTCCCGGGGCGGGGCCGACCGGTGCCCAGCGCCATGACCTCCCGCAGGACCCCGGTGAGCTGGTCGGCCATCTCCTCGGCGGAGGCGAACCGGAGCACCGGATCGGCGTGCGTGGCGCGCTTGAGGACGCGGTAGTACGAGCCGAAGAGGGCGAACAGCGGCTCCTCGTCCGGGCCGGGCAGCGTGTACTTGTGCCGGGTGGTGTAGCCGGAGAACTCGATGGACAGCACGGCGAGCGTGCGGCCGACGGTGTAGATGTCGGAGGCGACCGAGGCACCCTCGGTGGCGAGCTCGGGGGCGCTGTAGCCGAGGGTGAAGAAGAGCGGGCTCTCGTAGTCGTCGGTCTGCCGGACGGCACCGAGGTCGATCAGCTTGAGCTGTTCGCCGGACTGGATGACGTTGTCGGGCTTGAGGTCGCAGTACAGCATGTCGATGCTGTGCAGGTAGCCGATGGCGGGCAGGATCTCGAGGCCGTAGGCGATGACCTGGCCGATCGGCAGTGGCTCGGCGCGGCCGGTCTCACGGTGGTGGGAGAGGGCGAGCTGGCGCAGCGACTGGCCGCCCACGTACTCCATGACGATGTAGCCGACCAGGTTGCCGGTCTTCGGGTCGGGGTGCTGGACGAAGTTGTAGATGCGGACCACGTTGGGGTGCTCGACCTCGGCGAGGAAGCGGCGCTCGGCGACCGCGGAGGCCATCGAGGTGGCGTCCCCGGTGTCGATCATGCCCTTGAGCACGACCCAGCGGTCGGAGACGTTGTGGTCCTTGGCGAGGTAGACCCAGCCGAGGCCGCCGTAGGCCAGGCAGCCGAGCACCTCGTACTGCCCGGCCACGAGGTCGCCCTGGACGAGGCGGGGGCGGAAGTTGAAGTAGGTGCCGCAGGTCTCGCAGTCACCCTCGGTGGCGCCCGGCGCGCCGTTCCGGGACCGGCCGACCTCGGCACCGCAGCTGTTGCAGAACCGCTTGCTCTCGCCGACCGCGGGGTCGCTGAGCACGGCCGAGGCCGGGTCCTTCACCGGGACGACGGGCACCTCGACCAGCCCGGCGCCGAGCCGGCCCCGCGTGGAGGCCCGCCGCCCGCCGGTGGTGGGCGCCGTACTGGAGCCGGTCCGCAGCGGGCTCTCCCGGCTGGGCCGGGAGATCGTCAGCGCGCCGCCCGGCGGGTCGACGGACAGGGTGACCGACGATTCGCCGAGCGCACCGGTCGGCTCGGCCACGCCCGGGTCGGGCTCCGGTCTCGGCTCCGGTCTCGGCTTCGGCTTCGGCGCGACCGGCGGCCCGGCGATGGTGGGCGGCGGGACGAACTCGGTGGCGTGCCGCTGGCTGGACGCCGGACGAGGCCGTTCGGCGGGCGCCGCGCCCGACGCGCGCCGCGCGGCACCGCCGGACGCGGGGGTGATCGCCTGCGTCCCCTGCCCGGGCTGAGGCCGCTCGTTTCGGGGTTGGTCGCTCTGGGGCTGCCCGGTCGGGGACTGGTCGGTCTCGGGCTGCCCGGTGCGAGGCCGCTCGGTCCAGGGCTGGTCGGTGTGGAGCTGCCCGGTCCGAGGCTGCCCGGTCCGAGGCTGCTCACCCCTGTGCCGGCTGGAGTCTGGCTGCTCGGTCAAGGGCTTGCCACTCTGGAGCTGCCCGCTCCCAGACTGCTCACCCCAGGGCCTGCCGGTGGAGAGCTGCTCGGCCTGAGGTCGCTCGCCCGCGGGCTGGTCGGTCTGAGGATGCCCGGTCCAGGGCTGGGCGGTCTGGCGCTGTCCGATCGAGGGCTGTCCGATCGAGGGCTGTTCGATCGAGGGCTGTCCGATCGAGGGCTGTCCGATCGAGGGCTGTCCGATCGAGGGCTGCCCGGTCCGGCGCTGCTCCGCCTGTGGCTCACCGTGGCCGCCGGGAGTTGCGCGAGGTTCCCGGGCCGGGGCGGCCGGAGGTGCTCCGGCCTGGTCCTGCCCCACCTCGACCGACCCAGCCTGTCCCACCTGCGCCCGGCCGGCCTGACCGTGGCCGGAGGAGCCGGTCTCGTCCAGGGCCTGTCCCTCACCCGTCGCACCGAGCGGTCGCTCCTCCTGGTCCACGCCCGGCCGGTTCCGCACCGCCTCCGCCTCCGCCTCGGCTGCCGCCCAGGCCTCGGCCGGGCTCGGCGAGAGGTTGCTCTGGGGCTGGTTCGAGGGGATCGCGCTCACCTGCTCGTGTCTCGCCGGGGTGGGGGTGGCGGCGGCCGGGGGGCCGACGGCGACGGCGGCCCGAGGCCCGGAAGCATGCGCCGCCGGTCGGACCGGGTCGGGGGTCGGGGCGGGTACGGGGCGTTGGTCGGGGGAGCGGAACCAGCCCTGGCCGCGTTCTGGGTGTTCCTCGGCGCTCCGACGGAGGAGTTGAGCCTGCTCCTCGGCCTGGCGGCGCAGTTGCTCGGCGGAGCCCGTGCCGGCCACCGCCACGCCGCACGCCGTGCAGCCGCCGTCCAGGACCTCACCGGCGCAGCCGGGCCTCGGGCAGGTTGTCATGGCATCAGTCCCGGTACCTCAGGGGTGGCGGGTCGGGACGGCGCTCGCCCGTGCGGCCCAGCCACCGGTCGTAGCTGTCCGCCCAGTCGCCCTCGGCCACCGACTGCTCGAGCACCCCGTTGACGAAACGGACCATGTCCTCGTCCTCCTTCGGGATACCGATGCCGTACGGCTCCTCGGTGAACCGCGGCCCGACCATCCGCACGTTGGGGTCCTGCGCCACCATCCCGGCCAGGATCGTGTCGTCCGTCGACACCGCGGCGACCTGCCCCTGCTGCAGCATCACCAGGCAGTCGGTCCAGTTCGGGACCTGGACCGGGACCGGGTCGGCCGGGTGGTCGAGCAGCGTCTTGATCGAGGTGGACCCCTCGGCGGCGCACACCTTCTCCCCGCCGAGCTGGTCCAGCCTCGTCACCTTCGAGGCCCGGTCCACGAGCAGTCGCTGGCCGGCGACGTAGTAGATCGCCGAGAAGTTGATGTCCTGCCAGCGGTCGCAGGTCGCGGTGAACGTGCGCACGACGACGTGCACGTCCCCGTTCTCGAGCGCCGGTACCCGTCCAAGGGACGTCACGACCTTGAACTGGACCCGGTTGGGGTCCCCGAAGATCGCCCGGGCGATCTCCCGCACGCGGTCGATGTCGAAGCCCTCCAGGGCGTTCGTCGTCGGGTTGCGGAAGCCGAACAGGAAGGTGTTCTGGTCCACGCCGGCGATCAGCTTGCCGGCGTCCTGGATCTCCCGCATCGTGCTGCCGGCCGGCATCTCGCCCGGGGTCGGCATCGGGTCCAGCGGCGGCAGGCTCGCCGTCGCGTCGCAGGCGGGGACGGGCTTGACCTCGGTCGACTTCGGGGTCGGGTTCTCCCGCGCACCGACCGGGCGCGGGCGCTCCACGCTCTTCACGGTGGCGAGGTCGACCGGGCGACCGGGCGCCGCGCAGGCGGGCACGGCAAGCACCAGCGTCAGCAACACCGCCAAGCGGTTGGTTCTGCTCACCCTCACCGGTACTCCCGCAGTCGCTCCCGGATACCCATTGTCACCCCGACCGCCGCCAACAGCGAGAGAACGGCGATACCCGGCACCAGGCCGGTCAGCGCGGCGCGCGCCGACGTCGTCTCCTCGACGAACTGGGTCCGGCCGTTGTTGATCGCCCGGAGCAGGTTGGCGTCCAGCTCGGTGAACACCGCGGCGGCACCGTCCGGCCCGTCGCCGACCGCGAGGGCGATCGCGTTCTCGTAGGACCCGCCGTCGTCGAGCTCGCGCACCCTGCCGTGCAGCGCCAGCCAGTCGGCCGCGTTCTGCCGAGCCGCGTCCAGCACCGCCGTCGTCTCCGCGTCGGCGGCCAGACCTCGGGCCCGCACGAGCAGGTTCTCCTCCCCGTCGCCGCCGATCTTCGGGGCCAGCTCCTTCCAGTCCTCCTCGTAGACGCCGCCGTCGCCCCGCGCCACCAGCGTGAGCGTCTCGTTGGCCCGCATGGTCAGCGCCACGATCCGCGCCTGCACGGCGAGCTCCACCTGCCGGGTTCCGGTGTCGTGCCCGTCGGCGATCCGGACCGACTCGAGCACGAGCGCGACCGAGCCCCAGACGAGCCCGACGACGACCGACCCGGATGCCACGACCAGCCCGATGTTGAGCAGCCGGTTGGTCCGCCTGGTCAGGTACAGCTGGGTGGCGACCAGCGCGGCGAGCAACACCAGCACCAGCGCGGTGCTACCCCAGGGGAACGCCCGGGCGTGGGCCTGCTCGTCGGCGAGGCGCCGGAAGTCGATCGAGTACAGCTCCTCGGCGGCGGGCAGCAGCTTGGCGCGCATCAGCCCGGACGCCTCGCGGAGGTAGGCTGCCCCGGCCGGGAAGCCCTGCCGGTTGTAGGCCCGTGCCGTCTCGACCAGACCGGTGTAGACCGGGAGCTGCTGGGCCAGCTGGTCCACCTGGCGCTGCGCCTCGGGCACCTCGGCCACGTCCGCGGCGGCCTGGGCCAGGTTGGCCCCCGCCTGGGCGATGTCCAGCTCGTAGCGCTCGCGCAGGGCCGCGGGCGGCGTGCCGCCGGAGAGGAACGCGCTGGCCGCGGTGGCGTCCGCGTCCGACAGCGAGCGGTAGATCTGCTGGGACGCGGCGGCGACGGGTTCCCGGTGCTCGATGAGGTTGTCGATCGCGTCCTGCTTCTCCTGCACGGCCAGCGCCCCCACGACGCCCGTGACCAGCGCGAGCATGACGAGAGCGACGCCGATCACGAACAGGCGTCCCGGGCTGCTGGTGGCCGAGCGGCGAGCGTGCCGCATCGCGGTCGCCGGCATGACCAACAGGCTGCGCCGAGCGGGGGCCAGCCGCTCCGGTGGCGGCACGGTCACCATCAGTGATCCCGAAGCGCGGTGCACGGTCGGCAAGCCGACACGACGTTTCCCATGAGGACGCTCCCCCCTCGGAGTGACCACGCGTGCTTCCAGACGAACCTAGTGCAGCGAACGTCGCACTGCCAGCGTTACCTCACCCTCGCGCCACCCCGGAAGTACGGAGAGTAACGGGCACGCTGCGTAGCGAAGTACTTTCACCATTCGCGACTCGGACGTCCGGACCGGCGTCCTGGATCCCGATGAGCACCGCGCGGTTCCCCGCCTGGTGGTCCTACCCGGGCGAGCCCTACCCCTCGATCGTCGCCGCCACGTCCCGGATCCACTCCTCGGACCAGGTGAGCCGGCCCGCGCGCAGGTCGGCGGCCACGCCCTCGACCCAGCGGAGCTCGCTCTCCCGCATCGTCACCAGGTACTCGTCGTCGAGCAGGAACAGGCGCGGCAGGTCCCCCATGGCCTCGTACTCCGCCCGCGAGACCTCGATCTCCGCGCGCAACGCCTCCGCCCGCGAATCGAGCTGGGCGAGCACGTCGACCGGCTCCAGCAGCATCACCGACGTCAGCGCGGCCGGAAACTCCGGGAACTCCCGCCGGGGGGCGGACAACATGGACCTGGTCCAGGAGCGCAGCGTCGCCCAGCCCTCGTCGGTGATCTCGTAGACGGTCCGCTCGGGGCGGCGCTCCTCGCGCGTGGTTTCCCGCACGCCGATCAGCTCGGCACGCAGGAGCCGCTCGATGGTCTGGTACACGCTGTTGCGCTGGGCGACGTTGGCGATCTTGTCCTTCCCGCGCTCCTTGATCATCTGCTGCATCCGGTAGGGGTGCATCGGCTCCTCGGCCAGCAGGGCGAGCACCACCAACGCGAGTGGAGAACTCCTGGTCATCCCGGCAGGGTAAGCCGGTCCCATGACCAGTCATGGTCGAAATGGTCCACCTGTGACTAGTCAGGGGCTGGGACATGCCCACAATGACCACCCGAACAGGTGGTGCCCGCGTGTCGTCGAGCCCGCGGGGCCGGGCGAGTGAGATCCGATGCGGCGCCGTGCGGACAGCGCTGGCCGAGCGGCGCCGCACCGGTTCTCCATCCGACCGCGCGACGCCTCAGCCGCGCAGCCGGGTGGTGCAGGACCGGCACTGGACCATCCGCGGCCAGCCCTCCGGTCGGGCGCCCCACATCGGCCAGGCCACGCCGGCCAGCGTGCGGAGCAGACAGCCCCCGCACAGGCGGGGACGGCGGGAGGACCGCGCCATCAGTTGTACCCCCGGATGAGGTGATCGTCGCTGGAGTGGTCGGTCACCGGGGAGGTCTGCTGGCCGGCCGCCTCCCGCACCGGCGCCCCCGCCGTCCGGGTGTCACGTTCACTGTGCGACTGCGTGCTCATGGCGACTCCTCGCGTCTCTCGATGGCGCAAGGCTGGGTCCGGAACCTCGAGGACCACTCGAGACCGAACCGAGACGAGGCGGTCGCGACGGTCCCTCGAGCCCGCCTCGAGTGCATGCACGGACGCTCGGCCGGATCGTCGCCTCGAGTTCGAGAGGAGCACCGGTGGCCGCCGAACCAGTGAACGCCCCGGCCGGTCCGGCCGACCTGTTCCAGGCGGCGACCGCCTTCTGGCACTCGCGGGTACTCGCCGTCGCCGTCGAGCTCGACCTGTTCTCCTTGCTCGCCACCGGGCCGGCCTCCCTCGAGGAGCTGTGCGCGCGGCTGCGGCTGCACCCCCAGCCGACCGAGGCACTGCTGGGCGGCCTCTGCGCGATCGGCATCCTCGAGCACGACGAACACGGCTACCGCAACGGGCCGACCGCGGCGACCTGGCTCGATCGGGCGAGCCCGGACTACCTCGGTGGGCTGTTCGCGCTCGCGGGCTGGCAGTTCCCGCTGTGGACACGACTGCGCGACCTGCTGGAGACCGGGCAGCCACAGGGCGACCGGGCCGGCCTCGGGTTCGACGGTGACGCGCTCGCACTGCGTCGGTTCGCCGAGACGGCCGAGGGACTGGCCGCCGACTGCGGGCCGGCGCTCGCCGCGGCGTTGGACTGGTCCGCGGTGACCAGTGTCGTCGACCTCGGCGGTGCCCGCGGCGGCACGCTCGCCACCGTGCTGGCCGCACACTCGCACCTGGTGGGAACCTGCTTCGACATCCCCGCGATGGCCCCGCTGTTCGACGAGCTCGCCGGGCGGCTCGGCCTGGCCGAACGGATGCTTTTCCGCGGCGGCGACTTCTTCGCCGACGTGCTCCCGCCGGCCGAGGTCTACCTGCTCGGCCACCTCATGTCCGACTGGGACGAGGAGCGTTGCACCGACCTGGTGGCCCGCGCCGCCGAGGCACTGGAACCGGGCGGAACGCTGGTCGTGCTCGACTCGTTGATCGACCCCGACCGGCCCAGCACGGCCCGGAACTGGTTGGTGAACCTCAACACCCAGCTGGTGAACCCGAGCGGTAGCGTCCGCTCCACAGTGGACTGTGCGGACTGGTTGCGTTCCGCCGGGATGTCGGGCGTGCAGGTGCGTGCCCTGGTCGGCTCCGAGTCACTGGTGCTCGGCACCAAGCCGCGAAGATGAGTCGAGCAGTAGTCGAAGAACGCTGACAGCGACAGTTCCACGACGCCGTGGGTGCCACCATGAGATTTGTCGGGTTGAGCGCAGTCTGGGAGTTCTCATGCAGAATCGTCACACTGGAGCAGAAGCCACATCAACACTTCTGCGGCACACCGGGACGACCCGCATCGTAGCGAACCAGCCGCGCTCCGGGGAACCTGGGGCTATCACGCTCGGCGTGCTCGGCCCGCTGTTACTCGTGCGGGGTGACAAGGTGGTCACCCCGTCAGCGCCCAAGCTGCGCCAAGTGCTCTCGCTGCTGGCAGTCCAGGCCAACTCGGTCACCCGGGTCGACCAACTCGTCGAGGAGCTGTGGGAGCAGAGCCCGCCACAGAGCGCACTGACCACCGTGCAGACCTACATCTACCAGCTGCGCAAGCTGTTGAAGCTCGACGACAAGCCGGTCGACGGGGTGGTGGCGAGCCCGACGCTGATCAGTCACCCCGGTGGTTACATCCTCCAGCTGCCCGACCTCGACTCGATCGACGCGAACCTGTTCGAGCAGCTCGCCAGGCGCGGGCGGCAGGAGCTGCTCTCGGCCAACACCGAGGCCGCCTCGGAGACCTTCCGCGACGCACTCTCCCTGTGGCGGGGAGACTTCCTCGAGGGAGTCGCGAGTGGACCACTGCTGTACTCGCACGCCACCCGGCTCGAGGAGCTGCGCCGGACGGTGCTCGCGCTGCGCATCGAAGCCGACCTCCAGCTCGGTCGGCACCAGGAGATCATCGGCGAGCTGACCAGCCTGGTGAACGGCGAGCCGACCAGGGAGGACTTCTCGGCCAAGCTGATGATCGCGCTGTACCGCAGCGGTCGCCGTGCCGACGCGCTCGGCGTGTACCAGCGGATCCGCACCGCCCTCGTGGACGAGCTCGGCCTGGACCCCGCCGCGGAGCTACAGCGGTTGCACCAGCTGATGCTGGAGGCCGACCCGGAGCTGGACCTGCCCGGCACCGGCGCGGGCGCCACCCAGCCGGCCGACAGCGCGCAGCCGACCGTCCAGGTCGGACATCTGGTGCCGGCGCAACTGCCGGCCGAGGTACCGGACTTCGTCGGCCGCCATGCCGAGATAGACGCGTTCACACGTCTGCTGACCGGGCCGGACATCCAGGGTCTGCGCGTGGTGAACGTGGTGGGCCGGCCCGGGATCGGCAAGAGCGCGTTCGTGGCCAGGGCGGGCCGGGGGGTGCGGGCGCACTTCCCCGACGGGCAGCTCTACGTCGACCTCGCCGGTGCCGACGGCAGCCCGATGCCGGTCCGGCAGGTGCTGATCGCGATGCTCAAGGCGATCGGCGCGGAGGAGACGGACGTGCCGAACAGCGTCGCCGAGGCCGCCCTGATGTTCCGCAGCTGGACAGCGGACCGGCGCCTGCTCGTCGTGCTGGACAAGGCAGGCGCCGCGGACATGCTGCGCCACCTGGTACCCAGCGGCTCGGGCTGCGGGCTGGTCGTCGTCAGCAGGGTGCCGGTGGACGCGCTGCCCGGCGCGGTGCGGCTGCGGCTGCCGGTGCTGTCGGTGCCGGAGTCGGTACAGCTGCTGGCGACGACCGTCGGCGAGCAGCGGGTGAGCCAGGAGCTGGACGCGGCGGAACGGCTCGTCGAGCTGACCGACCGGCTGCCACTGGCGCTGCGGGCGGTCAGCGCGAAGCTCGCCGGCCGGCCGGGGTGGCACCTGTCGCGGATGGTGGCCAGGATGACCGACGAGCGGAACCGGATGAACGAGCTGAGCTACGGCGGGTTCGACGTGTTCGGCCGGCTCGCCGAGGCCTACCAGACGCTCTCCGCCCGGCAGCGCTGGGTCTTCCGCCGGCTCGCCGCCGCACACGACGAACTGCTGACCGCCGGCGAGATCGCCGAGCGGGTGAGCATGACCCCGGCCGCAGTGCACACCGTGCTGGACCAGCTGGTCGACGCCGACCTGGTGGAGGAGCTCGAGGGCGACGAGCCGGAGCCGCGGCACCAGGTGCCGCCGCTAGTCAGGCTGGTCGGCCTGTCCGGCATGCTCGGCAGCTCCTGGTGGAAACGCACGACCGGTCACCTCTCCCCCGGCTGAGCTCGAGCGGAGCTCGATCCGGCGTCGAGCGTTTCTCGTGTTCGGCTTTCTAGGTTTTGGCCAAGCGGCCATAACTGGTCGGCTGGGACGAGAAGGGGAACGGCTGTGCAGTCCGAGGTTCGGGCCCCTGACGAGTGGCCCCATGGTCAGGTCATCCAGCGTGGTTCGGACATCTCCGTGCTCGCCGCCACCCGGTCCGAGCGGGTCGGCGGGCGGGCCGGGCTGCGGCTGGGGGCGAGGGTCCTCCCCGTCGGCCGCTGGATGGCGCGCCGGCACGCGCTGGTCGGCGCCGAGGTGGGGGTGACCGCGAGCCTGCTCGACCAGCTCCCCGTCGCACCGACCGTCGTGATCGTGGTCGCACCCGAGGTCGAGGTGGACGACGTGGTCGAGCAGCTGCTGACCGCGGCGCACGGGATGCTCACCCTCCACTGTCCGACCTCGGGGCCGCTGACCCTCGGGGTGGCCAACCCGGACCCCGTCCGCGCCGGGTCGGCCGGCAAGCTCGTCATGTACAACCAGCACCTCGAGGCGTTGCCCGAGGCCCTGGTGGAGGCCGTCGCCGCCGCGCGCCGCTGGGGGCTGACCACCGCCCACGGCAACTGCGTGCTGCTGCTGCAGCCGTTCGTGCCGGCGACGGCGACCGCCGTGGTGCACGCCCACCCGGACCGCCACCGCGCGGTGCGGGTGGACGGCCGGTGGGGGCTGACCGAGGCACAGTCCCCGGCCGACACCTTCGAGGTGCCGGCCGACGGCGGCGCGATCCGCGAGCAGCTCGCCTGGAAGCCAACGGCGCATGTGACAGCGGACGGCGGGACGCACATCGTGAGCCTCCCGGTCGCCTGGCGGTACCGGTACTCGCTCGGCCGGGCCACCGTTCGCCAGCTTGCCTCGCTGTCCCGCAACGCCGCCGTCACCGCTGGTCGGCCTCTCTCGCTGGACGTCGCGCTGGCCTCGACCGGACCCGTGGTGCTGCGCTGCCGGCCGGCGAACAGCTGACCGGATGCTCGAATCCGCCCTGCTCCCGTTTCGAGGTGGCTTCCAGGGTCGCGGCACAACATCAAGAGGTAAGCCAAGCCTCGGAGGTCCCTGTGCCCCGCGCCCTCACCGTGGAAAACCGCAAACAACGTCACGCCAGGAAGCCCGGCCTGCCGGCCGAGTGCCGGACCGGTGAGTGCCAGCACTACCAGGAGATGGTCCGGCTCCGGCGGAACCTGCACGACGGGCTCGGGCCAGGGCTGGCCGGGATCATGGTGCGTGCCGACGTCCTCACCCAGCTGCTGACGGCGAACCAGGGTGCGGCCGAGGAGGTGCTGCACGAGCTGCGCCGCGAGGCCGCCGCGTTCATGGCCGAGTTCCGGCGCATGCTCGCCGACCAGAGTCCGGCCGAGCTGGACGGCCACGAGCTCGACGACGCGCTGCGGACGCTGGGCAGGCGGATGAGCCGGGCGAGCGGCGGCACCCTGGTGGTCTCCGTGGAGGTCGACGAGACCGTCACCGTGGTCGACCGGGCCGCCCAGGTGGCCGCGTTCTGGATCGCCAAGGAGGCGCTCACGAACGTGGTCAAGCACGCGAAGGCCCGCACCTGCGAGCTCCGTGTGTGGGGCGAGGACGGGCTGCGGCTGGAGATCACCGACGACGGCATCGGCGGCGCGGGCCTCGACCGGCCAGGGGTCGGCCTGACCTCGATGGGCAGCCGCGCCACGGAGCTGGGCGGCTGGTGCGACATCGTGGACAACGGCGTGCGGAACAACGGCTTTGGTGTCACCGTCACCGCCTACCTGCCGGCTCCCTCGCCAGCGGAGGAGACCTACTCATGACAGCGACGATCGAGACCGGCGGGCCGACAATCGCCAAGATCCGCGTGGTGATCGCCGACGACCACCCGGTGTACCTGTCGGGCCTGCGCATGCTGCTGGACCTGATCAACGTGGTCGAGGTGGTCGGCGAGGCCCGCACCGGTCCCGAGGCGCTGTCCGAGGTCTACCGGCTCCGGCCGCACCTCGCGCTGATGGACGTGAACATGCCGGGCACGAGCGGCATCGAGGTGACCAAGACGCTCGCCTCCCGCTGCCCGGACACCTCGGTCATCATCCTCTCGATGCTGGAGGACCGGGACACGTTCCTCGCCGCCATGCGGGCGGGTGCGCGCGGTTACCTGGTCAAGGGCGCCTCCTCGGAGGACATCGGCCAGGCGATCGGCACGGTCCGCCGTGGCGGGGTGGTGTTCGGGGCCGCGGTGGCGAACTGGGCGCTGGACTACCTGAACAAGCCCCGTGAGTCGGCCAACCCGTTCCCCGAGCTGACCGACCGGGAACGGGCGGTGCTGGAGCTGGTCGCCGACGGCCTCGGCAACGCCTCGATCGCCAGGCGGCTCGGGCTCTCGATCAAGACGGTCCGGAACTACCTGTCCCGCATCTTCGCGAAGCTGCAGATCGCCGACCGCACCGAGGCCGCCGTGCAGGCCCGCCGGGCGGGTCTTGGCAACTGAACTGCGAAACACGAGAGGCCGGGCCCGTGCGGCCCGGCCTCTCGTGTTGGCGGTGTGGCGCTCGGCTCAGACCCGGGCCGAGGACTCCGACGCCGCCGGGGACACGGTCTCCTCCGTGGTGGCGGCCGGGGTTCCGCGGAACGCGATCAGCACGGTGACTCCGACGATCCAGAAGAACCCGAGGAAGCGGCCGATCGGCGTGAACAGCACCAGCGGGGGCACGATCGGGGCCAGCGCGGCGAGCACGCCGGCCGCGCCGATCACCAGCCCGGCGATCGTCAACCACTTCGGCAGGACGAGGCCGCGGGCGGCGCCGAGGATCAGGGTGGCGAGCGCGGCCACGTGGATCGGCCCACCCAGCCAGAAGGTGAGCTGGTACAGCAGCTGGGCGGAGGCGTCGTCGTTCACCAGGTCGGTGCCGCCCAGCCCCAGCGTCGCGGCCGCGCTCGCCATCAGCGTCACCGTGGCGGCGATCCCGCCCGCCTGCACCACGTCCGGCCACGGACCGGGCCGGCCGGCCCGGCGCAGGTACGCGGCGAGGATGCCGGCGAACCAGAGCAGGGCCACCGCGCTGAGCACCTGCAGGCCGGCGCTGCGCTCCAGCTGAGCCGCGCCATCGCGCATCGCGTCACCGACGGTGGCCATGTCGTCGGTCGGTCTGGGGAAGCTCGCTCCGGCCATCGCCTGGACGACCGAGGCGGCCAGCCACAGCAGAACGAACAAGGAACCCGTCAGGACGCCCGGACTCCCGCGGCGGGGTTGTCGGGTGGCGGTCATCGCGGTCCTCCGTTGTCGACTCAAGACGTGCCACAGCCGTGGCCGGCCCCAGCGTGCCAGCCCGCGCTGACGAACACCTCGGACCAGCGGAGGCTTCGCGCCTACGCTTCGAGACGTAGGGACGCCGAGGCGCGGCTGCGCCCCCGGCGGTACTCAGTCGGCCCAGCCGGGACGGACCAGCCCGGACTCGTAGGCCAACACGACGAGCTGGGCCCGGTCCCGCGCGGCGAGTTTGATCATCGCCCGGCTGACGTGGGTCTTGGCCGTCGCCGGGCTGACCACGAGGCGTTGGGCGATCTCGTCGTTGGTCAGGCCCTCGCCGACGAGCGCGACCACCTCGCGCTCGCGGTCGGTCAGAACGTCCAAAGTGGAAGGCTGCGGTGCTTTCTTCGCCCGGGTCGCGAACTCGCCGATCAGACGGCGGGTGACGCCCGGGGAGAGCAGCGCGTCGCCGCCCGCCACGACCCGGACCGCGCGGACCAGCTCGACCGGCTCGGTGTCCTTGACCAGGAAGCCGCTCGCCCCGACCCGGATGGCCTCGAAGACGTACTCGTCCTCCTCGAACGTGGTCAGGATGAGAACGTGCACATCGGACAGCGTGCTGTCGGCGGCGATCTGCCGGGTCGCCTCCAGACCGTCGAGACCCGGCATGCGGATGTCCATCAGGATCACGTCGGGACGGTGCTCCCGGGCGGCGGCGACGGCCTCGTTCCCGTCCGCCGCCTCGGCGACGACCTCGACGTCGCCCTGCGCGTTCAGCAGCGCCCGGAACCCGGCACGCACCAGCGCCTGGTCGTCGGCTAGCACAACTCGAATCATGAACCGTCCTCGGTCTCGATCCCACCGGTGGAGCCCGTTGGCAGCGTTGCGACGACCCGGAACCCGCCGCCGGGCCGCGGCCCGGCCGACAGTGTGCCGCCCAGCGCCTCGGCCCGCTGACGCATCCCCACCAGCCCGCTGCCGGTGCCGTCGGACGAGCCGGGCGCCAGCGCGCCGCGGCCGTCGTCGAGCACCTCGATGGTCAGCTCGCCCGGCAGGTAGTCGAGCCGGACGACCGCCTCGGTCGGACCGGCGTGCCGGTAGGTGTTGGTCAACGACTCCTGCACGATCCGCAGCGCCGCCGCGTCCACCCCGCTGGGGAGCTGGCGGCGCTGGCCGGTGACCGCGAGCCGCACCGGCAGGCCCGCCTCGCGCATCCGCTCGAGCAGCCGGTCGAGCTGGTCGAGGCTGGCGACGGGCTGACGGGGGGCGGAGCCGCCCGTGTCCGCGTCGGCGTCCCGCAGCACGCCCAGGATGCTGCGCAGCTCGACCAGCACCTCCTTGCTGGACTGCTTGATCGCCGACAACGCCTGGCGCGCCTGCTCGGGCTGTTCGTCGATCAGGTGCAGCGCGACACCGGACTGGACGTTGATCAGCGAGACGTGGTGGGCGAGCACGTCGTGCACCTCGCGGGCGATCTTGAGCCGTTCCTCGCTGGCCCGCCGCAGAGACTGTTCCTCGAGTGCCTGCGCGGCCTGGTCGGCACGGTCGCGACGAACCTTGATGATCTCGGCCAACACCAGGATCAGCGTCAGCCAGGCCACGCCGAACCCGATCTCGGTGAGGCCGGGGTTGTAGTCCGCCTTGGTCAGGTCGCCCACGGTCAGCACCACCGCGAGCGCGGCGCCGGCGGACAGCCAGCCGATCAGCCGTTGTCCGTGCAGCACCGCGTTGAACGCGGCGACGACCGGGGAGAGGACCACCGGCCCCCACGGGAAGTGCAGCAGCAGGTAGACGATCGTGACCGCGACCGTCGCGAGCAGCGTGAGCAGCGGCCGGGAGCGGCGCATCACCAGGAACAGCGGCCCGATCAGCACCAGCAGCTGCGTCAGGCCGTTGACCAGGTGCTCGTCGCCCTGGAACTTCGCCGCCGGGTAGGTGCCCACGTACTGGACGAACGCGACCGGGATGACGATCGCGAACGGCGGCAGCCCGTGGAGGTTGAACCCCCGCGAGGGGCGAGGTGCCGGTGCGGCCATGCCACGACCGTAGATGAGGCCGGCCCCGGCCGGCCGGAGGGCTCGATCAGGACACGACCCTCCGCCGGGAGGCGTACGCCCCCGGGCGCAGGACGGCGACCCGGTCGTCGCCGGCCACGGTAGTGCGGGTTCAGTCGGCTGTCCGACGACGAGAACGCCGCCGCGCGCGACAGTGGACACCATGAACGAGCCACGCGGGACGACGCCGGAGAGCACCGCTCCGGTCCGCGCCTCGGACGCCGAGCGGGAGCGCGTCGCCGCCGCGGTGAGCGACGCGGCCGGCGAGGGCCGGCTGAGCCTCGCCGAGGCCGAGGAGCGGATGAACCTCATCTACGCCAGCACCTACCGACACGAGCTCGAGCGGTTCGTCGCGGACCTGCCGGCCGCGTCCGCACCGGCGCCGCCGGCCCGGCGGCCGGTCGTGGCGCCGGGCCGGCTCCGGGTCCACGTGACGGTCGCCGCCGTGCTGTCGGTGTTCCTGGTCCTCCGCTGGGTCGCCTCCGGCGTGCCGTTCTTCTGGCCGGCCGGACCGATGCTGCTGCTGTGGGGCACCGTGTTCGCGCACGCGGCGTACCTGCGGGGCGGCGGTCGAGCGGTTCGTCAGTGGCGGCCACCACCCTGGGGGGTTGAACGGTGACCCCCGACGGAACGGGTGTGACGATGTCGCCCAGTACGGTCCGGATCAAGCCGCTGCACGGTGCGCCACGCAAGGTCTGGCAGCTCGTGCACATCGTCAGCGCGGTCGGTTGGCTCGGCATCGAGCTGTGCGTGCTGGTGCTCGCGGTGGTCGGGTTGAGCACCGACGACCTCGCCACCCGGCGCACCGCCTACGACGCGGCGGTGCTGCTAGCCGACGTGCTCTTCCTGCCGGCCACGATGCTCATGCTGGTCAGCGGGCTGGTCCTCGGCCTCGGCACCCGGTGGGGCCTGCTGCGGTACTACTGGGTGGCGGTGAAGCTCGCGATCGGGTGTGCCCTGTTGGTGGCCGGGACCGCCACCCTCGAGAACTCGGTGCGCGGCGCGGCGGAGCTGGCCGACGCCGGCACCCTGACCGAGGGCGAGGGCATCAGCCTGGTCGGCATGCTGGCCGTGGTGGCCGGGCTGACGTTCGTCGCCGCGGTGCTGTCGGTCGGCAAGCCGTGGGGCCGCATCCCCTGGCGCCGCGATCTCGCTCCCCAACAACGCATCCAGGAGTCGTGATGACCACCGTGTCCCAGCATACGATCACCGGCCTGGCGGCTCGCGCGGACGGGGTGACCAAGACCTTCGGTACCGGCGCGACCGCGGTAACCGCCCTCAATGACCTCACCGTGAACGTCCAACGTGGACAGTTTACGGCGATTATGGGCCCGTCCGGCTCGGGCAAGTCCACCCTGATGCACTGCCTGGCCGGACTGGACACAGTGGACTCAGGCGAGGTGTGGATCGGGGAGACCCGGTTGACCGGCCTCGGGGACAAGGCGCTCGCGGACGTGCGCCGCAACCGGGTCGGGTTCATCTTCCAGCAGTTCAACCTGCTGCCGACACTCTCCGCGGAGGAGAACATCACCCTGCCGCTGGCGATCGCGAGCCGTCGGCCGGACGCGCGCTGGTTCGACACGGTGGTGGAGGCCGTCGGCCTCGCGGACCGGCTGACCCACCGGCCGAGCGAGCTCTCCGGCGGGCAGCAGCAGCGGGTGGCCTGCGCACGGGCACTGCTGCCCAAGCCGGACGTGATCTTCGCCGACGAGCCGACCGGCAACCTGGACTCCCGTTCCGGCGGCGACATCCTGCGCTTCCTGCGCCGCTCGGTCGAGGAGTTCAACCAGACGATCGTCATGGTCACCCACGACCCGAACGCGGCGGCCTTCGCCGACCGGGTGGTGTTCCTGCTCGACGGCCGGCTCGTGCACGAGCTGCGCGACCCCGACGCCGACGACGTGCTGGACACGATGAAGGCCCTCGACGCGCTCGGCCAGGACGCCGAGCCTCGGGCGAGGGCATGATGCTCCGCGCCACCCTCAAGGGACTGCTCGCCCGCAAGCTGCGGCTGGCGCTGGCCGGGCTCGCGGTCGTGCTCGGGGTCACCGCGGTGTCCGCGGCGATGGTCACCACGGAGACCATCGGAAACGGCTTCGACGCGATCTTCGCGACCGCTGCGTCCGATGTGGACGTGTCGGTCTCGGCCCGGCCCAACGTGGACGAGTCGACCACCTTCGCGCCACCGCTGCCGGCGTCGGTCCTCGAGGAGCTGGACGCTGTGCGCGACGCGGAAAGCGTCACGGGCGTGGTGTCGGCCGACGGGGCACGACCGATCGGACCGGACGGCAAGGTGATCTCCGTCCAGGGGCCGCCCCGCCTCGGTGTGGCCTGGGCCGGCGAGACCGGCATGACCCGACTGCGCGAGGGGCGGGGACCCCGGGCCGCGAACGAGGTCGCGATCAACGCCGGGCTGGCCGAGCAGGGCGGGTTCGGCGTCGGCGGCACCATCGACGTGCTCACCCTCCGGCCGCGGCAGACCTTCCAGGTGGTCGGTATCTACGGCTACCGCAACGGCCTGGACACCATGGGCGGCGGCACGGAGGTGGCGTTCACCGAGCCGGTGGCCCAACAGCTGATCCTCGGCAGGACCGGCGTGTACTCCTCGGTCACAATGACCGCGGCCGACGGGGTGTCCCCCGAGAAGCTCCGGGACCAGGTCGCCGACGTGCTGGGGTCCTCCTACCTGGTTCGGACCGGCGACGAGCTGGCCGAGCAGACCGCCTCGGAGGGCCAGGCGTTCCTGGAGACCGTGCGGATGGTGCTGCTCGCCTTCTCCGGGCTGTCCCTGCTGATCGGGATCTTCCTGATCCTCAACACGTTCTCGATCCTGGTCGCCCAGCGCACCTCCGAGCTCGCGCTGGTCGCCGCGCTCGGCGCCCGTCGGCGCCAGATCGTCGGCTCGGTGCTCGTGGAGGCCGCGCTGGTCGGTGTGCTGGCCTCGGCCGTGGGTGTGGGTGCGGGGATCGCCGTCTCGACCCTGCTGAAGTCGTTCATGGAGTCTCAGAGTGGGGCGCAGCTGCCGGTCGGGCTGACCGTGCCGATGCCGGACCTGGTGCTGGCCTTCGTCGTCGGCGTGCTGGTCACGCTGGTCGCGGCGCTCGTCCCGGCGGTGCGGGCCTCCCGCGTCCCGCCGGTCGCCGCGATGCGGGAGGCGGCCGCCGAGCAGCGGTCGCTGACCGGGATCACCGTGGCCGGCGCGGTGCCGGCGGCGCTCGGCACGGCCGGGCTCGTCGCAGCGGTGACCGGGATCGCCGGTGACTTCCGCTGGCTCGCGCTCGGCGGCGGGGTGGTGCTGGCACTGCTCGGCCTGGCCCTGCTCACCCCGGTGGCCAGCCGGTACCTGCTGCCCGCGGTGGGCCGGCTGCTGAGCTGGTCGACGCCGGGCAAGCTGGGCCGGCGCAACGCCGAGCGCAACCCGCGGCGCACCGCCATCACCGTCGCCACGCTGGTGGTCACGCTCGGGCTGGTCGGCGGCGTCGGCGTGGTGGCCGAGTCGCTGCGCGGCGACGTGTCGTCGGTGGTCGCCAGCGACCTCACCGCCGACCTGGTGATCTCCGGCGACGGCGTGAGCGCGCGGGCGGGCGGTCAGTCCGGCGGCCCGCCGACCGCCGCCGACGGCCGGATCATGCCCACGTTCGCGCCGGAGGTCGTCGAGCGGGCTCGCGAGGTCCCCGGCGTCGCGGTCGCCACCGCCCAGTACGTCGACACCGTCCAGCTCGACGGCCGGGCGCCCGGCCCGAGCCCGGGCAACGCCGGCGACCTGTCCCGGCTGGAGTCCGTGCTCGGTCTGGAGGCAGTGGACGGCACGCTCCGCACGCTCGCCAGGGACGAGGTCGTGGTCGACACCGAAACGCTGGCCGATCAGGGTCTCGCCGTCGGCGACCGGATCCGCGTCTCGACCCAGCGCGCCGGGTGGCAGGAGTACCGGGTGGTGGGCAGCTACGAGCCGAACTTCCTGCTCCGCGGCCCCGTCCTGGCACCGGAGGTCGCTGCCGAGCGGTTCGTCTCGCCGCTGCCGGCGCTGGGCTATGTCGAGCTCGAGCCCGGTGCGGACGCGGCGGCGGTCAAGTCCTCGGTATCCGAGCTGGTGGCGGACAACCCCGAGGTGACCGTCGCCGACCAGACCCAGCTGGCCTCGGACGCCTCCAGCCGCCTCGACATCGCCGAGATCATGCTCTACGTCCTGCTCGGGCTCTCGGTGGTGATCGGCATCCTGGGCGTGGTCAACACGATGGCGCTATCGATCCTCGAGCGCACCCGCGAGCTGGGCCTGCTTCGCGCGATCGGTATGCGCAGGTCGCACATGGTGCACATGGTGGTGGCCGAGTCGCTGGTGATGTCGGTCTTCGGCGGGCTGGTGGGTCTGGCCTTCGGCACGCTGGCCGGTGCGGCGTTCGTGTCGGTGGCCGGCCTCGCCGTGCTGGCCGTGCCGTGGGCCTCGCTGGCCCTGTTCCTCGGCCTCGCGATCCTCGCCGGGCTGGTCGCGGCGCTCGCCCCGTCGACCAGGGCGGCCAGGGTGAACATCCTCGCGGCGATCGGCGACCGGTGAACCCCCGGACAGCCCGAAGGCCGCCTCCGCCACTCCCCGAGCGGAGGCGGCCTTCGGCCCCCTCAGACCGCGAGACCGTGTCCGTTCTCCCCAGGACGGATCCGGTCCTCGTCGGCCCCCATGGATAAAGAGGCCGGCCGCCCCTGCTGGATACAGGGGCGGCCGAGGTTTTTCCGGGGCTTACGCGGCCTCGCCCGGCCAGGGGTAGTCGAGGTCGGAAACCGACTCCATGAACGCGAGCAGGGCCGCCACGTCGTGCTCGCCCAGACCGCGGTTCTGGGCGGCGGTCAGCCAGTCGTAGCTGGTGGCGGTGGTCGGCATGGGGACGCCGAGCCGCTGGGTCTCGGCCAGCACCAGGCCGAGGTCCTTGCGCATGAGCTTCAGGCGGAAGTCCGGCTTCTCGAACGCCCGCCTGCCCATCACGCCGGCCTTGAACTTCATCATCGGGCTGCTGTAGCCGCCGGCGGCGATCAGCCTGATCAACGTGGCGCGGTCCAGCCCGGCCCGCTCGCCGAACGCGATGGCCTCGACCAGCGCCTGCATCTGGACACCCATCAGCAGGTTCAGCGCCAGCTTGGCCGTCGCGCCCATGCCGCCGGGCCCGAGGTGGACGACCTCCTTGGCGAGCGGCTCGATGACCGGCTCGAGCGCGGCGACGTCCGCCGCCTCGCCGCCGATCATGAAGCGGAGCTCGCCGTCCTTGGCGTGCTGGGCGTTGCCGAGCACGCAGGCGTCCAGTCCGCGGTGGCCGGTCTCGGCCAGCCGTGCCTGCAGGGACACCGCGAAGTCCGGGGCGACGGTGGACATGTCGGCGACCACCGCGCCCTCGGGCAGGCCCTCGACGACCCCGTTCTCGCCGAACAGCAGCTGCTCGACGACCTCGCTGGTGGCCAGCGACAGGAACACCACGTCGGCGCCGCGAGCGGCGGCGGCCGGCGTCGTGGCCAGCTCCGCGCCCTCCGCCACCAGCGCCTCACCGCGCGCCCGGGTCCGGTTGTAGACGGTCACACCGGCCCCGGCGGCGAGCAGGCGGGAGACCATGCCCCCGCCCATCGCGCCGAGGCCGACGAAAGCGATCTTGCTCGCCATCAGCTTGCTTTCGCTTCGGGGATCGCCACGCCCGCCGGCGGAGCGGCGCCGGCCGGCGGCCGGGGCTCCTCCACGATGCCGAGCTCGAACAGGATGCGCGGGAAGTCGTCGCTGATCCACGACTCGACGACCTTGCCCCCGCGCACGCGGTGCAGGTCGACGCCCTCGACGACGAACGTCCGCCCGGTCGGGGGCATCCACATCAGCGGGCCGGTATGCGTGCCGGTGGTGCGGAACCGCAGCCCGACCAGCTCACCGGAGGCGAACATGTCCTGGATGCCACAGGTGAAGTCGGGGAACGCCCGCTTCCAGAACTCGACCGCCATCTGGAAGGCGGCCGGTCCCTTCGGCAGCGCCAGCCCAGCGGTGTGCACCTCGTAGTCGTCGGAGAAGACGTCGTTGATGAATCCGAGGTTCCCCTTGTTCAGTCCTTCTTCGGTCACGAACCGGACCAGCTCGATGTTCTCTTCGGACATCTACGACCTCCGCGCACTGACAACAGTCGAATTTGCAGTCCCGCCCACCGTTTCACGCGGAAATCCCGACGTCTGCCACCGAATGTCCCGGTGCGCCGATGAACAGTTCCCCGATCGAGCGGGAACCACTTGTTGCCCGACAAGCGACAGCCTTACCTTTTTCCTGACCACTTGTATTTCGTGACGGAGGACCCAGATGCAGACGACCCAGGTGTACGCCGTCAACCGGCAGCAGACCGACTGCCTGGAGGTCCGCACCACGGACCTCGAGGCGCCGCCAGCGGGCCATGCCCGGGTCCGGGTCGAGGCGGCCGGGGTCTCCTACGGCGACGTGCTCTTCCAGCGCGGCGTGGTGCCCGGCGGACCCAAGCCGCCCTTCGTCCCCGGCTGCGACCTCGTCGGCGTCGTGGAGTCGGTCGGCGCCGGGGTCACCGGCCTCGAGGTCGGCCAGCGGGTGGCCGCGCTCGTGGTCTCCGGTGGCTACACGACCGGAATCAACCTGCCCGCGGAACGGCTCGTGCCGGTCCCCGACGGCGTCGACCCGGTCCGCGCGGCGGCTGTCTCGCTGAACTACTTCATCGCTCACCAGATGCTGCACCGCGTCGCGCGGATCTCCTCCGGCCAGAGCATCCTCGTGCACGGCGCCTCCGGCGGGGTCGGGCTCGCGTTCCTGCAGCTCGCCGAGCACATCGGCGGGGTGACGGTGTTCGGCACCGCGTCCGCGGCCAACCTCGACCTCGTCCGCCGGCACGGCGCCGTCGCCGTCGACTACCGCAACGAGGACTTCGCCGTCGCCATCCGCGACTCGGTCGGCGGCGTGCACGCGGCGTTCGACCCGATCGGCGGCCCGCACTTCTTCCGCTCCTACAGCGTGCTGCGCCGCGGCGGCCGGCTGGTCGCCTACGGGCAGAACGACGCGCTGCGCGACGGCAAGCCGAACATGTTCATCGGCGCGGTCGGCTTCCTCGGCGGGATCATCCTGCCCAACCTGCGGCCGGACGGGAAGAAGACCGGCTTCTACAACGCCTGGTCACTGGAGAAGTCCCAGCCGCAGGCCTACCGGGAGGACCTGGCCCAGGTGCTGGACCTGCTGTCCGCGGACAAGATCGCGCCGCGGGAGATCCACACGCTGCCGCTGCGCGAGGCCGGCGAGGCGCTCGCCAGGGCCGAGCGCGGGGTGACCGGAAAGCTCGTGCTGAACTGCACCTGACAATTCTCTGACGCATTTCTGACAAAATGCCGGCCGGCTCGTTCGGCCGGCATTTGTCGTCTGCGTCACATTCTCCGTGGAGATCCGCTCGAATTCCGGTGGAGGAGAGGCATCTGCCCAGCCCGCCGGGACGGCCGACTCATGACCCTGGGACCGGCCGCGACGCATCCTTTCTGAGACAAACCACCCGAATACGCCGCTCGACCATATGGCGAAACCATGCTGCGAGCGCTGTCGAAGCTGGAGACTGGCGTGCACCGATCACTGATTGTCGCTCGAATCATGCCCGACTCGCAGGACAAGGTCGCCCAGATCTGGGCCGACTCAGACGCCACCGAGCTGCCGCGGATCGCGGGGGTCGAGCACCGGTCCCTGTGGACCCTCGGCGACGTCTACATCCAGCTGCTGGAGACCGCCGAGCCCGGTCAGAAGACGATCGACCGCATCAAGGGGCACCCGGAGTTCGTCGGCATCTCCGAGAAGCTCAGCGAGTTCATTTCGCCCTACCTGTCGACCTGGCGTTCGCCGAAGGATGCCCAGGCTCATTGCTTCTACACCTACGAGAAATAAGGAGCCCCGCAATGGCGGACGTGTCGTTCGACGACATCGAGTCGATCCTGGTCAAGAAGGTCGGTCTGGCCCCGCAGACGTTGGCCGACACCCCCGAGAACTCCCTGGAGGACCTCGGCCTGGACTCGCTTGCGGTGCTCGAGCTGCAGATCGTGATCACCAAGCAGTACGGGGTGGAGATCCCCGACGAGTCCGGCGGCCTGAACGTCGGCGAGATCGTCGAGTTCATCAACAACGCCAACGAGCAGGCTGCGTGAGGGGGAGGGTCGACATGGCTGGGCACACCGACAACCAGATCCGTATCGAGGCACCGTTCCAGCTGGTCTGGGACATCACCAACGACGTGCCGAACTGGCCGAACCTGTTCACCGAGTACGCGGCGACCGAGGTGCTGAGCCAGGAGGGCGACACGGTCACCTTCCGGCTCACCATGCACCCCGACGACAACGGGACCGTGTGGAGCTGGGTCAGCGAGCGGACCAAGTTCCTGGACGAGAAGCGCACGAAGTCCCACCGCGTGGAGACCGGGCCGTTCGAGTACATGTTCCTCGAGTGGTTCTACGAGGAGGTGGAGGGCGGCGTCGTCCTCCGCTGGGTGCAGGACTTCCACATGAAGGACACCGCCCCGGTGGACGACGAGTGGATGGTCAACAACATCAACAAGAACTCCAAGGTCCAGCTCCAGATCATCAAGGACAAGATCGAGAAGGCGTACCACTCGCGCCGGGCCTCCGAGAACCGGACGGTCTCGATCCACGACTGCCCGCAGGACCACCGGCGCGGCGGCACCATCCAGACCCTGCTCTCGCCGCGCACCGTCGGCAGCACCTCGGGCTTCATGGGCGGCGCCACCCTGCAGCCGGGCGAGGCCATCGCCGAGCACTACCACCCCTACAGCGAGGAGTTCGTCTTCTGCATCAGGGGTGAGCTCGAGGCCGACATCGACGACGTGGTCGTCCCGGTGCCCGCCGGCACGGCCATCTACGTCCCCAAGGAGACCCGCCACCGGCTGCGCAACGTGGGCACCGAGGAGGTCTTCGCGGTCTTCCACCTCGGCCCGCTCGCGCCCCGGCCCGAGCTGGGGCACGTGGACACCGAGACCCGCGAGGAGGCGGCCGCGGTCGCCGAGAAGATCCTGGCGGCCCGCGAGGCGCAGTCATGAGCCGTGGTAGTGGCCAACACGGCCCGCGCCGGGTCGTCGTCACCGGGGTCGGCGTCGTCGCCCCCGGTGGCGTCACCCGCGAGGCGTTCTGGTCCACCCTGACCGCCGGCCGCACCGCGACCAGGAGGATCAGCTTCTTCGACGCGACCAAGTTCCGCTCCAGGGTCGCCGCGGAGGCCGACTTCGACCCGGTCGCGGCCGGCCTCTCCGCCCAGGAGATCCGGCGCGCGGACCGCTACGTCCAGTTCGGCCTGGCCTGCGCCCGGGAGGCGCTGGCCGACTCGGGGCTCGAGCTCGACGAGCGGACCCTGGACAGCACCGGCGTGGTCATGGGCTCCGCGGTGGGCGGCACGATGGCCCTCGAGGACGAGTACGTCGCCGTGTCGAACACCGGCAAGGAGTGGCTGGTCGACCACACCTACGCCGGCCCGTTCCTGTACCAGGCGCTGGTGCCGAGCTCGCTCTCGGCCGACATCGCGCACCGGTACGGCACCCACGGGCCGACCCAGGTGGTGTCCACCGGCTGCACGTCGGGCATCGACGCGATCGGCTACGCCTGGCACCTGGTGCAGGACGGTGAGGCCGACGTGATCATCGCCGGCGCGTCGGACAGCCCGATCTCGCCGGTCACGGTCTCCTCGTTCGACGCGATCAAGGCGACGACGCCGGAGAACGACGACCCCGAGCACGCCTCCCGCCCGTTCGACGCGACCCGCAAGGGCTTCGTGATGGGCGAGGGCGGCGCGGTGCTGATCCTCGAGGAGCTCTCGCACGCGCTCGCGCGCGGCGCGAAGATCTACTGCGAGGTCACCGGGTACGCCAGCCGGTCCAACGGCTTCCACATGACCGGGCTGCGCCCGGACGGGCTCGAGATGGCCGAGGCCATCCGGGTCTCGCTGGACCAGGGCCGGACCAACCCGACCGACGTCGACTACATCTGCGCGCACGGCTCCGGCACCAAGCAGAACGACCGGCACGAGACCGCGGCGTTCAAGAAGGCGCTGGGCGACCACGCCTACCGCACCCCGGTGAGCTCGATCAAATCCATGATCGGGCACTCGCTGGGTGCCATCGGCGCGATCGAGATGGCCGCCTGCGCGCTCACCATCGACCGCAGCGCCATCGCGCCCACGGCCAACTGGTCGCAGCGCGACCCGGAGTGCGACCTGGACTACACGCCGAACACCGCCCGCGAGAAGCGGGTGAACGTCGCCCTGTCGGTGGGCAGCGGGTTCGGCGGGTTCCAGTCGGCGATGGTGTTCAGTCGCCTGAAGGAGGCAGCATGACCGCGGCACGCGCGGTGATCACCGGGATCGGGGTGATCGCACCCTCTGGCATCGGTGCCGACGCGCATTGGAAGTCGGTGTTGGACGGGAGCTCCCGGCTCGGCCGGATCAGCCGGTTCGACCCGTCGAGCTACCCCGTGACGCTGGCCGGCGAGGTGCCCGACTTCGACCCGGACGAGTACGTCTCGCCCCGGCTGAAGGTGGCCACCGACCGCTGGACCTGGCACGGCTTCGCCGCCACCCAGGAGGCGCTCGAGGACTCCACGATCGACCTGTCCGGGATGGACCCGTACGAGACGGCGGTCGCGCTGGCGTCGTCGTCCGGCGGGAACGAGTTCGGCCAGGGCGAGTTGCAGGCGCTGTGGGCCGAGCCGGACGGCGCGGTCAGCGTGTACCAGTCGATCGCCTGGTTCTACGCGGCCAGCGTGGGCCAGATCTCGATCCTGCACCAGCTCAAGGGCCAGTGCAGCGTGCTGGTGGCGGAGAGCGCGGGCGGCCTGGACAGCTTCGCCCAGGCCGTCCGGACCATCCGGCGGGGCACCAAGGCGGTGCTGGCCGGCGGCACCGAGGGACCCCTCTCGCCATACGCGCTCACCTGCCAGCTGTCCACCCGACGGCTGTCCACCAGCACCGACCCGGCGACCGCCTACCAGCCCTTCGCGGCGGGTGCGGCGGGCTACGTGGTGTCCGAGGGCGGCGCGGTACTGCTGGTCGAGGACCTCGACCACGCCCTGGAGCGGGGTGCGGCGATCCACGGGGAGGTGCTCGGCTGGGCCGCGACCCACGACGGGCGGGCCAGCCGCCCCGGCGACGGCGGCGACGTCACCCAGGTCGCCAGGGCCATGCGCCTGGCCCTGGAGCGCGCCGACCGGTCGGCCGCCGACGTGGACGTGGTGTTCCCGGACGCGGTGGGCGTCCCGGAGTGCGACCGGGTCGAGGCGGCCGCCATCCGGGAGGTTCTCGGCGAGGACGTGCCGGTGACCACCCAGAAGGGTCAGCTCGGCCGGATGTACCAGGGCGGGGCGGCACTCGACGTGGCGACCGCGCTACAGGCGATGCGTTACGACGTGCTGCCGGCCACCCCCGGGCTCACCGACCCCGCGCCGGGCTGCGAGCTCAACTTCGTCACCGAGCAGACCGCCCAGCGGACCTCGCTCGCCCTGGTCAACGCACGAGGCTACGACGGGTTCAACACCTCCCTCGTCGTCGGCCGGTACGAGGAGGCGGTATGAGCACGCCGGCACGAGCACGCATCGTGTTCCTGGTCCGGGTTCCGGCTGAGGACACCGACCGGTTCCTGGCCGCCTACGAGCGGATCCGCTACCAGGTGGCCGGGGGCGTGCCAGGGCACATCCTGGACCAGGTCTGCCAGTCCCCGGCGGACCCAGAGCAGTGGCTCATCACCAGCGAGTGGGAGTCGCTCGAGCACTTCGTCGCCTGGGAGCGGAGCCCGGGACACCGCGACCTGGCCGGGCCCATGCGGGCCTGCATGACCGAGGCCAAGTCGATCAAGTTCGAGATCCGCGAAGAGACCAGCAACACGACCACCCGGCTGGCTGGCTGACACAGGAGAAGAAATGGACACGACTCTCACCATCATGAGTGTCTGGGTGCTTGCCGCGTCCGGCATTCAGCTCGGCACGCTCTGGATCATGAAGCTGTCGATCCTGCCCCTGCTCAACGGCCTGCCCTACGACCGCTACGTGAGCACCTGCCAGCGCATCGACATGCACGTCTTCCACCCGATCGCGGTCTGGAACGGGGTCATCGCGGCGGGCGTCGGCGTGATCGCGGCGTTCGCCACGCCTGGTGCCGGCTCGGCGGCGCTGTTCATCATCGGCTCGGTCGGCATGCTCATCGTCGGCGTGGCGTCCGAGGGCGTGAACCGGCCGATCTGGCGGCAGATCGAGAAGTGGAGCATCGACACGGTCGACGACGAGAAGTGGGCGAAGAAGCGCCACATCTGGCACATCGCCCATCAGGTGCGCACCTACGGCGGCATCCTCGCCGTGGCCGCGTACATCGCAGCGATCCTGACCGTCTGACCAGGACGCTCGAGGATCGCTGACAGTGGGCCGCTCGACGCGGTCGAGAGATCCCCGCCCGGCACGCCGGGCGGGGACCATTGTTTTCTGGACCACTTTGGACTTACACCGGGAGGTGTCGTGCAGTTAGGGAACCCCAAGAGCGTGCGGCGTAGGGTCAGGGCGTTCGGCGCCGGCCTCGCCGCCGTGACGATGGCCGCGTTAGGCGTCGCCGCCGCGTCCGGAACCACGGTCGCGAGCGGCGACGCGGGCACCAACCACGGTTGGCGCTCGGCCGACTGGCCGACCTGGCAGCTGAACACCCAGGGCACGCGCTTCAACGTGAACGAGCGCACGATCACCCCCCGCAACGTGGGCCGGCTCGAGCTGAAGTGGGCCTACACCTTCGGCAACGTGCCGTACTCCCGCGTCGGCAGCCAGCCGGCGGTGGCCGACGGGACGCTGTACGTGGGCGGGCCGGACGGGAAGTTCGTCGCCCTGGACGCCAGGTCGGGCCGGACGAAGTGGACCTACGACGCGAACGCGGTCACCGGACCGCTGCCGGACGGCAACCCCAACGGCATCCGCGACGGCGCCGCGGTCTCCGGTGACAAGGTCTTCTTCGGCGACTCGACCGGCCGGGTGTTCGCGCTCAACCGCCGGACCGGCAAGGCGGTCTGGGTCAGCCAGGCCAGCGAGCAGCCGAACTCGGCGATGACCAGCTCTCCGCTGGTGGTGGGCGACCGCCTGTTCATCGGCGTGTCGACGCTGGAGGCCGGGTTCGCCCGGGACTTCAACTACCCGTGCTGCCGCCACCGCGGCCAGGTGGTCTCGCTGGACGTCCGGACCGGCAAGCGGATCTGGAACTACTACACCCTCCCGCCGGCCAAGGAGGTCGGCACCTGGCCCAGCGGGGCGAAGAAGTACGCCCCCTCCGGCGGCAGCGTCTGGTCGAGCCCGGTGGCGGACCTGCGCACCCGGACGATCTTCGTCGGCACCGGGCAGAACACCACGGGCGCCGAGGGCGACATCGACAGCGTGATCGCCCTGTCGATGGACACCGGCAAGGTCCGCTGGAAGAACCGGATGACGTTCCCGGACACCTACACGACGGCGTGCGAGCTCGAGGACCCGGGCGAGTACTGCCCCGGCCAGGGCACGACCGCGCTGGACGCCGACTTCGGCGCGTCCGCGAACGTGATCACCGTCCGCGGCCGGACGCTGGTGACGATCGGGCAGAAGAACGGCATGTACTACGCCTTCGACGCCCGCACCGGCCGGGTCGCCTGGCAGACCGAGCTGGCGCCCGGTCCGCACGGCGGCGTCGGTGTCCAGTGGGGCAGCGTGTTCGACGGCCGCTACATCTACGGGGCGACCTGGCACGACGACCCCAGCCGCCTGATCAAGCTGGACGCCGCGACCGGTCGCGTCGTCTGGGAGGCGGCCCACCCGGCCGACGGGTGCACCACCGGCGGTGCGGCCCAGTTCCAGGAGATGTGCCTCCCGATCTTCACGCCCGCGCCGAGCGGAACCCCCGGCCTGATCTACGAGGGAAGCGGCGACGGCAAGTTCCGCATCTTCTCGTCGAGCACGGGCGAGGTCCTGTTCACCTTCGACGCCATCCGCGACTTCGCCGGCGTCAACGGCGTCCCGGGCCGGGGTAGCGCGCTGTCCGGCAACGGCGGCGCGGTCATCGCGAACGGCATGGTCTACGTGATGGCCGGCTACTACCCCTTCTACCCGACCGACAAGGGCACGGTGATGCTGGCGTTCGGGTTGAAGTAGCCACACCCGAACGCGAACCGGCCCGGCGGCACAGCCGCCGGGCCGGTTCTTTCTTCTCCGCCGGTTGCCCGCGCCCCGGTCAGATCCTGACGTTCCGTCGTGGCCCGCGTGGTGCTCGCCGGGAGCGGCAACCACCGATGACCAACAGAAGGACGGCAGCCATTCTGCCAAGCTTCACCCGCACACCTCCGCCAACCGCGACTCTCACCCAAAACAACCTGATGCTATCCCGATCCAGCTCACCGGAAACGGGGAACAATTCCCGGGACGGCGGGACGGAAAAACCACCGGCCGCTCGTGTCGCCACGAGCGGCCGGTGGTTTTCGGCAACGCCGTACCTCAGCCGGCGAGATATCCCGGCAGCACGAGGAACGCGCACAGCAGGACGGGGCCGACCAACACCATGGAGAAGCCCCACTGGAACAGGAACCGCCGCATCCGCGGACGGATTCTCTCCGGGGCCGCCCCGACCGCAGTCGCGCCCACCGTCGACAGCGGGCTGATGTCGACCAGGGAGGAGGACAGGGCGAGTGCGCAGATCACGCCCACGGCCGGTACACCGCCGGCCTCCACCAGCGGCAGGGCCAGCGGGATGATGATGGCCAGCAAGGCCGTGGTGGAGCCGACGGCAGAGATCAGCGCGCCGCACACGCACAGCGCGAACGCGGCCAGCAGCGGGCTCTGGATCTTGGTGCCGAGGTCGGCGACCAGCTTTACAGCACCCATCTCGTTGAGCACGCCCACGTAGGTCGCGATTCCGCCGACGAGCAGGATCGTCGACCAGTCGACCTCCTTGACCGCACCGGCCGTCTCCGTGGTGAAGGCGAGCGTGAGCAGGACGGCGAGGCCCAGCGCGACGGCGCCGACGTGCAGGTCGACGCCGAAGAACGCCAGGCCGATGACCGAGCAGACCAGCACCAGGAGCGAGGCGACCGTGGCGACCTGGAAGGCGGACAGCCGGGTGGGTGCCGCGGCCGGCGCCGGCGCGGGGCGGGTGACCGTGGCCACGCCACCGGAGGCGGGCAGCGGGTCGGACGCGGAGGCGGTGTCGGTCCTCGGCTCGGACCCGGGCTGCGGCTCGGGCTCAGGCGTGGGCTCGGGCGCGCCGCCGTTCGCGGGGCTGTCCGGTTCAGCGGACTCCTTGACCAGGTACTTGCCGAACAGCACCCATGCCGCGACGAACAGGCCGAGGTTGATCGCCAGCGCGACGCCGAACAGGAACAACCCGTCGAAGTCCACGCCGCCGGCCCGCGCCGTGCCGGCCGTGATGATGCCGAACAGGCTGGTCGGTGCGAAGGCGCCGGCCGAGCCGCCGGTGGTCGCGGCGAGCGCGAGCACCACCGGGCTGAGCTGGTTGCGCCCGGCGAAGGACACCGCCACCGGGATGAGCACGATGGCGGCCAGGGGCGAGCCGAGGCTCGCGATCCCCGCGGCGAGCACGAAGAACAGCACCGGCAGCAACGTCGTGCGGTTGCCGATCGCGCGTAGCGCGACCTCGATCAACCAGTCGAGTGTCCCGTTCGCCCGCGCTATGCCGAACAGGAACGTGACGCCGAGCAGCAACAACAGGATGTCGACGGGGAACCCGGCGAGGACGTCCTTGACGCCAAGGCCGGCCAGCGCCGTGCCCACGGCCAGCGCCGCGGCCAGCGTGAGCGCACCGAGGTGGACCGGTCGCACGGTCGCGATGAGGAAGGCCGCGGCGAGGACCAGCAGTGCGACGAGTTGAGCAGCCATGGGCGCTCCTTAAGGATGGACAGTTGAGGCATCGTGGGCAGGACCGAGCCAGACCGGCTGGTGGGTCACTGAAAGGCCTGGTCAGCACGGTGTGTGGTGGTTTTCGACCGGGTCTGGACAACGCGCTGGTTCACTCGGGCGAAGACGGCCGGACCACCTCACGCCTCCGGCCCGAGGAGTGCTGTGATGCCCGACCTGCCGCTGACCGGTGTCCGCGTGCTCGACCTCACCCGCGTGCTCGCCGGCCCCACCTGCACCGCGCTGCTGGGCGACCTCGGCGCCGACGTGATCAAGGTGGAGGGACTGCCCGACGGGGACAACGCGCGGGCATGGGGCCCCTTCGCGGCCGGCCGCGGCCAGTACTTCGCCTCGGTCAACCGCAACAAGCGCTCGCTCGCGCTGAGCCTGCGCGACCCGGCGGGCCAGGCGGTGCTGGCCCGGCTGCTCGCGCACTGCGACGTGCTGGTGGAGAACTTCCGGCCGGGCACGCTGGCCAAGCTCGGGCTCGCACCCGAACGGCTCGCCGCCGACCATCCGAGGCTGGTGGTCGCGAGCATCAGCGGGTACGGGCCGACCGGCCCGGAACGGGACACGCCAGGGCTGGACCAGATCGCGCAGGGCATGTCCGGCCTGATGTCGGTGACCGGGGCGGGCGAGCACACGCCGATGCGGGTCGGGGTGCCGGTCGTGGACAGCATCTCCGGGATCGTCGCCGCGCTGGCGGTGGCCGCCGCGCTCGCCCGCCGGGAGCGGACCGGTGTGGGCGGGCACGTGCAGACCTCGCTGCTCGAGTCGGCGATCGCCGTGCTCAGCTTCCAGGCGCAGCGTTTCCTCGGCGCCGGCGAGGTCCCCCCGGCCAGCGGCAACGACCACCCGGTGATCAGCCCCTACGGCACGTTCGACACCGCCGACGACCCGATCAACATCGCCGCCGGCACTCCCGCCCAGTGGGTGTCGCTGTGCACCGAGCTGGGAGCGGAGCACCTTCTCCAGCGCGCCGAGTACGCCGACGGCGCGGCACGGGTGGTCAACCGCGACGCGTTGCGCCACGACCTGGAGCGCGCCCTCGCCGGCCGCGGCGTCGCCGAATGGGTGACGCTGTTGCGCGCGGCGGGAATTCCGGCCGGCCCGGTGTACCGGATGGACCAGGTCTTCGCGGACCCGCAGGTCGAGGCGCTCGGCATGGTGCGGCAGACGCCGTTGCCGGAGGGCGGCGAGACGCCGTTGGTGCGCGGGCCGATCTGGGTGGACGGTGTGCCGGCGCAGGTCACCTCCCCGCCGCCGGAGCTCGGCGAGCACTCGGCACAGGTGCTCGCCGAGCTGGGTTACGGCGATGCGGAGATCGCCGACCTGCACCGCCGCGGGGTCGTCCACACCCCGGAGGACGCGGCGCGCCGGCGGACCGGCTGACCCGGCCCGCTCTCGAGTGGACGTTGCGGCCACGTCGAGCGCACTGCGGTCTATTGAGGCGGATGTGCATCCCCCGCTCGGGGACCTGGGCAAACCGGAGTCATCCGGCCGACACGAAAGCGGACACCCATGGCTGACAGTGCTCCCAACTTATCCCGTGACCCGGTCACGGCCAGTCCGACACCGCTGGGACCGCAGTCGGTCTTGGCGCGCTCACTCGCCCCCGACCTGGCCCGCGGCTTCATGCTGCTGCTCATCGCGCTCGGGCACTCCTCGGTGCTGCGTGCGGCGTGGGCCGGCGACAGCTACTCGAACGACGACCCGATCGCCGCGATCTACAACGTGGTCTCCGCGGTCCTGCTCGACGGCCGAGGCGCCGCCCTGTTCGCCTTCCTGTTCGGCTACGGCCTCTCGCAGATGTACCTGCGGTACTCCCAGCGCGGACACGAGTGGAAGGGCTTCCGGGCGCTGCTCCAACGCAGGGGTTTCTGGCTGATCGTGCTCGGCCTGCTGCACACCGTCCTGCTGTTCTTCGGTGACCTGCTCGCCGCGTACGGCGTGGTCACGCTGCTGTTCGTCGGCGCGCTGCGGTGGAACGCACGGGCGCTCTGGATCACCGGCAGCGTGTTCCTCACCGCCGGCACCCTCATCTACGCGTTCGGCATTCCGCGGGTGTTCATGTCGTTGAACCAGCCCGCCGATCCGGCGACCCCGGTGTCGGACATGCTCTACCGGCTGCAGTGGCCGGCAATGATCCCGTTGGTCGTCCTCGGCGCGGTGTTCCCGGTCCTGGTCGGGATCTGGGCCGCCCGCAAGCGCGTGCTCGACGAGCCCGCCGCGCACCGGCCGTTCCTGCGCAAGGTGGTCGCGTACGGCTTCCTGATCACGATCGTCGCCGGGATGCCGTACGCGTTGATCAACGGCGGGTTCATCATGACCCAGTCGGAGATCGTCTACAACGGCACGTACTGGATCAACCAGATGGGCGGCTACTTCGGTGGGTTCGCCTTCGCCGCGTTGTTCGGCCTGCTCGCCGCCCGCATCGGCGAGCGGCGTCCCCGCTTCGTCAGCGCGCTGGTCGCGACCGGCCAGCGGTCGCTGACCGGCTATCTGTTCCAGTCGCTGTGCTGGGTGGTGCTCGGTGCGCCCTACCTGCTCGGCCTCGGCAACTCCATGTCCGACCTGGGCGCGCTCGGCGTCGGCGCGGTGGTGTGGCTGGTCGCGCTCGTGGCCAGCGACTTCATGCAGCGCCGGGGCATCCGCGGCCCGATCGAGGTGATCTACCGGCGCCTCACCTACGGTCGCGAGATGTCGACGGGCTCGCCCAGCAAACCGCAGGTTCCCGCCGGCGTCTGACCGTTTTTCGCCGACGGTTTCCACGACGGCCGGAAATCACTCTGAGACCTCGCGCGGTCGGTGCCCGGCACCGACCGCGCGAGACCGTGCCACAACCACACCGGGACCGGCGGAAAAGGCACGACAGGAACGACACGAGGAAGAAAATCGGGCCCGGTGGCATACGCCACCGGGCCCGACAGCCTGCCCGGCTGGAGGACTACTCGCGGACCAACCGGATCGCGCCGGACGGGCACGCGAACGTCACCGCCTCGAGCCGCTCGGCCAGCTCGGCGGGCGGGTTCTCCTCCAGGACGACCACGACCGCGTCCTCACCCTGGTCGAACACATCCGGCAGCTCCTGGGCACAGAGCCCGGCGCCGCAGCACCGATTCTCATCCACGATCACCCTGGGCATCGCTCACCACACCACCGGGCACTCGTAGAGGCCGTAGACCCACATCTCGTAGCGGTACCGCAGCTCCTCGACCGGCACGGTGATCCGCAGCTCGGGGAACGTCGCGAACAGCTCCCGCAGCACGACCCGCACCTCGGTACGGGCCAGGCTCTGCCCGGCGCACTGGTGCACCCCGTAGCCGAAGGTCAGGTGCGGCGCCTGGGGCTGACCCGGGTCGACCAGGTGCGGGCAGGAGTACCGGCTCTCGTCCCGGTTCGCCGAGGAGAGCGAGCACACCACCCAGTCGCCCTTGGCGATGCGCACCCCGTTGACGTCGATGTCGTCGGTGGCCCGGCGGATGATGCCCCACTGGATGATCGCGTGCATCCGCAGGATCTCCTCGACCAGCGCGGTGCCCTTCGCCGTGTCCGCCAGGTCGGCGATCAGCTCGCGGTTGTCCATCAGGGTCGCCACGCCAAGGCCGATCATGTTCGCGGTGGTCTCGTGCCCGGCGATGAGCAGCAGCATGGCCTGCCCGACCACGATGTCCTGCGGCGCCGGCTCACCGGCGATCTCGGCGTGCACCAGCCGGCCGAGTACGTCCTCCCGGTTGCCGGTCCGGCGCTTGTCCGCGACCAGCTGGCCGAGGTACTCGTACAGCGCCGTCGTCGCCGCGTTCACCTTCTCCGGCGGTGCGCCGACCTGGCTGCGCACCTCGGCCTGCTCCTGGAAGAACGCCTGGTCGGCCGCCGGTACGCCGAGCACCTCGCAGATCACCCTGGACGGCACCGGCAGCGCGAGGTCCGTGACCAGATCGGCCGGCTGTCCAGCCTCGCGGATCCGGTCCAGGTACTCGTGGGTGATCGCCGCGATCCTCGGCTCCATCGAGCGCGCCCAGCGAGGCGTCATCTCCTTGACGATGGCCCGGCGCCACGGCGTGTGCTCCGGGGGGTCCATGGCGACCAGCGAGCGGGGCAGCATGGCCTCGGGCTTGCGGTCCTTGACCACCGACACGGACGGCGGCGGGCTGTTGAACCGGTTGATCGACAGCCGAGGGTCGGCCAGCAGGGTGCGGACCTCGCTGTAGCCGGTGACGAGCCACCCCTCGACGCCGTTGGGCCAGAGGAACCGCGAGATCGGCGACTCCTTGCGCAGCTGCTCGTACTCCGGCGGCGGGTGAAACGGGTGGGTACGAGAACGCGGAAGGTCGGGCAACGAAGATGCCGGCGCCATGGCAACCTCTCTGCTTCTGATTTCCCGGAAAAGATATTTGTCTGCCTTTACCATGACGCGCCCCTTTGACTGGACGCTCGAGAACCATTCAAGACTGCTGGCGTTGATTTGTCCGGATGCTCATCATCGAGGAGGAATCGAGACCACCCGGCCGGACCGCGAATCCCCTGGGAACGAGAGGGACGACATGAACCAGATCGTCAGCGCATGGGGCGACAACACGAACGGACAGCTCGCCAACGGGCGCAGCGGTGAGCAGGTGGGCACCCCACAACGGATCAAGGATCTGGAGGGTGTGCGCACGGTCGAGGGGGGCAGCGGTCACGTCATCGCGATCCTGGAGGACGGCTCGGCCTACGGGTGGGGCCGCAACGGGTTCGGCCAGATCGGCGACTACTCGACCGACCAGCAGCTCGAGCCCACCCGGGTGAAGCTGGACGGCGTCAAGGCCGTCGCACCTGGTGGCGGGCACACGCTGTACCTGCTCGAGGACGGCACGGTCTGGGGCTGCGGAGCCGGCTTCTTCGGCATGCTCGGCCCGGACAACATGCGGGTGCACCCGGTTCCGGTCAAGATCGAGGCTCCGACCAACATCGTGCAGCTGGTGTCCGGCGGCAGCCACGCGCTCGCCCTGCTTGACGACGGCACCGTCTGGGCCTGGGGCCGGGACGACTGCGGCCAGCTGGCCGACGGCGACCTGACCGGCAAGCGGGACGGCGCGCTGGTCCAGGTGCACGCCGGGCGCGAGTACCCGATCCGCGCGCTGCCCCAGCCGGTGGAAGGGATCAGCGGCGCGACCTTCGTCGCCACGGGCGGCGGGCACAGCCTGGTGGTGCTCGAGGACGGCTCGCTGCTCACCTGGGGGCTCAACGACTGCGGTCAGCTGGGCGACGGCGTGACCGAGAACCGCAAGCGCGAGTACCGCACCCCGGTGAAGGCCCTCGTCTCCGGGGTTCGCGCGGTGGCGGGCGCCTACCACCACACGCTCATCCTGCTCCAGGACGGCACCGTCCGGGCCTGCGGCATCAACGACCGCGGGCAGTGCGGCGACGGCTCCACCGTCGAGCGTTCGGCGCCGGTCGAGGTGGTCGGCCTGACCGACGTCGTGCAGATCACCGCGACCGGCGGTGGCGGCGACGAGAACCCCGGCGACTACGGGCACAGCGTCGCGGTGCGGGCCGACGGCACGCTGTGGGGCTGGGGCAACAACAACTTCGGCGAGCTCGGGCTGCCGGATGTCGGGCTGCAGACCACGCCCGCGCAGGTGCCCGGCGTCTCCGGTGTCAGCCACGTCACGGTCTCGGGCGAGGTGCCCGGCTTCCGCGAGCTGCCCGGCGGCGGCAGCACCATCGTCATCCACAGTGGACAGTGACATCCCCCCGGTACCAAAGAACAGGGTTAGGAGCACGTGAAGTCATGAGCACCGACGGAACCGACACCACGGTCAAGGACGTCCAGGTTCTGCTCGACCTGATGTTCCCCACGTCCGGGCAGTGCCTCGGCATCGCCGCCGAGCTGCGGATCGCCGACCTACTGGCCGACGGACCGCGCTCCGCGGCGGACCTCGCCGCGGAGACCGGCGCGCACGCCCACGCACTCCAGTCCACACTGCAGATCCTCACCGAGGACGGGATCTTCGAGGAGGTCGAGCCCGGCGTGTTCGCCAACACGTCGCGCTCGGAGCTGCTGCGGCCGGGCGTGCCGAACTCGCAGTTCGTCATGTCGCAGTTCGCCGCGTCGGAGTGGCTGTGGAACTGCTACGCCAAGACCGGCTACAGCGTCAAGACCGGCAAGGCCGCCTTCGAGGAGGCCTACGGCAAGACGCTGTGGGCCTACATGGGCCAGAACCCGGACAAGGGCCGCGAGTTCAACATGGCCATGAACGAGTTCTCCGCCACGCTCGGCCCGCGGATCGTGTCGGGGTACGCCGACTTCGGCAAGGCCGGCGTGGTCGCCGACCTCGGCGGCGGCACCGGCACGTTCCTCGCCAACATCCTCACCGCGTACCCGTCGGTGCAGCGCGGCGTCCTCGCCGACCTGCCGCCGGTGATCGAGCAGGCGAAGGCACGCCCGGAGCTCGCCGAGCTCATCGAGAAGGGTCGCCTCGACTTCCACGCCGGTGACTTCTTCGAGAGCGTTCCGGCCGGTGTGGACCTGTACGTCTGCAAGCAGATCACGCACTCGTGGAACGACGAGAAGCTGCTCTCGGTGCTCAAGCGGTGCCGGGACGCCTCGCCCACCGCCAGCATCGCGGCGGCCGAGCTGGTTCTGCGGCCGGGCGTGCAGAAGTTCGTGAAGTACTTCGACGTGATGATGCTGGTCACGATGGCCGGTTTCCTCCGCACCGAGGAGCAGTACGCCGAGGTGTTCAAGCAGGCCGGCTACGAGCTGCGCCGGGTGGTCCCGACCGAGACCGCGTTCTCGATCATCGAGGCCGTGCCGGTCGACTAGGGCCGGCTGGCGAAACGCACAACGACGGCACCGGCCACCACTGGTGGCCGGTGCCCGTCCTGGCCTGAGGAGAAAGACGATCGTGACTGCGTACAGCGAGCCGACCACGACCGACGAGGCGACCGTCCGGGGAGAGGTCACGGAGTGGATCCGACAGTACGGGCTCCCTCTGTCCACAGCGGAGGTCGAGGCACCCCTTCGCGACCTCGAGCCACTCGCCGGCATGGTCGGTGACGCGGACGTGGTCGGCATCGGGCCGTCCACCTACGGAGGGCACGAGCAGTTCACCCAGACACACCGGATCATCCGAATCCTGGTGGAGCGCCTCGGCTTTCGCACCGTGGCCACCGAGGAGGACTGGGATGTCATCCGCGAGCTCGACCACTACGTGCTGACCGGCGAGGGCGAGCTGGACGCCCTGCTGGCGGGCACCGGCGTCCCCTGGCGGGTGCGCGAGGTGCGGGACCTGATCGAGTGGATCCGGGGCTACAACGCCGACCACGGCGAGGACCCGGTGCGGCTGGTCGGCGTCGGCGTGATCGACACCCGTCCTGCCCTGTACACCGAGGTGAGCGGCTACGTCGAGGCGACCGCGCCGGAACGGCTGGCCGAGCTGACCGAGCACTTCGAGGTGGTCACGCCCACCCGGCCCGACCACGTCCGCTGGTTCATCTCCCAGGTGGCCGACAAGGACCGCTACGTCGAGCACGCCCGCGCCGCGGAGGCGCTGGTCGCCTCGCTCCCACCGGGGGACACGGAACAGGACGTGCGGCGACACGACTGGATCGTCCAGCAGGCGCGTCAGATCGTGGCGTTCTACGAGCACTACGCGTACCACCTGACCGACGACGGCTACCGCGACCGGAAGATGGCCGAGAACCTGGTCTGGTGGCACCGCCACACCGGCCACCGCATCGCCTACTGGTCCACCAGTGCGCACAGCGTGCGGGCCGACGAGCTCACGATCAACGTCCCGCCCCGCGGCACGCTGGCCTTCAAGCCCACCGGTGGGCACCTGCGGGACGAGTTCGGGAGCCGGTACCTCTCGATCGGCATCACGTTCACCCAGGGCACCGTCAACTCGGGATGGGGGCTGCCGCCGTTCGCCAGCCGGCCGATCCCCGCACCCGCGCTCGCGGACGGGTTCGTCGAGCCCGCCTTCCACAACTACGCCTCGCCGCGCTACCTGCTCGACCTGCGCCGGGGAGCGCCGGAGGTCGTGCGTGAGTGGCTCGCCAGGCCGGTGAAGGCCAGGGTGATCGGCTCCATCTGCGCGGCCGACCAGCCGGCGGAGGGCTACTACATGACCGGGGGCTCGCTCGCCGAGTGGTACGACGTGCTGCTCCACGAGAAGGAACTCACCCCCACCCAGGTCCAGTGACAAGCGGGAGAAGCTGATGAAGGTAACGTCCACTCCGGACCCGGCGGAGTTCATGGCCGCTGCCGGCGACTGGCTCGTCGCCGCGCCGGTGGAGAACAACGTCCTGCTCGTGCACGGGCTCGACCCGAACGGCGTGCCGCCGGGCGACCGGGAGCCGGTCTTCGCCACCATCACCAACCAGGACGGGACCGTGGTGGGCGCGGCCTTCGCCCGCTCGCCGTACCGGATGACGATCTCCGCGATGCCCGCCGAGGCGGCCGTCGCCCTCGCCGAGCACCTGGCCAAGGAGTCCGAGCCGGTGCCGGGCGTGAACGGTCCCACCGAGGCGGCGGTGGCGTTCTCCACCCGCTGGGCCGAGCTGACCGGACAGCAGATCCGGCAGGAACGCGCGCAGTGGATCATGCAGTGCACCGAGACGACCCGGCCGGAGAACCCGAACGGCCGGCCACGCCTCGCCACCCAGGACGACCTGGACACGGTGGCGGAGTGGTTCACCGCCGGTATGCGCGACAGCGGCCTGTCCCCCGAGGAGATCAGGCGGCGCACCCAGCACATGGTCGGCGGACAGATCGCCAACCAGCGACTCCTGGTGTGGGAGACCCCGGACGGCGCCCCCGCCGGCGCTGCCGGGTGGAACCCGCCGCTGCACGGAGTGGTCCGGCCGTCCGGGGTGTTCGTGGCACCGGAGCACCGGGACGGCGGGATCGCCTCGCTGGTGCTCGGCGAGGTGGTGGCCAGGGCCCTGGAGGGTGGCGCGGACGCCTGCGTCTGCACCCACTTCCTGCAGTACCAGTCGATGCAGGCGGTGGTCGAAAAGGTGGGCTTCCGCCGCGTGCTCGACGTCGTCGAGCACATCTACGAGTAAGCGCGAAGGGGACCACATGAGCTCGAACGTGGCACGCTACCCGGACCTCGACGGCAAGGTGGCGGTGGTGACCGGAGGATCCCGCGGCATCGGCGCGCAGGCCTGCCGGCACTTCGCGGCCAACGGGATGAAGGTCGTGGTGAGCGGCCGAGACAAGGACGCCATCCAGTCCGTTGTGGATGGCGTCACCGCCTCGGGTGGCGTCGCCACCGGGATCGCCGCCGACGTGACCGACAGGAACGCGGTCGACGAGCTGCGTGCGGCGGCCGAGCGCGAGTTCGGCCAGGTCGACGTACTGGCCGCGTTCGCCGGCTTCGACCTGGGACAGGGCGCCCTGGACGAGGTGGACGAGCAGACCTGGCACGCGGTGATCGACGGCAACCTCACGGCGACCTTCCTCACCGTGCAGGCCTTCCTGCCCGGGATGATGGCCCGCGGCGGGGGCTCGGTCATCACGATGGCCTCGACCGCCGGCCGGCTCCCCGGGCGTGCGTCCATCCCGTACTCCGCGGCCAAGGCCGGGGTGCTGATGTTCACCAGGCGGGTGGCGCTCGACGCCGGGTCGCGCGGTGTCCGCGTCAACGCCATCGCGCCGTCCGCGATCCTGACCGACAAGCAGGAGCAGCGCATTCCCGCGGACGTGCGGGAGCAGGTGGCCAAGCAGTTCACCATCGCGCGGTGGGGCACGCCGCAGGACTGTGCCGACGCGGCGTTGTTCCTCGCCTCGGACGCGTCCGGGTGGGTCACCGGTCAGACGATCGACGTGGCGGGCGGAAAGGTCATGCTGTAGCAGGGCCGCAGCAGGGCCGCCTCGAGGCCTCCTCGAGGCGGCTACCGCCGGTGGAGCGTTTGCCGCGGGTGGTCTACGTCCCCGGGAGTAGCCGGGAAGCATTCGTGTGCCCGACGACCCGGCCCGGCCGAACTGGGACTCTTCTCGCAATGACAGCGTGCGAACGACCAGCAGGGAGAGTGGGCACGAGCCGCCTTCGACCGACGCGGCGCTTTGTGGCTCTACGCTTCGTGAAAAAGGGAAATTTGGCCGGGAGTGTCCACGATACCGGTGCAGTAATGTCGAAGGAGTGAGGAAATGAACTACCCCACCGCCCGCAACCTGACCGCGGTCGGCTTGGTCGGCATCATCATCGGCATCGTCTTGCTGCGAATCGCCGGTGTCGAGATGCCGGCCGTGCCGCCGGGAGCGGTCATCTGCCTCGTGGCCGTGATCCTGCTCCTCGCCGCCCCCTGGCGTTGGGTTCCTATCGTCGCCGTGCTCGGTGCGCTGATGGAGGCGATCCCGTCCTTCGCGGGTATCGGCAGCGCCGACCACGGGACGCTGGAGGTCGCCGGCGACTGGATTCGCCTGCTCGGCGCGCTCACGGCGCTGGTCTTCGGCGTACTCGCCACGATCGCCTCCTTCCGTCGGGCGAAGTCGGAGTCCGCGTCCTGAGGCGAGGAACCCACCGACGACCGAACAACCGCCGGATGCGATTCGCATCCGGCGGTTGTTGTTCGTCCTGTCGTTCTCCCGCTGGCGCCGGCTCCCGTACGGCGGCGACCCGGTGCGGCTGCGCCGCACCGGGTCGCTGCCGGTCACCGTGGCTCAGGCGGCGTGGCGGAACAGGTTGATCCGATCCTCGCCGATCCTCGCCCTCAGCGCCGGGTCGGTGATGCCGAGCCCCTCCTCGGGGGACAGGCAGAGCACGCCCACCTTGCCGGCGTGGCCGTTGGTCTGCACCAGCCGCACCGCCTCCGGCACCTCGTCGAGCGGGTACACGGTGGACAGCGTCGGAAGGATCTGCCCGCGGTTGATCAGGCGGTTGCAGTCCAGCTGCTCCTTCATGTTCGCGCCGTGGCTGCCCACGATCCGCTTCACCCGCATCCACAGGTAGCGGTTGTCGAACTGGTGCTGGTAGCCGGTGCTCGACCCGCAGGTGACGACCGTACCCGCGGTCTTGGCCACGAACACCGAGATCGCGAACGTCTTCTGGCCGACGTAGTCGTAGACGATGTCCGGGTCCTCGCCGACCTGGGTGCGGATCATCTTGCCGAGCCGCCGCCCGATCTCCACGGTCCGCGCGGGATCGTCGCCGTTGTAGCCGGCCATCCCGAGCTCCTCGCGGTTGATCACCACGTCACAGCCGAGCTTGCGGGCCAGCTCCTCCTTGGCCGCCGAGCTGACGACGCCGACCGCGATGCCGCCGCCGTTCTTCACGAACTGCACGCCGTAGGCGCCCAGGCCGCCGGTGGCGCCCCAGATCAGCACGACGTCACCCTGCTTCATCCGGGCGCTGTGCTCGCTGACCAGCATCCGGTAGGCCGTTCCCGCGCACAGCGGGTTGCAGGCGGCCTCCTCCCAGGACAAGTGGGCGGGCTTGCGCATGAGCATGCTCGCCCGCACCACGCAGTAGTGCGCGAAGGCGCCGAAGTTGGTCTCGAAGCCCCAGGCGAGCGTGCCCGACTTGATCGAGTCGTTCTGGGCCTCCGGATCCTGGTCGTCGACGTAGCCGGGGCTGACCACGACGTGGTCGCCGATCCGCCAGCCGCCGCGAACACCGTCGCCCATCGCCACGACCACGCCGGCCGCGTCCGAGCCCACGACCTGGTAGGGCTGGTCGTGCCGGGCCTCCCACTTGCCCCTGCGGCCCATGCTCTTGAGGAACTGGAACGTCGGCAGCGGCTCGAAGATCGCCGACCAGACGGTGTTGAAGTTGACGGCCGAGGCCATCACGGCGACCAGGACCTCGTCCGGCGCCAGCTCCGGCATCGGAACCCGCCCCAGCCGCAGCGACTTGCGCACGTCCTTGTCCGCAACACCGCGGAACATGTCGACGTCGTCACGATGGAGGTGCGCGGCGTAGTACTCGCTCGGCACGTCGAGACGCTCGAGCTGCTCGGGCGTCGCGCCGTCGACGACGGCCTGACCCAACGCATCCATGTCCATCCCCTATTCGTCATCAGAAACGGCCGACGCGGTGGGCCGAGGTGAGTTCCTGCTTTTCCAGACGACAATGCTGCTGTCGGATCGTGGCCCGTTGGTGAAGCGCTCGAGACGCGGACCCGCGAGCTGCGGCGTCGCCGCGACCACGACCGGGCGGGACCGCCGGTGCGGTTTAATGAGGAGGTAAGCGGTTCCTGCGCCAGGGAGAGCTCCGGTGACCACTGAAAGCGAGACCGCCGGCCGGACCAGGCCGTCGGCCCGGCGCGCCGGGCTGATGCCGCCGCCCGTCCGCAAGACCGTGCTGGTCCTCCATGTGATCACCGCCGTGGGTTGGCTCGGGGTCACGTTCGGGGACCTCGCGCTCGGGGCCACCGCGCTACTGACCGACGACCCCGAGCTGCAACACGCCATGTTGCGCGGCCTGGGCGTGATCGCCGACGTCGTGTTGATCCCGATCGCGTGGGCCGCGTTCCTCACCGGTCTGCTGCTCGCACTCGGCACCAAGTGGGGCCTGGTCAGGCACAAGTGGGTGCTCACGAAGTTCGTGCTGACCACGGTGGTCGTCCTGCTCACCACCTTCTCGCTCGTGCCCGAGCTCAAGTCGCGGCGCGACGCCGTGGAGGGCTCCGCCGCCGACCAGCTCGTCCCGCTGGACGAGATGTCGATGATCTCCGCCGGCATCGTCTCGACCTCGATCTACACGATCTGCGTGGTGCTGTCGTTGGTGAAACCGTGGGGCCGCACCCGCTGGGGACGGTGAGGTGGGCGGCCGGGTCGCCGCGGACGGCCCGGCCGTGACCTCCTACTCGGCGCCCCTACTCGGCGCCGCTGTCGGGAAGCGCGAGCCACCAGGGGTTCTGCCGTGACCACTCGATGGTCCTCGAGAGACCGTCCTCGAGCGAGGTCTCGCAGGTCCACCCGAGAACGGTCCGGGCCTTGGTGTTGTCCGGAACCCGGCGCGCCAGGTCCTCATAGGACTTGCCAAGCCGGACACCGGTGTCCACGTGGTGGAGTTCGGTCTCCGGGCCGACCAGCTTGACGACCAGCTCGGCCGCGTCGCCGATCGTGGTCTCGGTCATGCTCCCGATGTTGAAGGCCTCACCGACCGACTTCGGGCTGTCCGCCGCGAGCAGGGTGCCCGCGATGGCGTCGTCGATGTAGGTGAAGCACCTGGTCTGCAGGCCGTCGTCGTAGACGACGACCGGCTTGCCGTTCAGCGCCCGGTGGACCGACCGGCTCACGACGAAGCCGGGCCGCTGCCGGGGGCCGTAGGCGTTGAAGTAGCGCACGATCGTCGCCTCGAGGCCGCGCTGGCGGACGAAGGCGAACGTCAGGTGCTCGGCGAGCGCCTTGCTCGAGCTGTAGGTCCAGCGGTCGGCGGCGGTGGCGCCGAGCACGCGGTCGCCGTCCTCGCGCCAGGGCACCGCCGGGTTCTTGCCGAACACCTCGCTCGTGCTGGCCACCACCACCTTGGCTCCGGCGTCGGCGGCGAGGTCCAGCACGTTGCGGGTACCGGTGAAGTTGACGTCGATGACGTCGAGCGGTCGGGCGAGGTAGTTGTCCACGCCCACCACGGCCGCCAGGTGGTAGACCACGTCCACCCCGGAGGTGATCGCCCCGGCCAGCGCGGTCCGGTCGAGGATGTCGCCCTGGACGAACCGGGCGTGCTGGCGCGCGGTCTCCTGCCAGGCGGGCGGCGGGGTCCCGTCGAAGATCGTGACCTCGTCACCCCGCGCGACAAGCTGCTCCACCAGGTGACTGCCGATGAACCCGCAGCCCCCGGTCACCACGACCCGGCTCATCGCAGGTCCGCCTCTCCGCAGTTGGCCCTGTTGGTCGCCAAGATCCCGCTCATCGCCCGATCCCCCGGTAGGTGTAGCCGAGCGCGCGCAGCTCGGCGATCTTGTCCCGCGAGTAGTAGGCGCGGCCGTCGAGCACCAGGCACTCCTCGGCGACGGGCAGCGCCGCGAAGTCGATGTCGGCGAAGTCCCGGTGCAGGGCGAGCACAGCGATGCAGTCGGCGTCGCGGACAGCCTCCTCGACCGAGCCGGTCAGCGGCTGGCCGAACAGCTCCTCGGCCTCGGCGACGTCCACCAGCGGGTCGTGGATGCGCACCTCGCCGCAGGCCTTGACCAACGCGGTCACCGCGTCCTTGGTCGGCGTCGCCCGCAGGTCGCCGGTGTTGTTCTTGAACGCGAGGCCCAGAACGGCGATCTTCGCGGTGGCCGGGTCCTTGCCCTGCTTGGTCAGCTCGTCGATGGCGAGCTGGGCGGTGTACTCCGGCATCCCCGCGTTGACCTGCCGGCCGGCCGGGGCGGTGAGGATCTCCAGGCCGCGTTCCCGGGCCGAGTACCAGGCCATCCAAGGGTCCTTGGTCAGGCAGGAGCCACCGACGCCCACGCTGGGCAGCAGGATGTTGACCATCCCCTTGCCCTTGGGGATCGAGTTGGCCGCGGAGATCACGTCCAGCACGTCCACCCCGAACAGCGCGGAGAACTTCGCCAGCTCGTTGCCGAGCGCGATGTTCAGGTCGATCCACCAGTTGTCGGCGAGCTTGACGATCTCCGCCGCCTCGAGCGAGTCGAGCGGGATGACCTCGACGCCGAGCGCGGAGCGCCAGAACTCCGCCGCGTCCGCCGCAGAATCGGCGTCCAGTCCGCCGGCCACGATCGGGAAGGTGTTCAGCTCGTGCAGCGCCGTGCCCTCGGCGAGGCGCTCGGGGGTGAACGCGAGGCCGAAGTCGCGGCCACCGACCAGGCCGCTGCGCTGCAGCAGGGGCAGCACCATGCCGCGGGTCGTGCCGGGCGGGACCGTCGACTTGAGCACGAGCAGCTGCCCAGGGCGGATGCGCGTGCTCAGCTCCAGGCAGGCGCCCTGCAGCTGCTCGTCGGCGAGCGAGCCGTCCTCGCGCACCGGCGTGCCGACCGTGATCAGCACGATGTCGGCCGCGGTCACCTCGGCGGTGTCGGTCGTCACCCGAAGCCGGCCGGAGTCCAGCCCGGCGAACAGCAGCTCGGCCAGCCCGTGCTCGGCGAACCGGCAGTACCGCCTCCCCAGCTCTTCGACCAGCTTCGGGTTGGTGTCCACGCCGACGACGTCCAGGCCACGGTCGGCCAGCGTGGCCGCGATGCACGAGCCGACATAGCCGAGCCCGATGACCGCAACCTTCAGGTCCTTTTTGCCGGAAACAAATCGCATTCTCTGGCTCCTAAGGCAGACTTGACGCCCGGACCGGGCCGCGGCTCGAGGGTCGACAGACCAAGGTTCTCCGCGCGCCGTCCCCGCGTCGTGGGCCAGAGATCACGACCGGGGTGGGATTCGGTCCTACCGAGGATTCCTCACCCGAGGCCCCGGGGTTCAGGTGAAGGACTTCAGGAGCGCGGCGGTGGCCTCGGGGGAGGGCATGCCGGCGATCTCGGTGGCGATCGCCGTGGCCGCCTCGCGGCGGGACTCCTCGGCGAGCAGGGCGCGGGCACGGGTGGCCACGGCCTCGGCGGTGACCTCCTCGAACAGGAGGCGGTCCGCGGCGCCGGCGGCGCAGACCATCTCTGCGTTGAGCAGCTGGTCCGGGCCGGGGCGGTTTTGCAGGAACAGCTGCGGCCGGCCGGCGGACATCGCGCTGAACGTCGTGCCGTTGCCGCCGTGGTGCACGACGAGGTCAGTGTACGGCAGCAGGTCGGCCTGCGGCACCCAGGACTCGACGACGACGTTGTCCGGCACCTCGCCAAGAACCTCCACGGCGAGCTTGCCCGTGGCCACCAGGACGTCCGCATCCAACCGCGACAGTCCGCCGATCGCGTGGCGGAGCATCTCGACCGAGTCCGACTCGGTGCCCATGGTCAGGTAGACCAGCGGCCGGTCACGCTCGCGGGTGAGCACCCAGCCGGGCAGCTCGGCCGGCGGGTTGAACGGGACGGGGCGCAGCTCCACCCGGTCCGCCGTCGCGAGGAAGTGCGTGTTCTGCATGGACGGTGGGCAGATGTCGAGGTAGGTGTTCCCCAGGAAGGTCGGGTAGGCCTCGGGCAGCTCGACCCCGAGCTCGGCGGCATAGTCGCGCAGCACCACCACCGACCGCGCCATTATCTCGTCGTTGTCGGCCCTCGCGCGGCCGGTGCCGTGGCACAGGGCCGGTATCCCGGCCACCGCGGCCGCGAGACCCGGACCCGGGCAGTAACCGCCGTGCACGACGAGATCCGGCCGGTTGGCGTCGAACACGGGGAGCAGGGCGTCGACGAACGCCTGCGGCATCAACCGGCTGAACTTCGTGGAGATCAGCTCCAGGGTCTGTTCCTGGGGCAGCTCGTCGAAGTCCGGGTGCTTGGCCCGCACCGCGGCGACGGCCTCGCCGACGACCTCGTCGGTCGAGCGACCGGCCACCACCGGGGTGAGACCGAGCTGGCTCAACAGCGAGTGCCTGACCTCGCCGGTGGCGAAGAGGACCTCGTCGCCCCGCTCGCGGGCCGCGACGGCCAGCGGGAGCAGTTGGAAGAAATGTCCGTAGGCCGAGAGGCTGGAGAACAGTACTCGCATGATTTCGATGCTAGCCAGGGACCAGCGGAATGCCTTGTCCCTTCGAGAACCCCTCGAGATGCCCCCGAGTCGAATGCGGCATATTCCTCACCTGTGACCGATGTGCTTCCCACGACCGGACCCGCTGTCGGCCGGATCTCCCCGTGCCGCATGGTCGACCTCACCGAGCACACCGATCCGCGGGGCAAGCTGACCGTGGTCGAGCCCGGCAAGGAGATCGACTTCGAGATCAGGCGTGCCTACTACATCCACCACGTGCCGGAGAACGCCGAGCGCGGGGCGCACGGGCACCGCAGGCTGCGCCAGCTGATCGTCGCCGTGCACGGCAGCTTCGACGTCGTCGTGGACGACGGCTTCGCCACCGGCCGGTTCCGGCTGGACAACCCGAGCCGAGGGCTCTACGTCGGACCGATGGTCTGGCGGGACATGGTGAACTTCGCGCCGGGCACCGTCGGTCTGTGGCTGGTGTCCGAACCGTACGACGAGTCGGAGTACTACCGGGACTACGACGAGTACCTCAAGGACGCGAAGGCGATCGCATGAGCATCCCGTTCCTCGACCTCGGTGCGGCCTACCACGAGCTGGCGGCAGGCCTCAACGCCGCGGCACAGCGGGTGCTCGCCTCCGGGTGGTACCTGCTCGGCCCCGAGGTGACCGCGTTCGAGGAGGAGTTCGCCGCCTACTGCGGTGCCGACCACTGCGTGGCGCTGGGCTCGGGCCTGGACGCGATCGAGCTCTCCCTGCTGGCCATGGGGGTCGGGCCGGGCGACGAGGTGGTCGTGCCCTCCCACACGTTCATCGCGACCTGGCTGGGCGTGGCCGCGACCGGTGCCACACCGGTCCCGGTGGAACCCGACCCCGGCACGCTCAACCTGGACCCGGCCCGGCTGGCGGCCGCGATCACCCCGCGCACCAAGGCCGTCGTACCGGTGCACCTGTACGGGCAGCCGGCCGACCTGGACGCGATCGCCGCTGCGGCCGGGAACGTCCCCGTGCTCGAGGACGCGGCCCAGGCCCACGGTGCGCACTACCGGGGCGCCCGCATCGGCTCCCGCCACGCTGCCGCGTTCTCCTTCTACCCCGGGAAGAACCTCGGTGCGCTCGGCGACGGCGGCGCGCTCGTGACGGACTCCGCCGAACTCGCCGAGCAGGTCCGGCTGCTGCGCAACTACGGCTCGCGGGTGAAGTACCAGCACGAGGTGAAGGGCACGAACTCGCGCCTGGACGAGCTGCAGGCCGCGATGCTTCGGGTGAAGCTGCCCCACCTGGACGCCTGGAACGACCGGCGGCGGGCAATCGCCCAGCGCTACCTGACCGAACTGTCCGATGTAGACGGCCTGGTGCTGCCCGAGGTGCCCGACTGGGCCGACCCGGTGTGGCACCTGTTCGTGGTCCGCACGTCGCGACGCGACCGGCTCAAGGACCTGCTCGACTCCGCCGGCGTCGGCACGCTGATCCACTACCCGGTCGCCGCGCACCGTGCACCGGCCTTCGCCGACGCCGGCTGGCCGAAGGGCTCGCTCCCCCTGGCCGAACAGGCCGCGGACGAGGTGCTGAGCCTGCCGATGGGTCCGCACCTGACCGAGGACCAGGTGAGCACCGTGATCACCGAGGTCCGTCGGGCGATGGGCGCGATCGGCAGGGCCGCCGCCGCCTGAGCGGCGGGTCAGCCCCGGACGCCCACGAAACGCCCTCTCCCGGAGGGCCCGTCGACGATGTACTCGACGCTCGCGCACCCGGCCGCGCGCAGGGCGTTCTCGTACTCCTCGCGGGTGAACAGCGTGTTGACGACCGTGTTGGTGAAGTGGTGCGGGCCCTGCTCCGGGGTTGCCACGACGTAGTGCACGGTCATGGTCGTCACCAGGCCCTTCGCCGTGGTGTGGGAGACCCGCGCGATCGTGTAGCCGTCGCGCTCGACGATGTCGCCGCCGACGTAGTTCGGCAGGAAGTTGTCCGGGAACCACCAGGGCTCCACGATCACCACACCGCCGGGCACCAGGTGCGCCACCAGCCGCGAGGCGGCCTTGCCCAACTCCTCCAGCGTGCGCATGTGGCCGACGGCGGCGAACAGGCAGGTGACCGCGTCGAAGGTGCGGCCGAGGTCGAACTCCCGCATGTCCCCGACGTGCAGCGGGACGAACGGCAGCCGGCCCTTGGCGATCGTGAGCATGTCCTCGGACAGCTCGACGCCCTGCACGTGCTCGAACAGGTCGGCGAACGCCCGCAGGTGCAGGCCCGTGCCGCAGGCGACGTCGACCAGCGACGACGCGTCCGGCCGCCGGCTGGTTATCAGCCTGGTCAGTTCCGCCGCCTCGGCGGCGTAGTCCTTGCCGCGGCCCTGGTAGATCAGGTCGTAGATGGTCGCGTAGCGGTCGTCGAACGCGGGCCTCGGGTCGTGCATCGCCTCGTCCTCGTCTCCTCAGGCCGCTGACTGGCGGGGCTGCACCCGCGCGCGGTCCACGATCAGTTGCAACAACCCGGCGACCGACACGCCACCGACGATCTGCCGGCGGCGGATCAGCTCCGGCACCTCCGCGAGCGGGACCCAGCCCACCGCGTCGGACTCGTAGGCGTCCGCCGGCGGGCCGACGTAGCTGGCGCGCTCGGCCAGGTAGATCCACTGCTCGGCGTCGGTGATGCCGGCGACCGGCTGCAGGTACGCGAGCTCGCGCAGCTCGCGGGGCCGCCACCCGGTCTCCTCCTCCGCCTCCCGGGCGGCCGCGTCCAGCGGGGACTCGCCGGGATCGACCCAACCACCGGGAAGCTCCCAGTTCCAGGTGTCTGTAGTGAACCTGTGGCGCCACACCATCAGGACTCGATCGGCGCTGTCCACGACCGCGATCCCGACCGAGGCCGGCAACCGCACCAGGTGGTGCTCCCAGCGCACCCCGTCCGGGCGCTCCACGTCCGACAGCGCGAGGTCCACCCAGGGACTGGTGTACAGCCGGCGCTCCCCGTGCACGGTCCACCGCATCGGTTCACCCCCGACCGGCGGCGGGCACCGGTTCCGGCTCCTGGGCCGGAACCGCGTCCCGGGAGCGCCGGCGCCTGGCCAGCAGCAGTGCCGGCAGCAGACCGAGGACGGTCAGCGTCAACGGCAGCCAGAAGACCAGGTCGAACGCGGGTGCGGGGTCCGGCGCGAGGCGGAGCCTGGTGTCCAGCACCACGACGAACAACGCGACCGCGCTGGACGCGCCGATCTCCTGCACGATCGAGAACGTCGCGGTGGCGTGCGGGATCTTCATCGGCGACAGCGCCCGGTACGCCGCGGTCATCGCGGGCATGATCGTGCACCCGGCACCGACACCGATGATCCAGAGCGACAGGCCGAGCCGCAGGTAGCTCGCGTCGGGCCCGGCCTGGGTGAACGAGAGGAACCCGACCACCAGCAACGGGATGCCGGACAGCACCAGCGGCGCCTGCCGCCCCCGGTCCACCAGTCGGCCGGCGATCGGCATCGTCATCGCGACGCCCAGGCCCTGCGGCACCAGCAGCAGACCGGCCACCAGCGGGGACTCGCCGCGCACGATCTGGTAATAGAGCGGGAAGAGCATCATCGAGCCGGAGAGCGTCGCGTTCATCAGGAACTGGATCCCGGCGGCCGCGGTGAAGGTCCGGTTCCCGAACAGGCGCAGGTCGAGCAACGGCTTCTCCGTGGCGAGCGCGTGCCGGACGAACGCCGCCAGCAGCACCGCGCCGGCACCGCCGGGCAGCAGGAAGTCAACCGAGGCGAGGTCGGCGACCGAGGAGATGGTCACGATTCCGTAGACCAGCAGGGTCACCCCCGGGCAGAGCAGCAGGAATCCCGCCGTGTCGACGCCGCCGCCCCGCTCCGGCGCGGGATCCCGGTCGAAGACGAACCAGGCCAGCGCGAACGCGACCAGCCCGACCGGCAGGTTGACCAGGAAGATCCAGCGCCAGGAGGCCGCGTCGACCAGGATCCCGCCGATCACCGGCCCGAGCACGGGCCCGAGCACCAGGGGGACGCCGACCACGCTCATCGCCCGGCCCATGCGCTCTCGCCCGGCGGTCCTGGCCACGATCGAGGTGCCGACCGGGCCGATCAACCCGGCACCGATCCCCTGTAGCACCCGGAACGCGATCAGGCTCGGCACCGACCAGGCGAGCCCGGCCAGCAGCGAACCGGCCGAGAAGATCACCACCGAGGCCAGCCACAGCCGGCGCGCGCCGAAGAAGTCGGTCGCCCAGCCGGTCAGTGGAACCACCATCGCCGCGGCGAGGATGTAGCTGGTGGTGACCCACTGGATCGTGGACAGGCCGACGTCGAAGCTGTCGGACAGGGTGTGCAGGGCCACCCCGACGATCGTCATGTCGATGATCGCGGTGACCGCCCCGAGCGCGACGATCAGGGCGACGCCGAGGAGCTTGCGATCCAGCGGCGGTGCGTCACTCACCCGCGCCCACCTTCTCCCGCTCCGGGGCACCCCCGTGCCCGTGGTCCTTGCGCAGCGTGGTGTTGGGCAGGAACCAGGCCAGCGCGAAGGCCAGCACCATCAGTCCGGCCGCGACCAGGAACACCGTGCTGAGCGCCCCGGCGAACGCCTCGACCACCTCGGGGTAGACCTCCGGCTGGGTCCTGGCCAGCTCCTTGATCGACGCCGGGTCCTGGTAGAGCACACCGGCGGCGTTGGGCAGCGCGTCGAGGACGGCGTTGGAGCTCCAGGCCGAGCCGAGCTGGGCGGCCAGCACGGCGCCGAAGGCGGCCGCGCCGATCGCCGACCCGATGACCCTGATGAAGTTCGCCTGGGCGGTGATCGTGCCCAGCTCGCGCCGGTCGACCAGGTTCTGCACGGCGATGATCAGCTTGGAGATCACCATGCCCATTCCGACCCCGAGCACCGCCTGGTACAGCCAGAGCTGCCAGGCCGGCGTGGCGACGTCGAGCATCGACAGGAGGTACAGCCCTCCGGTCATCGTGGCGACCCCGGCGACCACGACCACCTTGGTCCGCCCGAGCACCGCCGCGATCAGCCAGCCGGACAGTCCCGAACCCAGCATGACCGCGATCATCAGCGGCAACAGGTTCAGCCCCGCCACGGTCGGGTCGTCGCCGCGCACGATCTGCAGGTAGATCGGCAGGAAGAAGTAGGCGCCGATCGTCGCCACGCCGATCACGAACGTGATCACCATCGCGAGCGCGATCTCGGGCTTGCGGAACAGCGCCAGCGGCACGATCGGGTCCTTGGCGCGCCGCTCCCAGAGCAGGAACAGCGCCGTGAGCAGCACCGCCGCGGCGATCAGCGCGAGCAGCTGGGGCGAGCTCCACGCGTACTCGGTACCGCCCCAGATGCTGATCAGCACGAGTACCGAGATCGTCGCGACCAGCAGGGTGGCACCGACGTAGTCGATCGAGGTCGGCCGGCTGATCCTGGGCAGCTTGAGGTTGGTGGCCAGCACCACCAGCCCGATGACGCCGATCGGCACGTTGATCCAGAAGCACCACCGCCACGAGACGAACTCGGTGAAGGCGCCGCCGACCAGGGGCCCGACCAGCGAGGCGAGCGCGTACATCGCACCGACCATGCCCTGCACGCGGCCGAGCTGGCGGGGCGGCACCACGCTGGCGGAGATCGTGAACGCGAGCACGACCAGGCCTCCCGCACCGACCCCCTGTACGGCGCGGAAGATGACCAGCTGGGTCATGTCCTGGCTGAAACCGACGAGCAGGGAGCCCGCGGTGAATATTCCGATCGCGGCCATATAGACGGGTTTCGGCCCGTAGAGGTCGCCGAGCTTCCCGTACAGCGCCATAGCCGCCGTCGTGGTCAGCAGATAGGAGGTGACGACCAGCGAGAAACTGTCGATCTGCCCGAACTCGCCGACCATCGTGGGCAGCGCGGTTCCGACTATCGTCTGGTCCAACGCGGAGAGGAGCTGCCCGGTGAGCAGCACGACCAGAACGGTCCGCAGCTGCCACGGGGCTAGCCCGACCTGCGGAGACCGCATGTCTGGAGAGTTGCCTGCGGCCATCGGGGCCTCCTCCTGGGCTGGGCGTAGGTCGCTCCAGCGTGCCCCGCACCGCGTCCCAGTGGAGTCCCCCGGATGTCCCACTGTGCCTGGGAATCTGCCCTTCGGTGCGGTGACCGGCGGCGATGGTCCGCATACGGTCGATCCCTCGAGTTAGGCTTGAACGAGGTTCGAGCGACTCGCTGGAACGTCCTATGAGGCGGGTTCGAGCTGGTCACGAGAATGCGTGGTGCGATGAACGACAAACGAGCGATCTGGGGTCTGTTCGTGCCCCTGTACATGAGCCAGTTCCTGGCGATCGGATTCCTCTTCACCGCACTCACGGCGATCTCCCGCGACCAGGGCGGCGACCTCGAGGACATCGGCGCCATCTACGTGCTCGGCATGGTGTGGGCGGTGAAGTTCCTCTGGGCCCCGCTGGTCGACAGGTTCGGGTCCAGCCGACGCGGCCACTACCGCTCCTGGCTGCTGTGGACGCAGCCGCTGATGGCGTTGGCACTGCTCACGATCATCCCGTTCGACGTGGTCACCGACATCTGGGTGATCCTCGCCCTGCTCGCCGTCGTCGCGGTCCTGTCCGCGACCCAGGACGTCGCCACCGACGCGATCGCGGTCCGCACGATCTCCGGGCGCAACCGGGGCGGGATCAACGGGGTGCAGGTCGGCGGCGGTTTCGTCGGTGACATCATCGGCGGCGGTCTGGTGCTGGTGGTCTACGACGTGTGGGGCTGGACCCCGGCCGTGCTGACGCTGGCCGTGTTCACCGCGCTGCCGATCCTCGGTATCGCCCGCTACCGCGAGCCGGAGCTGGTCCAGGTGTCCCCGAGCACGCCGCGTCCCTCCCTGCGGTCGCTGTTCCGCCAGCCCGGGGCGGCTCGCTGGGCGTTCGTGTTGACCCCGTTGATGGCGTTGGGTATGCCGGGCGCGTACGGCCTGCTGGTGCCGATCATGATCGACGCCGGCGTGTCGGTCGGCTCGGTAGGCCTGCTGACCAACGGTCTCGGCGGCGTGGTCGGCTGCGGGGCGGCGATCGTGGCCGGCATGCTGATCCACCGGCTGGGCCGCAAGCGTGCCCTGGTGCTCTACGGGCTGGGGCAGGTCGTGGCGATCGCCGCGGTGCTCCCGGTGGTCTGGAGCGGCGGCATGGTCTGGGTGGTGACTGCGATCGTGCTGCTGAACGTCTTCAACACGGCCGGCTACGCCGCGATGTACACGATCAACATGGACTACGCCCGGCCGGCGAGTGCGGGCTCCGACTTCACCGTGCAGACCAGCATCTCCTACGCCGTGCGGTTCGCTGGTGCCGGCGTGATCCTCGGCTTCGCCGGCTCGCTCGGCTACTCGTGGGCCCTGGTGATCTGCATGGGCCTTGCCGTGGTCGGGGTTCTCGCCACGGTCGCCCTGTTCGTCGAGAAGGCCGGCGTGAGCGGGTCCGTGCCCGGCGTGGAACCCGCCGTCCCGTCGCCGAACGCGGTGCCGGTGCAGCAGCCCGCCTGAACCTGGTCCACTTCGTACTCCCGCAACGCGGAGGCGGACAGGCTCCGATCCGGCGTTGCGCATCTCTCGAGGCAGCCTCCGTAGAACAGGTATGTCCGAGTCACAACGCAGCACGAGGCTAGGAGTGAGCATGTCCGAGGAGAAGCCGTTCCTGTGCGGTCCGCAGGAGGGTCGCGCCATCTGGCACTTCGGCTCGCTGGTCGTGTTCCGGGCGACCGGTGAGGACACCGGCGGCCAGTACTGGCTCGCGGAGATGTCCTGCAACCGCGGCTACGGTTCGCCGGTCCACGTGCACTCTCGCGAGGACGAGCTCTTCCACATCCTCGAGGGTGAGATGAGCATCGAGGTCGGCGGCCAGCTGTTCAACGCGACGGCCGGGTCGTCAGTGTTCCTGCCGCGCAACATCCCGCACTCCTACAAGGTGGAGTCCGACACCGTGCGCACGCTGGTGCTCGGTACCCCGGCGGGCTACGAGAACTGGTTCTTCGAGACCGGCAGCCCGGCCGAGTCCCTGGAGATCCCGGCGTTCGACCCCTCGACCTTCCCGGACTTCGGTGCCGTCATCGCCTCCACCCAGAAGTACGGCGGCCAGGTGCTCGGCCCGCCGCGGGACTGAGCAAGGATGACGATCGACGTTCACGGGCACGTCACCCCGCCCGAGCTGCTGAAGAGGTTCCCGATGCCGCCGAGCCTGGGCGACATCGACGGCATGGTGGAGCGCAAGGCCGCGTTGGGCATCACGACGACGGTGGTCGGCAGCCCGGTCGGCGCCGGCACGATGCTCCCGGTGCCGGGAATCGACAACTACGCCCAGTCCGCGGACTCGCTCGCGAGCTTCCACGACTGGGTCGCCGAGACCGTGCGCGAGCGGGCGGGTCGGCTCGCTGGTTACGTCTACCTCAACCCCCTCGAGGGGTCGGCTGCGGTGGCGCGGGCGGCGGAGTTGTTGGCGTTGCCCGAGTTCGTCGGTCTCATCGTCAACTCGAGCGTACGTGGGGAGTTCCTGGACGACCCGCGCAGCGACGAGTTCTTCGCGATGGCGGCGGAGACCGGTGCCCCCGTGCTGCTGCACCCGCCGGCGGTCCCGGTCGGGGCGTCCTCGGTGAAGGCGGTCGGCGCGATCGAGCACGTGGCGCGGCCCTGCGACATCACGATGGGCGTGGCCGCGATCCTGCTCGCCGGTCGGCTGCGGGACTTCCCGGGGCTGAAGCTCATCGCCCCCAACGCGGGCGGCGCGCTCGCGCTGCTGGCGGAGAAGTTGGACATGGCCCAACGCCGGGACGGCGTCGAGGGACCACCGGTCTCCGCCCAGCTGCGTCAGATCTATGTGGACACCGGAACACCGTCGGTTACCGCGTTGCGTGCCGCCGCGGAGGTGTTCGGGCCGGATCGGATGTTGTTCGGCACCGACTCCCCGCCGCTTGCCACCCCGCTCGACGCGGCTCTCGGCGCGATCGCCGCCCTCGGTCTGTCCGATGAGGACACCGCCAAGGTGCTGCGCGGGAACGCCGAGCAGCTGTTCGGGTTGGACAGCGCGAACGAGCTGAGGAGGGCGTCATGAGCGAGAGCCAGCGGGTGCTCGTCGTCGGCGGGTACGGCGGGCTCGGCGCGGTGATCTGCGAGCAGTTCGCCCAGCAGGGCGCGCACGTCGCGGTCGCCGGCCGGTCCGGGGAGAAGGCGGGTGAGCTCGCCGAGAAGCTGACCGCGAACGGTGGTACCGCGCTGCCGCTCGCCATCGACGTGGTCAACTCGGCGAGCATCGCCGCCGCGGTGTCCGAGCTGGAGAGCACCTGGGGCGGCGTGGACGTCCTGGTCAACTCGGCGAGCAAGCTGATCACGGTGCCTGCCGAGCACTTCGACGAGCGGCAGTGGGTCGAGGTCGTCCAGGCGAACCTGGTCGGGGCGTTCCTGCTGTCCCAGGGGGTCGGCCGGCACATGCTCGCGCGGGGTGGCGGGCGGATCATCCACCTCTCCTCGGTCCGCGGCGACGCGGGCGGGCGGATGGGCTTCTCCGCCTACGGGGCGAGCAAGGCCGGGGTGAACCTCCTGGTCAAGCAGCTGGCGACGGAGTGGGGCGGGCGCGGTGTCACGGTGAACGCGGTGGCCCCCGGGTTCATGCGAACCGACTTCGTGGAGGCCGCGCAGCAGAACCAGCAGTTCGTGGCGCGCCTGCAGCAACGGATCCCGATCGGCCGGTTCGCCGAGCCGGACGAGGTGGCGAGCGCGGTGACCTACCTCGCCTCGCCACTCGCCAGGTTCGTCAACGGCCAGGTCATCTACGTCGACGGCGGCGTCACCGCCAGCCACTGAAAACCCCTTGTTACGGAGGTAAGGATGTCCACCTGGCACGCGCTGCACTACCCGATCAAGCCGGGCAGCGAGGAGGCCGTCAAGGAGCTGTTCCGCAACAGCGGCCGGCCCAACTTCGAGATCACCTCGCCGGACGGCAAGGTCGTCGGCCGCCTGCTTGCCACGATGGCCTTCGTCGGCGAGGGCTCGGCGATCCGGGTCATCGAGGTCGAGGGGCCGCTGCCGCTGGTGGCCGCGCACATGAGCCGCCAGCCCGAGGTCAAGGAGTTCGAGCGGCAGCTCGAGGAGCACCTGACCGAGGGCCGCGACATGCTCACCCCGGAGGGCGCCCGCGCGTTCTTCCAGAAGGCGGGCATGGAGAACGTGCTCAACCGCCGGGCACCGGGCCACGAGGCGGCGGCCTGATGGACGTCGGTGTCGGGCTGCCCAGCGTCATCCGGGACGTGTCCGGGGACACGGTGCTGGAGTGGGCTGCCGAGGCGGACCGGGCCGGGTTCTCCAGCCTCGCCACGCTGGACCGCCTGGTCTACGACAACTACGAGAGCCTCACCACGCTGGCCGCCGCCGCGGCGGTGACCGAGCAGGTGCGGCTGACCACGTCGATCCTGATCTCGCCGCTGCAGACCAACACCGCGCTGTTCGCCAAGCAGGCGGCGACGATCGACCGGCTGTCGGGCGGGCGCCTGGTGCTCGGCCTCGCCGCCGGTTCGCGCCCGGACGACTTCCGGGCAAGCGGCGTCGAGATGGCCGGCCGCGGCAAGCGGATCGAGGCGCAGGTCGCGGAGCTTCGGGCGATCTGGTCCGGGGAGCGGCGCGGGTTCGCCGGCGGAATCGGTCCCTCGATCCCTGCGGCACCGCCGATCCTGATGGGCGGCCACTCGCCGGCCGCCCTGGCCCGAACCGCCCGGCTGGCCGACGGGTGGATCTCCGGCGGTGGCGGCGTCGACATGTTCGCTCACGGGGTCCAGGCCCTGCGGGCAGCGTGGCGGGAGGCGGGCCGCGAGGGCACGCCGAAGGTCGTCTCGCTGACCTACTTCGCGCTCGGGCCGCGGGCCGAGGAGCTGGCCGACCAGTACCTCAGCGACTACTACGGTTTCGCTCCGCCCTATGCCCAGCTCGTGCTGCGCAACGCCGCGGTCGGCGAGGCCAAGGTGCGCGAGACCCTCGACCGGCTGACCGAGATCGGCTGCGACGAGGTGTTGCTGGCCCCGTGCGGGTCCGGGCTCGACCAGCTCAAGGAGCTACGCACGGTATTGGGCAAGTAACTACACCACTGCTCGGCGGCCGCACTCCCGGACGGAGTGTGGCCGCCGAGTCACGTCCGCCATCCGCTTTGCCCCAACGGATGCCTGATGGTGCCGCCGAGAAACGCACGCCGGAGGGACGGGCGACCCGTCGTTCCTCCTCCGCGTGGAGGAGTTCCGGCCGGTTGCGGAGAGTGTTCGCCGCCCCCAACTGGCCTCCGTCCGCTGGGCCGAATGGCCACCGGTGTCCTCTCTGGATCGTGGAAGTCCTTTGGCCGCAACGCTTTGCACCGAGGGATGATCTCCCACCCCTCATCGGCTTCTGACAAAAAGGGGACGCGGCCGTGGTCCGCCGTTTCCTCAACAGGAAATATTTCTCAACCGGCGTTGTGTAATCCAGGCGCCCACCCCGCGATCTAGTGGTTAGCAATCCGGGGTGAGATTCTGAGGAGTACACAGATGACCGGCTTTTTCCTGAGCTACCGCACCGACGACAGCGTGCACGCCACGATGGTCATCTCGGAGCGGCTGGCCCTCCATTTCGGACGATCCGCCGTCTTCCGGGACCAGGACTCCCTGGCGCCCGGCGCGATCTACCCGCGGAAGATCCGGGCGGCCGTCCGGAGCTCCGACCAGATGCTCGCGATCATCGGGCCGCACTGGCTGTCCGCCGGGGACGGCCGAGGGCACCGACGCATCGACGATCCGAGGGACTGGGTGCGCACCGAGCTGCGCCTGGCGTTCGAGCACGACGTGCCGGTGATCCCGGTCCTGCTCGACGAGACGCCGTTACCGCGGCAGAACCAGCTCCCGCACGACATCCGGCTGCTGAGCCTGTCCAACTACTGGCGGATCCGCCACCAGACCTTCGCCGCCGACGTGGACGGGCTCGTCCACCGGCTCGACGCGGCGCTTCCCGCCAGCACCGCACCGGTGCTGGCGGGAGAGCTCGAGCCGGCCGGCGGCGTCGCGTACGCCGGCGGGGGCGGAAGCCGGACCATCTACCTGAGCGAGACCGACGCCTCTCGCCGTTGACCGCGTGGGCCGCCGGCGCGGGCGGCCTACGCGGCCTGCTCCTCGCTACGGGTGAGGATCTGCTGGCGCAGGGCCTTCTTGTCGACCTTGCCGACCGCGGTCAGCGGGAAGTCGGCGACGATCTCCAACTGCTGGGGGTGCTTGAACTTGGCCACGCCCTCGGCGGCGAACAGGTCGCGGACCTCCTCGAGTGTCAACGACCGCCCGGGCTGGAGCACGACGCACACGCAGACCAGCTCACCGTACTCGGGATCCGGTAGCGGGATCGCCGCGACCCGACGCACGGCGGGGAGCGTGTCGACGACGGCCTCCACCTCCGGGGCGGAGATCTTCTCGCCGCCGCGGTTGATCAGGTCCTTGACTCGGCCTTCGACGACGAAGTTGCCGCTTTCGTGCCAGCGAACCAGGTCCCCGGTCCGGTACCAGCCGTCCGGGCTGAACGCCCTGGCGTTGTGCTCGGGGGCGCGGAAGTAGCCGCGAGGGGTGTACGGGCCGCGGGTGAGGAGCTCGCCGGTGCCACCGAGGGGCACCGGCGAGCCCTCCTCGTCGACGATCAGGATCTCGTCGTCCTCGCTGATCGGGCGGCCCTGCGTGTGGTTGGTGACCGACGCCGGATCGTCGCGCCGGGTGTAGTTCAGCAGGCCCTCGGCCATCCCGTAGACCTGCTGGAGCGTGCAGCCCAGTGCCGGGCCGATCCGCGCGGCGAACGCGGGGTCCAGGACCGAACCGCCCACCTGCACGAGCTCCAGCGTGGAGAGGTCGTGCTCGGTGGTGGCCACCGCCTCCACCCACCGCTGCGCGATCGCGGGGACCAGCGAGGTGACCGTGACCCCCTCGCGCTCGATGACCGGGAACGCCACCTCGGGCTTCGGCGAGCGAATCATCACCACCCGGCCCCCCTGGATCAGCGTGGCGAGGATGCCGGGCGAACCCAGCGGAAAGTTGTGCCCCATGGGCAGCGTGACCAGGTAGACGGTGCCGGCGTCGAACCCGCACACCGCCCCGCTCTGCCGGGCGTTGTACTCGTAGTCCTGGTGGGTCCGGGCGATGATCTTCGGTGTTCCGGTCGTCCCGCCGGACAGCAGGAACAGCGCGATCTCGCCGGGGTCCGGCGCGGTGGCGTCCAGCCGGGCGCGCAACCGGGCCGGGTCCTGCCACCGCTCCAGCAGCGAGCGCAGGTCCACGTTGGACTTCGAGACGTCGTCCCCGAGGACGAACACACCGCACCGCTGTGGCAGGGAGGCGGCCAGCTCACCCGCCAGCCCCTGGTGGTCGAAGCCCTGCCAGGTGTCCGGGACGACGATCGCGCGGACGTCGGCCAGGTCGGCGAGGTAGGCCAGCTCGTGCTCGCGGTGGGCGAGCAGCGCGAGCACCGGCGCGACACCGATGCGCTGGCAGGCGAGGAACAGCGCGACGAACTCCCAGCTGTTCGGCAGCTGCACAAGGATGTTGTCCCCGTCGCGCAGGCCGAGGTCGAGCAGGCTGTCGGCGAGCGCGTCCACGTGCTCGGCCAGGTCCCGGTAGGACAGGCGCACCTCGCCGTCGACGATGGCCGTGCGCTCGCCGTACTCTTGCGCCCAGGACCACGTCCAGTGGCCGAGCGGCTTGCCCCGCCAATGGCCGGCCGCGGTGTACCGCTCGACGAACTCGATGGGCCACGGGGTAAACCCGTCACGCTTCATCTCTGGTCCTCCTTATGCCGCGACCGCTGGGGGCAGTGGCGTCTCGCCGGCCAGCAGCTCGGCGAGGAAGTCGCTGATCGCCTGGACGGTGGGTTTGTTCCACAGCAGCGTGGCCGGCAGGCTGACCCGGAACTGGCGTTCGAGCCGGCCGCGGATGACCTGGGTCATCACCGAGTCCAGTCCCATCTCGACCAGCGGCCGGCGTACGTCGAGCTCGTCGAGGGCGAGCTTCATCTCCGCCGCCACCTGGGTGGCCACCTCGTGCACGAGGTACTCGCGCAGCTCCGCGTCGCGCAGGCCGGCCCAGGGCGTCTCGGCGGCGACCTGGACCTGCGGCTCCTCCACACCCAGCTCGGCGAGCAGCGGTGGGCGGCGCATGCCGGGCAGCCTCGGGATCGTCCGCAGCACGGCGACGTGGTTGACGGGGTACCGCTCGGCGTACTCCCAGGACCGGAAGGCCTCGGCGGCGGTGATGTCGCCGGTGCCTCGGGCGGCCAGCTCGGCGTCGATCGCGGCCGACGAGGTCGACATGCCGAGGCCGCGCCAGGAGGTCCAGCCCAGGCTCAGCGCGTCACCCCGATGGGTCGCCAGCGCGTCGAGCACGGCGTTGGCCGCGGCGTAGCCGGCCTGTCCCGGCAGCCCGAGCAGCTGCCCTGCCGAGGAGAACAGGGCGAGGAAGTCGAGGCTGCCCGGCGGGAACAGCTCGTGCAGGACCAGCGCGCCGCCGACCTTCGGGCGCAGCACGGCCTCGAACGAGGTCTCGTCCACGTCGGGCAGCAGGCGGTTGTCGACGACGCCGGCGGCGTGCACGACACCGCGGATCGGCGGCAGGCCCAGCGACGCCGCGGACAGCTCGCGGGCCGCCTGAGCCGGGTCGGCGATGTCGAGCGCGACGGTGCGCACCGTCACCCCGGTGGCCTCGAGCGCGCGGACCGCCTCGATCCGGCGGGCGACCTCGGGGTCCTCGACCCGGTCCCAGCCGGTGCGCGGCGGTAGCGCGGTGCGGCCGGCGAGCACCAGGCGGCGGGCGCCGCGCCCGGCGAGCCAGGCGGCGACCTCCAGGCCGAGGGCGCCGAGGCCGCCGGTGACGAGGTAGGTGCTCCCCGGCCGGCAGCTGACCGGGGTCCGGGTGGGCGCGCCGTGCAGCGGCTCGAGCCGGGCGACGGCCAGCTCGGTGTGCCGCACCGTGATCACGTCCTCGCCCGGCCGGGCGGCGAGTACCCGGCGCACCAGGCCGGCCGACGCGAGCGGGTCGGTCGCCGGCAGGTCGACGATGCCACCCCAGAGCGCCGGGTACTCGCCGCCGATGATCCGACCGAGCCCCCACAGCGCCGACTCGGCGACCGCGTCCAGCGTCGCCGCCTCGCGGACGCCTCTGGTCAGGCACCAGAGCGTGGGTGGGTCGGTCCACCCGGCCAGCACCCGTGCGGTGGCGGCCAACAGCCAGGCGGCGGCCGCCGCGTCCCCGCCGGGCCTCGGGGCGACCAGCACCGCGGCGCCGGGGGCGACCCGGTCACGCAGGGCGTCCAGCTCGGTGGCGTCGGCGGCGGCCAGCCAGGCCCCGGCGAGGTCGCGGGCCAGGCCGGTGTCCCCGACGAGCACCACCTGCTCCAGCGGCGCCAGCGGCCTGCTGGCCGGCTCGAACGGCCGCCAGGCGATCCGGTGCACGAGCCGCCGGGGGCTCGCGGCCGCGCCGACGTCACCGTCCAGCACGCCATAGCGCAACCCGGCGAGCGTGGCGACGACCGAACCGTCCGAGGAGGCGACCACCACGTCGACGGTGTCGGTCGAGCTGGGGCGCACCCGCACGCTCAGCACGGCCTCGGTGGGGGCACGCCCGCCGACGGCGATCCGCCGGATGTGGGCTGGCATCCGCAGCGTCGCCGGGCCCTCGAAGACCACCGACGCCGCCGAGAGCGCGGCGTCCAGGATGGAGGCCCAGGTCGGTGGGAGCACCCCGTCCGGGTCGGCCAGCACGCGCACGAAGAGCTCGCCGGGCCCGCGCCGGATCCGCTCGATGCGCCAGGGGAAGCCCATTGCCGCGACCCCGATCGAGGCCAGCCGGTCGGTCACGAAGTTCGGGTCCAGGCGCTCGGTGCACCGGCTGCGCAGCTCGGCTAGCGGCAGCGCGGCCAGCTCCGGGACCTCGGCCACCGCGGGTACCGCGGCGGTGGTGTGGGTGAGCCAGCCCGCGTCGGCCTCCTCCGAACCGGCCTCGCCCTGGCCCGCTTCGCCGGGTAGCCGGGAGCACAGCCGCAGCGTGCCGTCCATGTGCACGATCTGCAGCTCCCGCGCGGCGGCGAGCGAGACCGGCACCCGCAGCGACACGTCGGTGAGCGTGTGCCCGCCCGCCGCCGCGAAGAACGTGTTGAGCAGCACCGCCGCCGGCACGATCTCGGTTCCCTGGACCGGGTGGTCGCCCGGGTAGGGCCGGCTGCCGTGGTCGAGCCAGGTCTGCCAGACCCGGACCGAGGAGGTGCCGTGCACGATCAGCGACGCGCCGAGCAGGGTGTGGCTGTCCACATCGTGCAGTCTCGTGTAGACAGAACCACGGCTGGGTCGCTCCATCCGGTGCGCGCGATGCTGCCAGGCGGTCACCGGCAGGTCGACCAGCCCGCCGCCGTGCTCGCCGGCCGACCAGTCCACCGGGACCCCGTGGCAGTGCAACACCGCGAGGTTGGTCAGCAGGCTCGCCTGCTCCGGCCGGTTGCGGCGCAGCGTGTGCGCGACCACGGCGTCGGCGATCCCCTCGGCGGTGAGCACCTCGTTGATCGAGTACGACACCACCGGGTGCGGCGCGATCTCCACGAACGCGCGGAACCCGTCCGCCAGCGCTGCCCGAACGGCGTCGGCGAACCGCACCGGGTTGCGCAGGTTCCCCGCCCAGTAGGCCCCGTCGCGCGGATCCTCGCCCCGCGGGTCGGCCAGCGATGTGGAGTACACCGGCACCGCACCCGCCCTCGGCGACAGGTCCCGCACGGCGTCGGCCAGCTCGTCGACGAGCGGGTCCATGTGGTGGCTGTGGAACGCGACGTCGGAGTTGACCCGCTGGACGTGCAGGCCGTCCGCGGTCCACTGCTTGACCACCACCTCCAGCACGGCGGTGTCCCCGGCGATCACGGTGGACGAGGGTGCGGCGGCGATCGCCGCGGACACCCCGTCCACGGCCGCCAGCCGTGCCTGCGCCTCGGCGAAGGACAGGTCCACCATCGCCATCGCGCCGCGGCCGGCCACCCGGCGCAGCAACGTGGACCGCCGGCAGATCAGCCGGGCGCCGTCGGCCATGTCGAGTACGCCGGCGACCACCGCGGCGGCGATCTCACCGACCGAGTGGCCGAGCACCGCGGCCGGGGCGAGCCCCCGGGCCGCCCAGACCCTGGCCAGCCCGACCTGCACGGCGAAGATCAGCAGTTGGATCCGGTCGGTGTGCAGGAGGTCGCCCTCGAGCAACGCCCTGCGCGGGGACACACCCATCTCGGCGAGGCAGATGGCCTCCAGCTCGTCGAGCGCGGCACCGAACGCCGGCTCGGTCGCGAGCAGCTCCCGCCCCATCCCGATCCACTGCGAGCCGTGGCCGGAGAACACCCAGACCGCGCCGCGCTCCGCGCCGGGCAGGACCCGCCCGGAGACCAGACCGTCGCGTGGTTCGCCGAGCGGCACCTGGCGCAGCCGGCCCACCAGCTCCTCGCGGCCGGCGGCGAGCACGGCCGTGCGGTGGCCGAGGTGGGCGCGGCGCCTGGTCAGGGTGTGCGCGACGTCGGCGGTCTCGGTGCCCTCGGCGACGAGCCAGTCGGCCAGCGAGCCCGCGTAGTCGCGCACGGACTCCGGGGAGGCGCCGGACAGCGGGTACACCCGCAGCGCGGTACCCCGGTCCGGAGCCGGGCGCACGACGTCCTGCCCGCGCGCCTGCTCGAGGACCAGGTGCGCGATCGTGCCGCCGTAGCCGTAGCCGGACACCCCGGCCCGGCGTGGCCCGCCCGTGCTCGGCCACGGCGTGAGCTCGGTGACCACCCGCAGACCCGAGCCGTCCCAGGGGATGTCCGGGTTCGGCCTGGTGAAGTTGATGCTGGGCGGGATGGCCGCCCGCTCGATGGCCAGTACGGCCTTGATCACCCCGGCGATGCCCGAGGCGGCCTCCAGGTGGCCGATGTTGGACTTCACCGAACCGATCAGGCACGGGCGGTCGGTGGGCCGGCCGGTGCCGTAGACCGCGGCGATCGCACCGGCCTCGATGGGGTCGCCCGCGCGGGTGCCGGTGCCGTGCGCCTCGACGTAGTCCACCGACTCCGGCGCCACGCCTGCCTGCCGGCAGGCCTGGCGCAACACGTACTCCTGCGCGTCCCGGCTCGGCGCCATGATCCCGTTGGTGCGCCCGTCCTGGTTGACCGCGCTACCGCGGACCACCGCGAGCACCCGGTCACCGTCGCGGCGCGCGTCGGCCAGCCGCTTGAGCACCACGATGCCGCAGCCCTCGCCGCGGCCGTAGCCGTCCGCGGCGGCGTCGAAGGACTTGGACCGCCCGTCGGGAGCGAGCGCGCCCGCGGCGTCCATCACCATGGTCAGGCCGGGCGCCACCATCAGCATGACCCCGCCGGCTATCGCGACCGGCGTCTCGCCCGTGCGCAGGCTCTGCGCCGCCAGGTGCAGCGCGACCAGCGAGGACGAGCAGGCCGTGTCCACCGCCATGCTGGGGCCGTGCAGGTCGAGCACGTAGGAGATCCGGTTGGCGACCGCACACATCGAGGAGCCGATCCCGGTCCAGGCCTCGATCCGCGGCAGGTCCTCCAGCAGCCTGCGCCCGTGGTCGTCGCTGTTCACCCCGATGAACACGCCGGTGTCCGACCCGGCGAGCGAACCGGGCACGATGCCGGCGTGTTCCAGCGCCTCCCAGGAGACCTCGAGCGCCATCCGCTGCTGCGGGTCCATCAGGGCGGCCTCGCGCGGGGAGATGCCGAAGAACGTGGCATCGAAGCCGTCTACATCGGACAGAAAGCCGCCGAGGCCGGTGGTCTTGCGCAACGCCGCGGCGTTCTCCTGGCTGACCTCCCGGTAGTGCGCCCACCGCTCGGCCGGCACCTCGCCGATCGCGTCCACACTCCCGGCCAACGAGTTCCAGAACGCCTCCGGCGAGGTGATGTCGCCGGGCAGGCGGCAGCCCATGCCGATGATCGCGATGTCGTCGCGGGAGGTCTCCACGCTTCGATCATCCGACCGGGCCGTCCCGTCCGCATCGGTCCGCAGTCACACCCGGCGAGGAACCTCCCGGCGCTGCCTCGGCAGCAGGAAGCCGACCGCCACCAGCCACAACAGCGCGGCGAACCGTCCGATCGGGATCAACGTGGTGGCCGCCTCGGTGACGAAGGTGAGGCCGGACGCGAGCGACACCACGGCGATCGCCAGCCCGGTCGCGGTCAGCCACACCGGCAGGAGCCGGGACCGACGGGCGACCAGCGCGACCGCACCGACCAGCACGGCACCAGCGGCCACGTGGGCGAACCCGCCGAGCCCGAAGTACAGGTAGTGCATGGCCCGGCGCACGGCGGGTTCCGCGGTGACGCCCGGGTGTGCCATGACCCACTGGACGAGGCCGTTGAGCGCGAGGAACGCGCCGGCGAGCAGCCCGCCGGCGAAGGCCGTGGCGGTGCGCGCCGCGGCCTCCGGAGCGAGCAGGCGCAGCCGGGTGACCAGGGTGGCGGTGCAGACGGCCAGCGCGAGCCCGGCCGCGAACTGGAGGAGGCCGACCCAGGCGACCAGCGAGGTGTGCTCGGCGTAGAACTCGCCGATGTCGCCGTCGTCGACGAACGGCGAGGTGTACACGGCACCGGCGGACACCAGCCCGGCCACCAGGCTCGCCAGGAACAGCCCGACGGTGACGACGGCCGGGACGGCGACCGAGGAACCGGCTTCGGTGGACGTGTGCGTTTCCCGCGGAACCGTTGACGTCATTGGCAGAGCGTAGGTTCGCGGCGGAATTCCCGGCGAGAGTTCCTGATCGCCCATCGAGCGGCCCTCGAGAGAATCGGCAGTATGGTCGGGTCATGAGTGTTACCGCCACGATCGAGCAGTTCGCCACCGCCGAGCTCAAGGCCGACACCGAGGCGTTGGAGAGAATCCTCGCTGCCGATTTCCGTGGCGTCGGGCCACTGGGTTTCGTGCTCACCAAGGACCAGTGGATCGACCGTTACCGGTCCGGCGCGCTGGTGCCGACCGCCTTCGAGCTGCGCGACCCGGAGGTTCGCGAGTTCGGTGACACCGCCGTCGTGGTGGCCGTCCAGCGCCAGGAGGGCAGCTACAACGGCCACCCGGCCACCGGGGAGTTCCGCGCCACGCTGGTGCTGTCCCGGCAGGGCGAGGGCTGGGCGCTCGCGCACTGCCACCTGTCCGGCCCGCTCGGCCCACCGCCCGGCCGTCCCCCCAAGGGCTGACACTCTTCCGACACCTGTAACGGACGACCAGGTCGGTCGACGAATACGGGTGATGGGAACTTCCGGGGGGCTTCGAGAAGAACAGCAGCCTGTCGGGGCGCCCGCCGAACCGGTGACGGCGCCCCGAACGTGGCACGGGCTCGCGGCCGTGCTCGCCGCCGCGCTGATGACCGTGCGGCAGCTGGCCGTGACGCCGGTGGGAATGCCAACAACGGCGACGCCTCCCGCTGATGTGCAGGCTCGGCGCCGACAGCGGCGCCCCGCCTGCGGGATCGGCCCGGTGGGACTTCGTCGATTTCGTGTACACCGAGGTGCCGGAGGGCACGCGGTGCCTGCGGCGTCGCCGTACACCGAGCCGGCCGCGTTCATCGGGCTGGTCACGTTCGCGCTCGCCGGGGTGGCCGCGGTCGTGGCGAGCACCTGCGGACGGCGTTCCTGGTCGCCACGGCGGGCGCGGCACTGGCCGTCACAGCCAAGCTGTCCACGATCACGCTGGTGGCGCCGCTCGCGATCTTCCTGCTGACCCGCCGGTTGCCCACGGGGCGTGCCAGGGCTTCGATCCTGCTGCTGCCGGCGGTGGCCCTGGTCTCGCTCACCTCGGCGGCGACCCGGCGCGGGCCGCCGCTGACCTGGGCCTGCCGGAGGACTTCGGGCGCTACAGCGGCACCCCACTGGTGGAGCCCTCGACCAATGCGCGGCGACCCGCGCTTCGCCGAGCACGAGGACCTGATCACCCGGGAGAACCTGCGCGACTACCTGCTCGACCACCCGCGCATGGTCGTCCGGATCATCGTCGCCGGTGCCAACGACTACTTCACCTTCCGCCCCGACTACCTGGGCAGCTACGGAGAGTTCTCCGGTCGGCCACCGGGCAGCCAGGAATGCCGCCTGTGCCTGCTGCCGACCGTCTCCCACTCACTCGCCTGGACCGGGTTCCCCGGCGTGGCCGCCTACTGGCTGGGCTGCCTCGCCGCCGCGGTGGTGCTGGCCCGCCGCTCGAAACCCGGCACCCTCCGGCGCGGCTTCGCCCTGGTCACGATCGCGCTCGTCGGCGTCACCGTCGTCCAGTACCTCACCGCGGTGTTCGGCGAGGGCAACGAGACCACCAAGCACCTCTCGGTCGCCCTGCTGGCCGCCAGCCTGGCCCCGGTCTGGCTGCTGGCCGGCGTGTTCGCCCATGGGCAGCGTGACCAGCGTGACTAGTAGGCGATCTCGGCGGTGGTGCGGAAGGTCGAGGCGTCGCCGACGTGGGCCAGCAGGTAGTGGGCCACGTCGGCGCGGGAGATCGACCAGCACCCGCGCAGCTTCTCGCCGAGCGCGGTGCGGTAGCGGCCGGTGGCCGGGCCCGTGGTGAGCCGGGCCGCCCGCACCAGGGTCCAGTCGAGGTCGCTGGCCCGCACCCGCCGCTCCATCTCCGCCATGTCCGCGTAGGGCTTGGCCAGGATCTTGTGCAGCAGGAACCTCGCCAGGAACCACTCGGCGAACTGCCGCCTCGACGGGATCTCCAGCGACGTCGTCGACACGACGAGCAGCCTGCTCGTGCCCTCGGCCGCCATCGCGTCCAGGATGTTGCCGGTGCCCACGGAGTACACGGTCGTGGCGTGCCGGTGCATGCCGATCCCCAGCGCGGAGACGACCGCCTCCGAGCCGGCCACGACCGCGGCCACGGCCGCCGGGTCGAGCACGTCCCCGCCGACGACCGTGATCCGATCGCCGAACTCGGCGAGCGCGGACGGGTCGCGGGCCAGCGCCGTCACCTTGTCACCCGCCGCGAGGGCCTGCGCGATCACGCTTCGCCCAGTGCCCCCGGTCGCCCCGAACACGGCCAGCCGCATGGGAAGTCTCCTCCTCGTGAGGTGCCCGTGGCACCGCCGGAGCCGGCGGTGCCACGGACAGCGGGGGTCAGGCGGCCTGCTCGGTGGCCCCGCCCGCGGCCCGCACCGCCGCGACCAGGTCCGCCCGGCTCGCCCCGGGCAGCTGCGGCGGCGGACCGCCGGCCAGCGCCCTGCCGACCCGTTGCTTGATCTCGTCGTTGGCGTACAGCTCCGCCGGCGACACCAGCGACATCATCACCTGCGCCACCCGCCGCCAGATCTCGGCGTCCTTCGTGGACGCCGCGACGACGGCGCCGAAGGTCACCACGCCCGGCGGGGGCTGCTGCGGACGCTCGCCGGCGACCGTCGCCTCCCACAGCCCGGCCCGGCCGCGGTCGTTGGCGATCGACTCGCCGAGCCACGGCGCGAGCAGCGCCTTGCTGGCGCCCGCGAACTTCGCCGCCTGGCCGCGGTCCACCGCCGGGTGTGCCGCGAGCAGGTCGACCAACTCGAAGACGTGTGCCAGCGCGAGCGACACGCCCCGGCCGTAGGCCGGGTTGGTCGTGCACACGGCGTCACCGAGGCCGTAGAAGCCCACCGGCAGGTCGCCGCCCGGGTCGGCCAGCCGCGAGCTGTTGTCCAGCCCACCCATGGCGTACACGGGGGAGATCGGCTCGGAGTTCCCCGGTGCGACCCAGCCCGCCAGCAGCGGGGTGGCCCGGATGGCCGCGGTGAACGCTTCCTCGGTGCGCAGCGCCTTCATCTCCTTGTCGTCCGGCAGCACGCCGAGCGAGATGGAGAAGGTGTCCTTGTCACCGAGGAACAGCACCGCCGTGTAGCTGTCCCACAGCCCGCCCGCGCCGAACCCGCGGTTGAGTGGGCCGGGCGGCGCGGGGGTGAGCCGGCGGTAGTAGCGGGTGTAGTAGGTGATGCGGCAGCTCTCGCTGGTCTGCTCGGGCACCGGCAGACCGGCCGCGGCGAGCCACTGGTGTGCCGAGCTCTTGCGCCCACTGGTGTCCAGTACCAGGTCGGCGGTCAGCTCGGCGCCGTCGGCCAGCCGAACGCCGGTGACCGAACCGCCGTCGGTGAGCAGGCCGCGCACGGTGGCGCCGCTGCGGACCGACACCCCGGGCCGGGACAGGGCCCGCTCCCGCAGCACCCACTCGAACACCGAGCGGCGCACGGTGAGCATGTTGAGGTCGTCGTCCTCGGGCTTGCGCTCGAAGTCGCCGAGCATCGGCGGCGGGTAGTCGGCCAGGTTGACCGTGCCCGCACCTGCCGCGAGCAGCGCCTCGTACACGTCGGACAGCCGGTCGCGCAGCAGGTTGGTCCCCCGCGACCCGAAGGCGTGGGAGTGCGCGGCCTGGGGCACGGTCGGCCTGGCCCACCCGTCAGCCGCCTCGTCCAGGGTGGACGGCGGATCGACGGCCTCCCGCTCCACCAGGAGCACCTCGTGGCCGGCGTCGGCCAGCGCGGCGGCCGCCGCGAGGCCGGTGACGCTCGCGCCAACAGCGATGATCTTCATGTGCGTCACGCGTTCCAGAACTCGTCGACGGCGTAGACGTCGTTCGGGTAGGTCCAGAACTCCTTGATCTTCCCGTCGACGATCCTGGCCACGTTGATGAACGGCATCTCCAGCACGAGACCCTTGCGCTCGTAGCGGGTGTGCAGGATGGCGAAGGCGTGGTTGTCGCTCGCGCCGATCTCCTTGACCTCCATGTGGAGGTTGCCGTTGGTCAGCTCCCACATCTTGTTGGCGAAAGCGGTGGAGTCCTTGATACCCACGTGCTCACCGGAGAGCGGGTTGCGACCCGGGTAGTGGTGCACGGAGTCCTCGTGCCAGTAGGTCCCCGCGGTCTCGACGTCGCCGGCGCCGAAGGACGCGTACACCTTCTCCATCAGCTGGACGTTCGGGTGGTCGGACATGTGTTCGTCTCCTTACTGAGGGGTCAGGACGCTTTCGACAGGGAGGCGGCGAGGGTGGAGCGCACCGCGTCGACGATCTTGCCGGCGTTGGGCGGGAAGGCGTCCTCGAGCGCCGGGCTGAACGGCACCGGCGCGTGCGGGGAGGTGACCGTCCGCACGGCGGAGGACAACGCGGAGAACCGGTTCTCCGCGACGTTCCCGGCGATGTCGGTGGCGATCGAGCAGCGGGGGTTGGACTCGTCGACCACCACGAGCCGGCTGGTCTTCTCCACGCTCGTGTAGACCGCGTCGAAGTCGAACGGCGAGAGCGTGCGCGGGTCGATGACCTCGGCCTCGACACCGTCCGCGGCCAACTGCTCGGCGGCGGCCAGCGCCTCGTTGACCATCCGTCCGATCGCGACGATCGTGACATCGCCGCCCTCCCGGACGACCTTCGCCTCGCCGAGCGGGATCGTGTAGCGCTCCTCGGGCACGACGCCGCGGCTGCCGAAGTAGAGCAGCTTGTGCTCGAAGAAGATCACGGGGTCGTCGTCCTGGATGGCCGATGCCATCAGGCCCTTGGCGTCCACGGGGTTGGACGGCGCGACCACCTTCAGGCCGGGGATGTGGGTGAACATCGAGTAAAGCGCCTGGGAGTGCTGCGCACCGCGGCGCATTCCCGTGCCCCACATGGCCCGCAGCACCATCGGGACCTTCGCCTTGCCGCCGACCATGTAGCGCAGCTTGGCCGCCTGGTTGAGGATCTGGTCGAAGCAGACCCCGGCGAAGTCGACGAAGAGCAGGTCGGCGACCGGACGCAGGCCGGTCGCGGCGGCACCCACGGCCGCGCCGACGAACGCGGCCTCAGTGATCGGGGCGTCGAACACCTTGTCCGGGAACTGGTTGTGCAGGCCGCGGGTCGGCCCCCAGGCGTGGCCGAGCGTGCCGTCGCAACCGGTCCCACCGATGTTGTCCTCACCGAACACCACGACCGAGGGGTCGGCCGCCATCTCCTGCGCGAGCGCCTCGTTCAGTGCCTCCAGGTAGGACAGCACTCGTTGCGGCTGAGTCATCTCTGCTCTCTCTCCTGGGTGGGTCTCAGTAGGACACGTAGACGTCGGTGAGGAGCTCGGTGAGCTCGGGCGAGGGAGCGGCCTTCGCCTCGGCAACGGCCACCTCGACCGCGGCGTCGACGGTCACGTCGACGTCTGCGGTCTCCGACGTGGACAGGCCGGCGGCCGTGACGAACTTCACCAGGCAGTCCTGCTCCGCACGCAGGCGGTCGACCTCGCCGGCGCCGCGGTAGCCCTGCTGGTCGAAGCCCTCCATGTGGCCGAAGAACCGGCCGGCCTTGCACTCGACCAGCGAGGGGCCACCGCCACTGCGCGCACGCTCGACGGCGGTCGCCGCGGCGTCACGGACCGCGAAGTAGTCGGTACCGTCCACAGTGACCGCCGGCATGCCGAAGGCCTCGGCCCGACGGGCGACGTCCAGGCCACGCAGGTGGTAGCGGGTACCGGTGGCCTGCGCGTAGAAGTTGTCCTCGACCACGAAGACGACCGGGAGCTGCCAGACCGTGGCCAGGTTCAGGCTCTCGGAGAAGGAGCCCTGGTTGGCGGCACCGTCACCGACGAAGGCCACCGAGACGTGCGACTTGCCGAGCACCTTCGCCGACAGCGCCGAGCCGCAGGCCAGCGGGGCTCCACCGGCCGCGACACCGTTGGCACCGAGCATGCCGCGCTCGAAGTCGGCGATGTGCATCGAGCCGCCCTTGCCGTTGCAGGAGCCACCCGCCTTGCCGTACAGCTCCCGCATCATCGCGCCGATGTCACAGCCCTTCGCGATCGCGTGCCCGTGGCCGCGGTGGGTGCTGGCGATGTAGTCGCCCTCGACGAGCGCGCCGCAGACCCCGGCGGCGACGGCCTCCTGGCCGGCGTAGAGGTGCACCGCGCCGGGCAGCTCGCCGCTCGCGAACTCGGTGTGAACCCGCTCCTCGAAAGCGCGAATGGTCCGCATCACCCGGTACGCTTCGATCAGTTCCTCGCGGCCGAGTGACCCGGCGGATTCTGTCGCCATGGGACGGTTCCTTTCCCGAATTTCCGGCGGTCGTGGTGAAGCCCGAATTCGAGGCTAGGGCGATTTGCGCAAGTTCCCCTCGAAGGTCGAGCAACGCTCGACCGCCTCGGGCCACAACCCGTCAGACAGGTGTCAGCACCCCACGTACGCTGGGCTGACGTACTGCTTGAGGAGGTCTTCGTGCACGACGACGCACGGATCGAGACGCTCGCCGTCCACGCCGGGGAGCGGACCCCCGGGCCCGAGGGCTCGGTGGTGTTCCCGATCTTCCAGGGAACCGTCTACCGCTCCGAGCCCGGCGAGAGCTACCACGACATCAAGTACCTGCGGCTCAACTCGACCCCGTCGCAGTCCTATCTGCACGACAAGTTGGCCGCCCTGGAGGGCGCGGAGGCCGCGCTCGCGACGTCGTCCGGGATGGCGGCGATCACGACCATCCTGCACGCGCTGCTCGGTGCCGGGGACCACCTGCTGGTCGGTGACGTGCTCTACGGCGGGACGCACAACCTGCTCACCCAGCACGCGCAACGGCTCGGCTGGAGCTACACGTTCGTCGACCCGCACGACCCCTCGAGCTGGGCAGCGGCCAGGCAGCCGAACACCAGGGCGTTCCTTGTCGAGACGATCACCAACCCCCTGATGCGGGTCGGCGAGCTGGCCGAGGTGGTGACCTTCGCCAAGGCCGAGGGCCTGGTCAGCGTGATCGACAACACCTTCGCCAGCCCGGTCAACTTCCGCCCGGTCGAGGCGGGTTTCGACCTGGTGTTCCACAGCGCGACGAAGTACCTCAACGGCCACTCGGACCTGGTGGCCGGATCGGTCGCCGGCTCGGCCGAGCTCGTCGACCGCGTCCGGCGCACGCTCAACCTCTACGGTGGCAGCCTCGACCCGCACGCCGGGTATCTGCTGGCCAGGGGCCTGAAGACGCTCGCCCTGCGGGTCCGGGCGCAGAACGCGAACGCCCAGGCCCTTGCCGAGTTCCTGACCGGGCACGAGGCGGTCTTGGCGGTGAACTACCCCGGCCTGCCCGATCACCCCGACCACGCCCATGCCAGCCGCCTGCTGTCCGGGTTCGGCGGCATGCTGAGCTTCCGCCTCCGCGGCGGCGTGGACGCGACCGAGGCGTTCCTCGAGGCGCTCAGCCTGCCCGCAGTCGCCCCGTCGCTGGGCGGCATCGAGTCGCTGGTCACCCGCCCGTCGTTGACCTCGCACGCGGGCATGAGCCCGGCGGACCGCGAGCGGGCGGGTGTCCACGACGACCTGGTCCGCTTCAGCTGCGGGATCGAGCACTCCGACGACCTGGTCGAGGACCTCGGTCGCGCGCTGGCCAAGGTCTAGCCGGAGCGCACGACGCCGTCGCGGCGGTCGGCGGCCGGGTACCCAGCGCCGCCGCGGCGGCCAGCAGGCCGACACCGAGCAGCACCAACGTGTCGGCCTGCAGGTGGGACAGCAGGTCGTCCGGTAGGGCGTTGAAGTCGAGCCACGTGTAGGGGGCGACCACGCCGGCCGCCGCGATCACCACCCACACGGCCGCCCAGGGCCAGGCCCGGCTCCGCACGGCGTACACGGCGGCCAGGGTCAGCACCGGCACCAGCCACACCCAGTACTCGACCCAGGAGACCGGCGACACCAGCAGCATCAGCAGTGCGCACGCCAGCCCGGACTCCAGCTCCCAGCCCCGCCGGTACAGGCGCACGCACAGGAGCATGCCGAGGACCAGCACCACCGCGGCGACCACCAGCCAGACCCCCGCGCCCAGACCGAAGCGCTCGAGGGTGGCGCGCAGGCTCTGGTTGCGGGGCGTGCCGAAGAACCACATCATGCGGTCGGTCTGCCACACGTACTCCGTCCAGTACGACCAGGCGTGCCCGGGCATCGCGACGAACCCGACCGCCACGGTCGCGGCGAAGGCGGCGAGGGCGGTCCACATCTCCCGGAACTGCCTGGTGACGGCGAAGTAGACGATGAACAGGCCCGGGATGAGCTTGAACCCGGTCGCCAGGCCGATCCCCACCCCTCGCCACCGCGACCCCGACCGCCGGCACAGGTCCGCGAGGATCACCAGCATCAGGAACGTGTTGACCTGGCCGGCGAACAGCTCACTCCAGACGGGGTCGAACAGCAACAGCGCCGCCGACGCGGCAGCGACGACCAGCAGCAGCCTCGTGCCGGGCGCCACGCCGAGCCGGCGGGCCACCAGCCAGACCGTCGCCTGTAGGGCCAGGAAGATCCCGGTGAGCCAGAGGATCCGCGCCACCTCCTCCGGCAACGGTGCCAGTGGTCCGAGAAGGACACCGGCGAACGGCGGGTAGGTCATGCTGTACTGGACGCCCTCCATGCCAAGGTGGTATGGGTCGGCGCCGGTCCAGGTGGCCAGGCCGGAGTACTGGAAGATCTTCAGGTCGATCATCGTCCACCGCCCGGCCGCGATCCACAGCCGGGCGACCACCGCCAGGCCGACGGCCAGCGGGATGAGCAGCAGTGGAGAGAACCGCAGAACGGCGGTTTTTCGACTCTCGCTCGTGTGCATCTGGTTCACTCCCTGATCCGACGCTCGTCCGGCGCGCGGGGTGCCGACCCAGCGATGCGAAGAAATTTCGACTTTCCTCAGTGTCGAGCCAGCGTCGTCCCACGGTCACGGGTCTCCGGTCCCTGCCCGACCGGGAACACCGGGACGGCGTGGGCCGGTGTCCACGATCTGGACGCTGATTGCGCAAGAGGTCGGTCAGGGCTCGACTTGAGGCATGTCTGTCACCGACGAGCTGCTCGCCAACAACGCCGCCTACGCCGAACGCTTCACCGGCCCGCTGCCGCTCCCACCCGCCAAGCACGTCGCCGTCGTGGCGTGCATGGACGCCCGGATCAACGTCTACGGGGTGCTCGGGCTCCAGGAGGGGGACGCCCACGTCATCCGCAACGCCGGGGGCGTGGTCACCGAGGACGAGATCCGGTCGCTCACGATCAGCCAGCGCCTGCTCGGCACCGAGGAGATCATCCTCATCCACCACACCGACTGCGGCATGCTCACCTTCACCGACGACCAGTTCAGGCAGGCGATCCAGGACGAGGTCGGGGTGAAGCCGACCTGGGCGGCCGAGGCGTTCGCGGACCTGGAGACCGACGTCCGGCAGTCCATCGCCCGGATCCGTACCAGCCCGTTCATCCCCAGGAAGGACTCGATCCGCGGCTTCGTCTTCGACGTGGCGACCGGACGACTCACCGAGGTGGAGTGAGCACCGCTACGGTGGGCGGAGCGCTCGACGCCGAGCTTTGGGCGGACAGCGGACCCTGTCAGGAGGGAAACGCCGTGACCATCGCCCGCACCGTGCCGGGGCTGCCCTTCACCCTCACGCCGTCGCCCGGCGGGGCGTGGACCATCGACGAGGACACCGCCACGGTGGCCGTCACCGCGACCGCCCGGAGCGACATCTTCATCGACCCCGGCGCGGACTCCCAGCTCAACGCGGAGTCGATGCTCAACGCCGCGACCCTTCTCGGCGTCCCCCCGGACGGCGACTTCCAGTTCAGCGCCCGCGTCACCGTCGACTTCCAGTCCACTTTCGACGCTGGCGTGCTGCTCCTGTGGATCGATGAGCGACACTGGGGCAAACTCTGCTTCGAGTACTCCCCGGACGGCGAACCTATGATCGTCTCCGTCGTCGCCCGCGGGGTCGCGGACGACGCCAACGCCTTCGTGGTCGACGGCCGGACGGTGTGGCTGCGGGTCTCCCGGATCGACCGCGTCTTCGCCTACCACGCCTCCCTCGACGGCAGGACCTGGCGGATGATCCGCTGTTTCACCATCGACGCCACGACCACGCCCGCCTCGATCGGCTTCGAAGCCCAGTCGCCGACCGGCGATGGCTGCGCCGTCACCTTCGACGACATCCAGTTCACCGGCGAGCGCCTGCACGACCTGCGGAACGGCAGCTGAGGCGGCTAGGTCCTAGAACGACTCGCGGTTGTAGGTCGCCAGGATCGCGCGGATCTTCTCGTCCTCGCGGTCGGCCGCCGGGACGAGAACCTCGGTCACCACGTCGGTGAGCTCGGCGAGCCGCTGGTGCAGGCGGCGGCTCTCCTGCACCTCACGCTCGAGCTCGGCGACCCGGTCACGGAGCCGGCGCAGCTCGTCGTCCACGCCGCTGACCCTGGCCAGCCGCCTGACGACCTCGCGGCTGCCGGTGCGCAGCTTCGTCTTCACCGTTTCCATGTGGCCACCAGCCTGCATACGTGTGGGTCCTCGTTCTTGTAGACCGCGAGACCGTAGCCGGCCTCGCGGTGCTCGATCTGTCCGCCGCGCGCCTCGATCTCCGCGACCACGACCTCCGGGTCGAGGTACTTGCGGAAGTGCTCGCCGAACTCCTTCTCCACGCCCGCGTCGAGACCGGTGCGGAACTCGACGTAGAACCGACCGCCGCGGCGCAGGCACATACCCGCGATGCGCCAGAGATTGTGTCTGCCGACGTCCTCGAGCGCGTGGATCAGGAACCGCCCGTAGAGGACCGGTGGTTCCGACCGGTGCGCCAGCTCCCCGCCCATACCGAGCACCTGCCGCAGGTCGTACAGGTTGAGGGTCTTGAACCGCGCCGGGATACCCTCCGCCGCCGCGACTTTGCCAGCTCGGTCGGTCGCCGCCGGGATGTAGTCCAGCCCCAGTACCTCGTGTCCCTGCCTGGCGAACCACAGCGAGTCCCGCCCAGTACCCGAGCCAATGTCCACTATAGACACATCGGCAGACTCGCGGAGGTGCACCCATTCCGCGAACGGCGACGGCCGCTCGGAGACTGTCGAGCTCGAGCGTCCGAAGTAGAACGGCCACCAGTGCCCGCGAGCGGTGTTGTTGCCGCGGGTCCAGCCGTCCAGGCGGCGGCGCACCGGGTGCGGCGTCTCGAACTTGAACGACGGGTCCGGAATTCGCCAGTGTGGGCCGTAGGTGATCTCGAGCAGCGCCTCGGGATCGGCCGGCGCGGTGATCCGCCGGCCTTCCAGCTCGACCTCACCGAGCGGCAGGATCACGGCGGTGTCGAAGTTCGGCGCGTGCACCTCGGGCATCAGGTAGAAGGTGCCCTCGACGACGAAGCCGGCGAAGACGTCGATCGCCCGCCCGCCTTCGGGGTCCGGCACGATCACCTTGAAGTCGGCCGAGGAGAACCGCCAGGTCCAGTAGCCGGCGCGGATCATCACCCGCTCGAGCTCGTAGGACTCGCGGGCGACGTCGACCGGGCTCGTGTGCCGGCTCAGGTACGCGACGTCGGCATCGGAGTCGTGCGGGATGAACCTCCCGTCCCGGACCGCGCCGAGCAGCGCGCCGAAGGCCAGGAAGGCGTCCACACCGCCCTCGTCACGTAGCCGGCCGAGCACGTCCTCGATGGCGTCGAGCAACGCCTGGACGGTCGGCTCACCGCGTTCGGAGAAGCCGCACTGCAGGTCGCCGGCCTTGTCCACGATCAGCGGCCGTCCCTGCCCGTCCACCACCGCCACCCGGTGGTCGCTGCCGTCGAAGGCGTACTCGCCGTCGAACAGCACGCGGTCGCCGAACCGCTCCCGGACGGTCACGTGCCCGGTGCCACGCAGGAAGGGCCGCAGGTTCACCGGCCAGGGCGCGCGAGCCCGTCCCGCCTCCGGCCTGGTGTCGCGACCGGCATGGAAGGACCAGACCCACTGGCCCCCGAACGACACGTCGATGACCGCCTGCTGGTCGCCGGCGACGAGAACACCGTCCCGATCGACGCTCGCGGCACTGTCGGTTGCGGACTCGGATGCAGCCATGGTCCGGGAACTCTAACAGCGAGTGAACAACAGATGGAATGCCAGTGAACCTACTCGACGGAACGGATGCGGTAGACGAGCACCGCGCCGGCCAGTCCTACCGCCGCGGCCAGCCCGTAGAGCACCGGGTAGCCGCCGAGGTGGGTCACGACCGGGGCGGCGAGTGCCGGCGCCAGCACCTGGGGCAGGGTGTTGGCGACGTTGACGATCCCGAGATCCTTGCCGCGGTCGGCCGCGTTCGGCAGGACCTCGGTCATCAGGGCGAAGTCCACCGAGGTGTAGACGCCGAAGCCGAGGCCGAGCACCGCCGCGGCGAGGACCGCGCCGGGCCAGGTCGGCCACAGGGCGAGCAGCGCGGCCGCCATCGCCATCACACAACCCGACCAGCAGACGAACACGCGGCGTCGTCCGGCGCGGTCCGACCACAGGCCGCCGACAACCACTGTGGACAACAGGGTCGCCGCGTAGATCGAGGTCAGCACGAACACGCCGCCGTCCGGGTCGTCGTGACCGACCGCGTCCTGCAGGAAGTACAACAGGTACACGATCGCGATGCTGTTGCCGAGGTTCATCAGGAAGCGGGTCAGCCAGGCCCAGCCGAAGTCGGGGTGGCGCCTCGGGCTGATCCAGAAGCCGCGCCAGGACAGCGGCGGCGGTTCCCCGTCGAGCACGGTGTCCCGGCGCAGCAACAGGTACGGCACGGTCGCGACGAGCAGGAACGCGGCGCACGCCAGGTAGCCGGCGGTGAGCCCGCCGGTCGCAGCGGCGAGGCCGGCCCCGAGCACGATGCCGACGGTCTGCCCCGCACCGAGCCAGCCGCCGACGACACCGCGCTGGCGGAGGGGAACGTGGTCCGGCACGGCCGCCGTCACGGCGGCGTTCATGACGTTGAGCGTCAGCTGGGCCAGGCACCACGCCAGCGCCATCGTCAGGACGCTCGGCGCCAACGGCAGCAGCACGAGGCTGACCGCCCCGCCGGCGGCGCCGATCGCCGTCCACGGCAGACGCCGGCCCGCCCGCCACGTCGTCCGGTCGGACACGGCGCCGAACAGCGGGTTGACCACGACCGACACGGCGGCACCGAGGCCGACGACGACCCCGAGCGCGAGTTCCTTGTCCTCCGGGGCGAGCGCCTGCGCCTGCTGGCCGAGCAGAACCTGGATCGGGCCGTAGAGCGCGGTGAACAGGCCGACGGTGGCGAGCGAGACCAGCGCTGTCCAGCGGGCGGGGACGCGCTCGGTCGGCTCGGCCGTGAGCGTCAACGCCGCGTCCGGATCAGCTCTCGGTACCAGTGGAACGAGTCCTTGGGGGTGCGTACCAACGTCTCGTAGTCCACGTGCACCAAGCCGAAGCGCTGCGAGTAGCCCGCCGCCCACTCGAAGTTGTCCAGCAAGGACCAGACGAAGTACCCGCGCAGGTCCACACCCTCGTCGATGGCCTGCCGCGCGGCGTGGAGGTGCCCGGCGAGGAACTCGATGCGCCTGGCGTCACCGACCCTGCCCTCGCCGTCCGGCTGCTCCCCGTAGGCGCAGCCGTTCTCGGTGACGTACACCGGCGGCAGCGCGGCGCCATACCGGGAGCGCAGGGTCACCAGCACCTCGCGCAGCCCGTCGGGCACGACCGGCCACCCGAAGTCGGTGAGCGGGTAGCCCTCGATCGCGGGAAGGTCGAACGGGAGCCCGTCGGGCATCGTGCTCCCGTCGACGACCGCGGCGCCCGCGCCCGCGCGCGGCGCGCCGACCCGGCTCGGCTGGTAGTAGTTCACCCCGTACCAGTCCAGGGGCGTGGAGATGACCAACAGGTCGTCGGCGACCGGCCCGGGCATCGCGGCCGCGAGCTCGGCCGTCGGGTACTCGCCGAGCAGCACCGGCGCGGCGAACAGCTCGTTGACGAGGGCGTCGTAGGCGCGAGCCGCCTCCTGGTCCGCCGGCGCCGCGGAGGCCGGCCAGACCGGCGTGTGGTGGTTGGCGATCCCGATGCCGCTCGCGCCGGCGGCGCGCAGGGCCTGGGTCGCGAGGCCGTGGCCGAGGAGTTGGTGGTGGGCCACCGGAAGCGCCTTGAACATGAGCTGCCAGCCGGGCGCGTGCACGCCGAGGGCGTAGCCGAACAGGGTGAGCACCATCGGCTCGTTGAGCGGCATCCACAGCTTCACCCGGTCCCCGAGCCGCCCGCCGACCAGCGCCGCGTAGTCGGCGAACCGGTTGGCCGTGTCGCGGGCCAGCCAGCCGCCCGCGTCCTCCATGACCTGGGGGGTGTCCCAGTGGAACAGGGTGACGGCTGGGGCGATGTCCGCCGCGCACAGCTCGTCGACCAGCCGGTCGTAGAAGTCCAGCCCCGCCTGGTTGACCTCGCCCCAGCCAGCCGGCAGCACCCGCGGCCAGGAGATCGAGAACCGGTAGGCGCCGAGGCCCAGCTCGGTCATCAGGGCGACGTCCTCGTCGTGGCGGTGGTAGTGGTCGGTCGCGACGGCGGCGGTGTCGCCCCCGAGCACGCTGCCCGGCCTGGCGCAGAACGTGTCCCATGTAGATGGCCCGCGGCCGTCGGCGTCGACCCCGCCCTCGATCTGATAGGCCGAGGTGGCGACCCCCCACAGGAACCCGTCCGGGAACTCGGGGATGGCGGGAGTCGTCATCGCGGTGCGGTCCTCCGGGAGCAGTGGGGTGAACCGGGCTCAGGCAGCCTGGACCGTGCCGCGGGGCTGGTCAATACTCCATTCGTGACCTTGGCCCGGCGGAGCCGGCTCCGTCACCGGAGCGAGATTTTTCCTTGGCAGATAGGGCAAACCCGCCGCTCATGCTCGGCTTCCCACCCGTGTGTGTGATCCGGGGCCGCCAGCCGTGCGAGATCTCTCCCCCGCAACGATGGTGGGCGTTGTGTGATCGCATGGATACTGTCTGCATGCACAGACGTTCGGCTCCGCTCCTGGTGGCGCTGGCCGTGGCGCTGGTCGCCCTGGCCGGGTGCGGAGCCGAGGAACCCGCTGAGCCATCCGGCGCGGTGCCCTTCACCCGGCTGGACCTGCCGGCCGGGGGCGTGCCGGTCGCGCTGGCGGCGATGGACGACGCCCTGCTGATCGGCGTGCGCCGGGACGACGCGCCGGTGGTGCCCGGCCTGCTCCGCCGCGGGCCGGACGGTGAGGTGGCCGAGGTCGCGGTGCACCCGGCCGAGCCCTACGGCCGGCAGGCCGAGTGGGAGTCGCTCGCGACCGACGGGGGCCGGATCGTCGCCGTCGGCGGGCGGCGGGGTGGGGCGCACGGCAACGTCCGGTGGAGCGTGTGGTCGGGTACCGACGCCGGGATCAACGAGCAGCCGCAGACGTTCAACACCTTCGGCGGGCTGGGCGCCGGGGACCTGATCGACGCGGTCATCACGCCTGCCGGCCCCGCCCTGGTCGGCACCTGGCAGAGCGCGCGCGCCGGCCTGGACACGGCGGTGTGGACGCCGGAGGGGGCCACCTGGGTACGACGCAGCTCGGCCGGAACCGCCCTGGAGAACTCGCGGGAGTCGCTGCGGTTCCCGATGGCGGCGACCGTACTGCGCCAGGGGGTCGCCGTGGCCGGCTGGGAGCTCGCGAAGGCGGGCGACGGGAGCCGCCAGCACCCGGTCGTCTGGCACTCGGGGTTCGGCGACAGCGACTGGACGATGACCCGGCTGCCCGGCGGGGGTCGGGCGGCCGCGGCGGTGGCGATCCGCTGCTGGGAGTCCAGCTGCGCCGTGGCCGGGCGCTCGGACGGCACCCTGGCCTTCTGGGAGCTGCGCGACGGCGCGTGGCGCCGGATCAAGGGCGTTCCCGACATCCGGGTGCCCGACGACGCGGACCTCGCCGCCCCCGCCGAGATCGACGGTCAGCTGACCGCGGTCGTGACGGAGGGCGACGAGGTGACCGTGCTGCGGTGGACGGACGGCGCGCCGTGGACGACGACCCGCGCCAACGGCCCGACGGGGCAGGTCAGCGCGACGGCCACGGTCGGCCGCACCCTCTACGTGCTGACCGACGACGGTCTCTGGTACGTCGACGTGGGCGCACTCGACTGATCCCGCCAGGCGTCAACCGCAGGTCGCGGCGGGCGGAGCGCAGAACCGGACCTCGGGGTAGCGGGTGGACGGACCGTCCAGCAGGGGCTGCGGCGTGTGCCGAAGGTGCAGGTCGACGAAGGCGCGGACGTACTCGCGGGTGATCTCCACCGACCGGGTGTCGGCGAGACCGCTGCCCAGGTCGACGCCGACCTGGGCGGCCAGCAGGTCGTAGTCGGTGAAGGAGGCGTGCACCGAGCCGGCCACCACCAGCCAGCGCTTCCACCCGGTGAGGCGCCGCCAGTCCCGGTCCCAGCTGGGGTCCTCGACGCTGCCCGGGCTGTGCGCCTGCTGGCCGAGGAACAGGAACGGCCGCGACAGCCCGCTTTCCGGCAGCGGCGCGAACATCGTCCCGTCCAGGTTGGCTCCGGCCAGCACCCGCGGGTCCCGGAGCATGGTCTCGCCCGCGCTCGCACCGCCGAGCGAGCTGCCCACCATCGCGATCCTCGACCGGTCGAGGAGCGGTCCACCCCGCCAGGCCGGCCGCCGCCCGGTCAGCTCGTCGAGGACGAACGACACGTCGGCCGCCCTGCTCCGCACCGCCGTCGCGCCGAAGTCGGCGACGTCCTCCAGCCGACAGGCCTCGCAGGTGGTGACCCGTCCGTCCGGGAAGGTCGTGGCGAACGTCTCGTAGGTGTGGTCGATTCCGGCCACGACGTAGCCCCGGCTCGCGAGCTCCTCGGCGAGTGCCGTGAGCGAGCTCCTGGACCAGGTGAACCCGGGCGAGAGCACGACGAGCGGCAGGCCGCGGCGGGTACGGGCCGGTCGCACGTCGGTGAAGGCGTTGGTCCTGGTGCGGCTGAAGACGTCGGAGGGCACGCCGGTGATCCCGGTGCCCTCGAGGAGCAGCCGCGACTCGGTCGGCGTCAGGTACGGCGCGCGGCGCGTCCCCGAGGCGGTCGCCGGGAACCAGAGGGAGACCATCAGCTCCCGGGCGCCGGCCTCGGGCACCCAGGGGTCCTGGCGCGCGGTGTCGACCAGGTGCAGGGAGGTGGTGCCGACCGGGTGGGGGCCGGTCGGCGCGGGCAGGTGAGGGGTGTCGGTGGGCTCCGTCTTGGCCGCTGCCTCGGCCGCCGTCTTGGTCGCCGTCTCAGCTGCCGCCGCGACCGGCGAGCAGCTGGCGAGGGCGAGCAGCGCGGCAATCAGGCGGTACCGCATGGGGATGGATGACATGTCGGCCATGGTTTCCAGCGACCGCGGGGCCGGCATCGGCCCGTGGCACGGTTCGACCCGAGCGGCAACCGTACTTTCGGCCGATTCGGTGGGCGGGTGACGGTTCCTAGCCTCTGTCCGTGGAGATCGGGAGACGACCGGCGAGAATCGCCGTCCGGGTCGGGGCCGGCGTCGGGTTCGCCGTCGCCCTCGTGCTCCAGGCGGTCGCGGTCGCGACCAGCTGGGGCGGCCGCTACTGGTGGTTCGGCTGCGCCGCTGGCCTCGTGGTGTGGGTGCTCGCCGAGTTCCGCGGACGGATCGGCGCCGGGGCCGCCTGGGCCGGGCTCGCCGTCGCCGCGGGCGCGACGGTGGTCGCCCGAGCGGCCGAGCTGCCGAGCGAACCCGGACCGGCGACGTTGCTGGGGTTGTCCGTGCTCGTCGGCGCCTCGGTCCGCCGGCTCCCCGCCCGCACGGCCAGCGCGGTCGCCGGGGGCGGGGCGGCGGTCGTCGTCGCCACGGCGTTCCTCGCGCCGGCGGCACCGGGCCTGCCCGGGGTGACCGTGCTGAACGGCCTGGGGTGGTTCACCGCCGTGGCGGTCGGGTTGGGCCTGCGGCTGGTCGACGCCCGCCAGCAGGCGGTGGCCGAGCGGGTGCGCCACGAGGAGCGGGCGGAGCTGGCGAGGGAGCTGCACGACGTCGTGGCGCACCACGTCACCGGGATCGTGCTCCAGGCCCAGGCCGCGCGGGTCGTCCGCCGCCGGTGCCCGGAGCGGCTGGAGGAGTCGCTGGCCGGCATCGAGGCCGCCGGCACGAGCGCCATGGACGCGATGCGCCGCGTGGTCGGCCTGCTGCGCGACACCGACGACGCCGTCTCCGCGAGCCCGGCGCCCGAGCGGCTCGACGACCTCGTCCGGCGGTTCGACGCGCACGGCCCCGCGGTGCGGCTGCACCTGCCGGACGGCGAACCGGCGTGGCCGCCGGAGGTGGGCAGCACCGTCTACCGGGTCGTCCAGGAGTCGCTGACCAACGTCGTGCGCCATGCCCCGCACGCGGGCTCGGTGACGATCAGCGTGACCCAGGACGAGCGGGCGGTCACGGTCGAGGTGCTCGACGACGGGAGACCGGCGCGGCACACCACGCGGGCCGGTTTCGGCCTGGTCGGGATGGGCGAGCGGGTCGAGGCACTCGGCGGCCGGCTCGACGTCGGCCCGCGGTCGGGCGCCGGTTGGCGCGTCCGGGCCACCCTGCCCGTCCGGCTCCCGGAGGTCCGATGACGATCAGCGTCCTGCTCGCCGACGACCAGGCGATCGTCCGCGGCGGAATGCGGCTCCTGCTCGAGGACGAGCCCGACATCCGGGTGGTCGCGGAGGCGGCGGACGGCGTGGAGGCGGTGTCGCTCGCGCGCCGGCTGCGCCCGGACGTGTGCCTGGTGGACATTCGGATGCCGCGCCTGGACGGCCTCGAGGTCACGCGGGCCCTCGCCGGGCCGGGTGTCCACGACCCGCTGCGCGTCGTGGTGGTGACGACCTTCGACCACGACGAGTACGTCTACGGCGCCCTGCGCGGTGGCGCCGTCGGCTTCGTGCTGAAGGACGCGGGGCCTGCTCTGCTGGCCGAGGCCGTCCGCGCGGCGAACGCCGGCGACGCGCTCGTCTCGCCGTCCGTGACCGTGCGCCTGTTGCGCCGCCTGACCACCGGCGGCCGCCCGGCCGGCCGCGAGCCGGCGCGGCCGCTGTCCGACCGGGAGCTGGAGGTGGTGCGGGCGCTCGCGCGGGGCCGGACGAACCAGGAGATCGGGTCGGAGCTGTTCATCTCGGTGAGCACGGTGAAGACGCACGTGTCGGGCATCCAGGCGAAGCTGGGGCTGCGCAACCGGGTGGAGGTCGCCGCCTGGGCCTGGGAGCACCAGATCGTTGCGCCGGCCGGCCAGTGATCACCCCGCCGGCAGCTCGAGCCGAACGATCTCGTGCCTGCGCCGGCAGAGTGTGCCGCAGGTGCGGGAGTCGATGAACGCCTTGGCGTGCTCCGCCGCCTCCGGGGAGGGGTACAGGTAGGCGGAGATCTCCCGCTGGCGGCGGGGAATGCCGTCGGTGTCCCGACAGAGGTTCAGCGAGGCGTACTCGCCGTTCCCGAGCACCTGGAGGGATATCCCGCTCTTCCACCAGGCGCATTTCGCAAAGGATCGGAAGGTGTCGTGTCGCTTGTCGCACTGGTGCTCCCGCCAGGTCTCCACGCCGCCCAGTGTTCCGCTCGTGACCACCCGCCGCAGCCGGTTCGACGAAATCCACGCGCTATCCGGTGACGTGAGCCAGGACCGTTCCGCCGGTGATCAACGTGAGCGCGATGATCCTGCCCGTGGTGACGGGGTCGTCGTGCAACAGGATGCCCACCGCGATCGCCCCCACCGCACCGATCCCGGTGAAGACCGCGTACGCGGTCCCGACCGGAATGGAGTTCATCGCCAGCGAGAGCAGCAGGACCGCGACGACCATGAGCAGCAGGCAGAGCAATGTCGGCAGCGGCCGGGTGAAGTTCTGCGTCGGCTTGATGCTCTGGGCCCAGGCGACCTCCACCAGTCCGGCCGCTGTCAGGACGAGCCAGCTCATCGCAGTTCCCGCATGGCCGCCGCCAGTGATGCGGTGTGCTGTTCCCGAAGATGGGCCAACGCGGGGTCGAGCGTGGCGTTGACCAGCTCGACGGTGATGAACCGCACGTCCTCGACATCGAAGTGTCCCTTGAGGAAGTCACGCAGATAGCGCTCCTGGTGGTCGACGGCCTCGCGCGGGGTGCCGGGGCCGTAAGCACCGCCACGAGCGGACGTCACGACGAAGGAGCGCCCCGCGAGGGACATCCGCGGGAACGTGATCTGGTCGATCCACGCCTTCAGGGCCGAGGGGATCGAGAAGTTGTACATCGGCGTGCCGATCAGCACCTCGTCGGCGTCGACGACCTCATCGAGCAGCGGCTCGAGGACGTCCCACGCCTCCCGTTGCCGCTGGGTCCGCACGGCTTCGCGGTATCGGCGGATCTCGGTGATCTGGTGGCGCAGCACGTGGTCGCACAGCTCCGTCCACCCTTCGCCGATGTGCGGAACGGGGTCGGCAGCGAGGTCGCGGTAGACGTACCGCCCGCCTGGATTCCTGGCCCGCCACGCCTGCGCATAGCCGTGGGACAGCCTGCGCGAGAAGGACGCACGACGGGCGCTGGCGTCGAGATGCAGCAAACTGGACATGGCGTCCACTTAATCACGGAGCCGGACGGCGTGTCCAGTTAGACTGCGTCCGTGGAGAGGGCAGACGCCGCACGCAACCGGGCGCGCATCCTGACGGCCGCAGCCGACCTGTTCGCCGCGCGCCCGCCCCACGAGGTGACGATGGAGGACATCGCCCGGGCGGCGGGCGTGGGGAGGGGCACGCTCTACCGCCGATACCCCGACCGGGCCTCCATTGCCGTGGCCCTGCTCGACGAGCACGAACGGGAGTTGCAGGAGCGGATGCTGCGCGGAGCTCCACCGCTTGGCCCCGGCGCCGCTCCCGCCGACCGCCTCGCCGCTTTCTATGGGGCGATGGTGGAGTTGCTGGAGCGACACCGGCACCTGGTCCTCGGGAGTGAGGTCGGCCGCTCACGGTTCGAGACCGGGGCGTACGGCTTCTGGCGCGCCCACGTCCGCTCGCTCCTGCTGGCCGCGGAGGTGAAGGAGGTCGAGGCCCTGGTGGAAATTCTGTTGGCGCCGCTGGCTCCCGAGGTCTACACCTACCAGCGCGAGGAGAGGGGCCTCCAGCCATGGCAGATCACCGAGGCGCTCCTGAAGCTCCCCGCCCTGCTGCGGTGACGCCCGGTCAGGCGAGCGAGGCGGCGAGCACGTTGTCGATGGACCACAGTTGGGCCGGGTCGCCGCCGACGACCGGGAGCATCCGCGTCGCGTGAGCACGCAGGGCCGTGTCGTAGTCCAGCCCGCCGGACACCAACGTGGCGGCGGCCTCGACCAGCTCGTCGAGATCGGCCTCGATCCGGGTGCGGGACATGCTGGGCGAGCGTTCCCCGTCGTCGTCGACCATCGGCGGGTTGGCCGACATCATCGTGTAGGCGGGGAAGCGGGACACGTCCGGGATGACCGTGTAGAAGGGCACGCCGTTGAAGAAGTACTCCGGCCAACGGTTGCCGCCGATCGTCAGCCACGGGGTCCCGGCGGCGAGCGCGACCATGCCGAACCCGGTGTGCGGGGAGACCAGCACGTCACAGGCGGCCACCGCGGCGAGTTGGTCGAGCAGCGGCTCGTCCACGACGTCGACGCGGCGGGGCATGGCGGCGCGGATGCGGTCCATCTCCTCGGCCGTGAAGGTGGTCGAGGTCCGGGTGTCCGCACGCAGCTTGCCGACGAGGCAGAAGGTGGCGGTGGGGAACTGCTTGGCGAGCGCGTCGACGACCAGCTCCCACGAACGGGTCGACGGGTAGAACGAGCGGGGCGCGCTTCCGCCCGGCAGCACGGCGATCCGCGGCCCGTCCCCGGAGAAACGCGCGTCGGCCGGCGGTATCGACAACCGCCAGTGCTCCCCGGGCGAGTAGGGAACGGGCTTGGGAAAGCCGGCGAAGCCCTTCTGCCCGGAGAAGTAGGCCGTGCTGGCGTCGAACCAGGACGCGATGCCGGGGAACAGGCTCCGCTGGGTGGGGTCGTAGCCGCGGAAGTCCGAGACCACGACGTCCCATGCGGACGGCAGCGCGGAGAGGGTGGCGGAGTGGTCGGCGGCGCCGTCGAAGACGTCCATGGGGACCGAATAGACCCCCTCCACGAACGACACGTGGTCGGCCAGCTCGGTGGCCGTGTTCTCGTTGAGCGCCACCGACACCCGCTGCCCCGGGTCAGCCGCCCGGTAGCCGTTGGCGTAGTGCAACGCCTCGACGACGTGCCCGATCGGGTGACAGTAGACGAAGTTGACCAGCAGGGAGGACGACACCGGGCGAGGCTCCCAGGCCAAGGCCGGGGAGGCAAACCGATTCCGCACCCGGGGGTGTCAAGCCCACTGCCAGGCCGTAGTCCCCGTTCGCAGGCTCAGGTGCGAACCCGTTTGGTCTCGCTAGTGGCTACGACCGGGTCCGTTGGGGCCGGAGACGGCGCCAAGTTGGGCGAGGCCGTCGAGGATGTCGGTGCAGGTCCAGTATTCGACGAACTTGTCGTTGGACACGCGCAGGATGTCGTGGCCGCTGAAAGCGATCTTCGTGCCGGCGGGTGCTGTGGCGCCGGGGAGGCCGCCCTCGTAGGTGGCGCTCATGGTCCACCTCGCCGCGATCATATCGCCGTCGATGATGGGGCCGAGGTCGACCGTGATGGTGATGTCGCCGAAGACCGCCATGGTCTGCTCGATCTCCGGGAGCAGTCGCGCCGGTCCCGTCGTGGCTTCCGAGTCGCTGCCGTCCGGCCGTGCCTGGTGCACGACAAAGGTCGGGTCGAGGATGTCCTCAGCCTGGCTGAAGTCGCCGCGCCACAGGTCGGACCAGCGCCCGTAGAGATCGCGAAGCCTGCTGTCGGGCAAGGTGTTCATGGTGCTACTCCTGTTGTGGACATATATCTGCATGGCGCAATAACTGCGTGACGCAGATACTTTAGGATGGATGGAACAGACGTGTCAAACCGGGATCGCGCGGAGCTCCTCGCGGCCATCGCCGTGGCCGGCCGGCGGCACTACGCCGCCTACGCGCTGTTCAACCAGGCGCTCGCCAACCGCCTCGGGCTGCATCCGACGGACCTCCAGTGCGTGAGCCTGCTCGACCTCGAGCCCGAACCGCTGTCCACCGGCGAGATCGCGAAGCTGCTCGGCCTGACCTCTGGTTCGGCGACTCGGCTCGTGGACAGACTGGAGGAGGCTGGTCTGGTGACGCGCGTACCCGATCCGCGGGATCGCCGCAAAGCGCTGGTGTCACTCGCGACCCAGCGCGGCGCGGAGATCAACACCGCCTGGGCCTCACCCGGCGGCGCGTTCACCGAAGCCCTCCAGGACTTCGGCGACGACGAGCTCGCGGTGATCGAGCGGTACCTGCGGCGCACGACCGAGGTGGGCAACGAGCAGGCCCGGCGGTTGTCGACACCGTAGGACCGGCGGCTGGTCAGGGAAGTGAGCGGTCGGGATGCGCGGTTCCCGGAGCTACTCGCGCATCGACTCGAGCTGGTCCTCGCCGCCGACCGCACGCGCAGGCGACGAGGTCGCCGTCGCTGGCCAGCTGCTTGCCGCGCTCGAGTTTGCTCACCTTGGATGCGTCCCAGCCGAGCGCGGCGGCAAGGTCTTTCGCCTGCAGGGCGGCGGCGTTGCGCAGGGCGGCCAGCTCGTCTCCGAGCCGCAGCCGCCGCGTCAAGGTCATGGGGCGTTGGCGGCCCATTCGCGGTACGGGATCGAAGCGTCCCATGCACGAGCTCGTGCAGCGCGGAACGGTGCCACCGCGGCCGGGTCGTCGAGCAGCTCGGCGCCGTGGACGCCGTCCGCACCGAAGTGCATCACGGCCACGCGAGCATCGTCGAACAGCCAGAAGTCCCGTTCCGGTAACCGCAGCTCGCGAGCACGCGCCCCGGGCAACAGACGGATGTCCTCGCCGGCGTCGACCGCCGGCGGGGTGAGCACCTCGAGCTCGTACCGCTGGTAGTCCGACGGCGGCTCGTACAGCACGCGCACCCTGCCAAACTGCCGGCCGGATTCCCGGACGTCGCTGATCCACTCCCACCAGTCGGCCATCCACGTCAGGTCGTCCGGCTCGCCGGCGAGCCAACGTCGGAGCGGCTCGCGCTCCTCCGGCTCGTCGTAGGCGGTTGGATCTCCAGGCGCCAGGCCGAGGCAGTGAACTCCTGGAACAGCTGCTCGAACTCATCGCGCGAAAGCATCACCCCTCCTGTCGCGTCAGAAACTGCAGCACGCTGGGCGACACCTCGACGACATCCTCGTGGTCGGGCAGGCCGTGGCAACGTACCTCGGCTAGCGCCCCCTCGTCGGTGCTCTTGTAGCCCTGGATCAGGTAGGTCCCTCGGTCCCTGGCGAACGCGGCCGGGGAGCCGCTCTTGCCAGAGTCGACGGTACCCAGATGTGTGACTCTCACCAGATGCTCCGTTCGCGCGGATGAGCGGCGGTCCCGAGGTGATCAAACCGATGAAGGTCGCCTCTCGGGACGGCCGATCGGGTAGACCTCAGCACATTGCGCCGTCGGTTGAGCCGTGATGCCGCGGGGAGCTCGACGATTGGCGCGGCGACGGCGGCGTAGTGCAGTGCGTCAATGCGGACCAGCGGCCCCCACTCCCACTGGGCGACAGCAGCCGCGAGGACGCCGACAACGAAGCCGGCGAGGAGGGTTCTTTCTCGGCCGAGGAACTCGACGAGCTGGTCGAGCGACTTCCGGCCAGCGGGGATGGCCGCATGCAGACCAAGGGGAGCGCTCAGCGCGCCCGCCCTCGCTCCGAGCACCCGCGAACGAAAGTGGACGGAAAGTGGACGGGAACGGGTTTTCGTGGTCGTACGGAACGACGAGGAGTCCGCTGACCAGGCAAAGAGTGGGCCGCCTGGGGCTCGAACCCAGAACCTACGGTTTCGTGATCGCTCTCATCGGCCGTCTGTCATCCCCTACTAACATCCCTCGTGACCTGGCAGAACGTGTCCCGGCCACCTCTGGACGGACCCGGTCAGCCGCCGTCATTCGTGGTGGTTTTGTTGGGGTAAAGGTGGGGATGATCTTCCTGGCGAGGCACCTCGAAGGCGAGTGTGGTCAACAGGGACGCTGCCTCGTCGAGGTCCTTGGCCGTGTACGTCGCCCCCGCGTCGCGAAGCTCGTCAAGGCTGGTCTTCCCGGTCGCGATCCCGAGGACGCGCGCTCCCGCCGTCAAGCCGGCCGCTACGTCGTTCGGAGTGTCCCCAACGAGCACCGTCCTGTCATTGCCGAACGGAACCCTGCTGCGCTGGCGGGCGCGCTCCTGGGCGAGGGCCACCAGCATGGCGCGCTCCTGGTGGTCGTCGCCGTACGCCCCGGCGTCGAGGTCAAGGAAGGCGTCGAGTCCGAAGACCTCCAGCTTGATCCGGGCGACTTCCCGCAGGTTGCCTGTCAGCACGGTCTGGAAGATCGCCGGGTTGGCGCCCAAGCTGGTGAGGACGTCATGGGCACCGGGAAGGGCCCGCCCCTGGCCGGCCAGCTCGGCACGAGCGTCCTCGTACCCCTGGATGAGCGCTGTCGCCAGTCGGTCGACCGCGGCGGACGTGGGTTCCACACCGTTGATCCGCAACGTCTCACGGATGATGTCCAGCTCGGTCCGGCCGGAGATCTTGGCCAGCTCCGCGAGCGGACGTCCGGTGGCCGCTGGGAAGGCGAGCCGGTAGATGGCAAGTCCGACGCCGCGCGTCTCGATCAGGGTGTGGTCGACGTCCCACAGCACGAGGAGGCGGGGCCGTGCCGGAGCGCTGGGTGACACCCCCAGAGTGTGCCATCGTTCCTGATTCGTAGTCGCGTGCGTACTATCGGTGCTGGTCAAGAGGTCTGGGGAGATCGATATGAGCCACGAGCTGGCGGCCGCCTTCGGCGAACGAGTCCGCCTCGCCCGCCAGGCCATCCGCAAGTCGCAGACGGTGGTCGCCGGCCTGGCCGGCATCACCGCTGACTACCTCTACCAAATCGAACGGGGAAAGAAGCTCCCAGCACTGCCAGTCGTGGTGCAGCTGGCTCACGTGCTGGGGGTGTCGGTGTCCGACCTGCTGGGCGAGACAACCCCGACCAGGACCACGCCTCCGCTGGAATCCGGCGAGTCCATCCATCGCGCTCTGACACACCCGTCCACGACGGAGAACTCGGATGTTGACGTCGCCGGGCTCCGCGACCAGGTCCACGCCGCGTGGCACACCTGGCAGACCTCGGCACAGCGCTACAGCCGGCTGGCCGATCAGCTTCCGCCCCTCATCACCTCCGCTGAGCAGCTGCGCAAGCTGCGCAGCGCCGACCACGCGACCGGCGAGCAGGCAGCCCAAGCCTGTGCCGTCGACCTGTACGGCCTGGTGCGCACCTTCGCCAAACGAGTCGGCCGAGTCGACCTCGCCCTACTCGCCGCCGAACGGGGCATCACCGCGGCAGAAACCGCCAACGACCCCGTCCGGCTGGCATCAGCGCGATGGAACCTGGCCCACGTGCTGCTCGCCCAGTACCAACCCGAAGGCGCCGAAGCCGTTGCCCTCCACGCGGCAGAAGCCGTCGAGCGGCACGTCACCGAAGACCTGGACGCACTCGCACTCCTCGGTGCCCTGCGCCTGCTGGCCGCCGTCGCCAGCATGCGCCTCGGAAACATGTGGACCGCCCATGACCGGATCCGCTCAGTCGTCCCGATCGCCGAACGGACTGGCGAGCGCAACGTCTGCTGGACCGCGTTCGGCCCGACCAACGTCGCAATGTACGCCGTGAACGTCGAGGTTGAAGCTGGCAACGCCACCGAAGGCCTACGCCTCGCCGAACGCATCCAACCCGAACCGACGTTGTCCATCGAGCGACGAGTGGCGTTCCGCCTGGATCAGGCAAAGGGCTACAACCAGCGCCAGGACTACGCCGGCGCACTCGTCATGCTCCAGGCCGCCAGCACCGAGGCCCCCGAAGACCTCAAGTACCGCCCCGCAGCCCGAACGGCCTTGAACACCGTCGTGCAACGCGCCCGCGGTGACATCGCCCGCCGGGCCGCCCACCTCGCGACGCGGCTCGGCGCACCAGTCGCCTAACCCGGACTACTGGTCATCCCGGACTGACAGTCAGGGCTGAGGGCCCACCTGCTTCCTAGCGTTGAAGCCATGGCACCCGGCGCCGGGAGGGAGTGCGCAACCGACGCCGATCGTCCGTTGTCATCCCCGGCCACCCCGGCGCCGGGTGCCTCCACGACCAACCCGCGTCCCGCCCTGGGGAGAAGATGAACGACGTACCGCCACCCGATGAGACAGCCCACCTCGACGGCCTGTTCATGCACGAGGTGACAGAGGTAAACACCCAGCTAGCCCGATACGTAATCGGCCACCTCGACGCCGACGCCGGCCGCCGAACACCGATGAGCACCTCCGAGGAACGAGCCTTGGCGTCCCGCCTCACCGAAGTAGCCGAAGCGATGAACGCCCGCGCCGACCTACGAGACGAACACGGCACCACCCAGCTCCTATCCGCCGAAACCACCGACCAGCCCTCGTGACCGCCAGCCCACAGACGGCCAACGACGCGAGCGCAACGCCTCCCATCGCCCCGGCCCCCGAAGATCCCGCCCCCGACAACCGAGTCATCGCGCCCTACATCACCGCATGGACCACAGAGACAGAGCCGCCCTCCACACTGGTGGAACGCCCCGGCGTCGGCATCGCCTACACCGACGAGCTGCTGACCGACCGAGACGACAAGGGCGTCCTCTGGTTCCGAGTACCCTCCCACCCCCGCCAGGGCCGCCCCGACTTCGGTCGCGTCCATCCCATGCGCCAACGCCGCGCCATGCGCCGCCTCCTATGCCAGGTCTGCGCCGCACCAGCCGATGTGAACGACGACGGCGTCCTATGGCTACTCAAAGACGAAAGCGACCAGTGGCCGTCCTGGCCGGAAAAGATGGCTGTGACCGAGCCCCCAGTTTGCGTCCGCTGTGTTGATGTCGCAACCCGCCTCTGTCCAGCACTACGACAAGGCGCGGTCGCACTCCGGGTCCGGAATTATCCTATCGCTGGTGTACGAGCGGTGGTCTACCGGAACTGGGGCAAAACCCTTATGCCCGTCGAGGATACAGTCATCCGCTACGACGATCCGTCCATCCGCTGGGCACGCGCTATGAACCTTGTGCGCCAGTTTCACGACTGCACCGTCATCCCTTTGGAAGATTTGCTGTGAAGCGCAACTCAAGCCTGGATCGACGCGTTACTTCTGTCAGGTTCTATTGAAGGATCGACTACAGAGCCTTCTGATCTAGGGCCGGAGCCCAGCGTCCTCCGTGGTTACCTGCGGAAACATGCCTTCATCTGAGCGAACAGGATTCCGCGTCGCCGGTCTGTGGTTGGCGCCTGCGGTCGTCTGCCGTCGATAGTTGGCAATAGATCGGCAACACTGCGCTTCGCCTACACCTCCCTCACCCCGACACAAGCCATCCTGAGCAGGGTTGCCACGGTGTCAAGGATGACGTAGTCACCGCGTAGCGGCGCGCAGCGTCCTTGATGCCGTGGTGGCCCTGTTCGACGATCAGGCGTAGGGGTGAGCCTCACCCTGGCCCCCTGTTCGAGCGCCATCCTTGGCCCGGCGCACACCGCGACGAGACGTCCAGCATCGGAGACTCACCGTGCCTGTCATCAATTGGAGCGCGCGCGATAACATGTCGCCGTCGACAGCGATGAAGATCCTGACAGCCATGGCGACCTCAAGCAGCGGAGCGGCGCATGTCAGATGACGACGACAAGGGAGATTCCGAGCTACTCCACGTGGTCGATCTCAGCCACGAGGAGCCCAGTTCGAGAGCGGCAATTACATTCTCGCTAGAACGCGAGGTGGCAATCGCCGCAAGACATAGAGCAAAGACAAGAGATCTTACCGCATTTCCTTCCCTCGCGGCGCTACTCCTTAATATAGCCGCCCTGACAATAGCAGCCAGTGCCATAGTCGAGCAAGCGGGCGTTTGGATCGCACTTATAACAGCCACGACCGTCTCGATGGTACTGGCACTTGTATTCCTTGAGCGCACAATCCGACGCCATAAACGTGACATATCGACTGCAGACCGATCCGATCTCCGTTGGATCGAAGATCACGAGCTACGGGCTATGATTCGTTCACTGGCGACCCAGCAAGCCCTGTTTCACAACTTGATCTCAGAAAATCAGAGGACGAGGAAACGTGGCTGACCCACAGGATTCATCACCAGCGACGTGGGAACCCTCTGGGCAGGCAACCCAAGTCCCTGCGAACCTAGTGGCGGCTGCTCAAAGCATAAATCAAGAACTGGTACGCCGGCCCAAAGAACGAATGTCTCTCAGCCCGCAAGCGAGGGAACAGCTTGAGTTGCTTCACGGCGAATACCTTGGCAACCTCGGACAGCTTGCCATATCGATCGCCCGAAATCACAACCTGTCGACGGTTGATCGTAATCACGTGAATGAAGCCAACGCTCGACTAGTTTCTGGCTCTGACAGAACTAGCGTTACCGAAGCGGTGACAAACACACTTGGCGGCCTCACTGGCGGTGGCGCACTAGCCTCCGCCTACTCTCTGGCCTTCACACCCGGCCCTCATAGCGCGGCAGAAGGTTACGTAGCCGCAGGGCTAGGAATTGTGAGCGCGATATTTTTGACTATTCACTTCGCACGCCTGAAATTTAGGAAGTAGTCAAGGGTAGTGGCGTATCCCTCCACGCCAGGGAGCGGACTTCCCTGCCATCCCGTCGATCTGGCGTAGCCCGATCGCGCCGGGTCGAAGGAGCACCCACCTCGCGGCCTGCCCCCTTGACGCGATGCGATAGCCCTTGAGGGGTCCACGGAATGGCAGGACGTCCCCCGACGAACCGCAACAGGACCGCAGCTTCGCCATCCTGCTGGCCTGCCCGTCCGGCGAGGACACGTCTTCTCTCTAGTTCCGCGCGGGCCTACTCCCCCTGGCCCGCCTCCGGCCGACCAGCGCGCGCTGGGACCGGCGGCAGCCGCACGCCCAGCGCGCAGTGCCGCGTCGGCCATAGGCACAGCGGGCCAGCGGGCGCCAAAGGCGCCCGCCTTGAACAAGTAGAGAAAGTCTGAACACGTAAGCATGACGAAGACAGCCGTGTTCATCCATGTACGCGTAGGCCGCTCCCAGGCCGGCGCTTCAGGGGGCGGACAGCGGCGACGTTGTTCGCAATGCCACCATCCTGCTGTCCTGGCTTACCATGAGCACATTAGTCTTCGCTGGTCGTGCTCGACGACATCATGGACAACATGACTTTGGATGGACCGTGACCGAGAAGGGCTGTAGGCTCCCTGAGACGTGCACTTGCCCCGCCTGCGGGACAGGTCGGTGGGGTTCGCCGTCGAACCGTGTGCAGGTGGATAGTCTCCAGTACGTGACGAACGACGGTTTCTCGCGCACTCTCACCGCCCGGCTTTTCGACGCCTTCTGGGCAGCAGGGATCTCCAATCCTGTGGAGACCGTGGAACAAATCTCCCACCTCTTGTATCTCCGCGAACTGGACCGCCTGCAAGAACACTGGGACCAGCGGGTCGCGCCGTCGGAGATGCCTGAGGGAGGATCGATCTTTGCCCAAGGCGACCAGCACCTTCGCTGGTCTCATTTCCTCCGCCTGACGCCTCAACGCATGTACACGTCGATGGCCGACGAGGTGTTCCCATGGCTACGCAGTCACACGATCGCTGGAGTAGTGTATTCGCAACACGTCAAGGACGCTCGTTTTACAATCCCGACCCCCGGCCTACTGGCCAAAACTGTCAGCCTGCTCGAAGAGAGTTTCTCGGCCGGCGACGCGGCCGATCTATATGAGCATCTGCTTGCCAAGGCGCTCACGGCAGGTGCCATGGGTCAATTCCTTACCCCTCGCCATCTGGCGGCTCTGATGGTGGCTATGGCTGAGCCTGGACCCGATGACGAGGTGTGCGATCCGACATGTGGCATGGGCGGTTTGCTGAGCGCTGCGGCTCAGTTCGTGGACCGGTCTGACCCAAACACCTCGCAGCGAAGCGCTTTGGAAGTGAGCAGCAGGCTGCATGGCTTCGACTTCGACAGGACCATGTTGCGGTTGAGCAGCATGCGGTTGATGCTTCAGGGCCGCGAAGGTGCCGATCTGCGGCACCGAGACAATCTCGTGAATAGGCCTGGAGGGGACGACGAGCGATACTCGGTCGTTCTGGCCGATCCGCCGTTCGGCGGTAACATCGATTACAAGGCCGTGGCGCCCGAGTTGCTGGAACTGGTCCAAACGAGGAATTCCGACCTTCTTCACCTTGCTGCGATCTTGCGGCTGTTGAAGCGAGGGGGACGTGCGGCCGTGATTGTCCCCGCCGGGCTGCTGTTCGGCACGAGTGCTGCTCACGTTGAATTACGTCGGATGCTTGTCGACGAGCATGGACTGGAGGCTGTGGTCAAGCTTCCTAACGGTGCTTTCAAGCCGTACTCGGGAGTGTCAGGTGCGATCCTATTCTTTATCAAGGATGCAGGACAGGCAGACAGCGTGTGGTTCTACGAACTCAAGGCAGACGGATGGAGCTTGGCCAACCGGCGAGCACCTCTACTGGCAGAGAACAAGCTCGGGCTGTCGCGTGACAGCACGCTCGATGCTGGCGATCACGCGCGCAACAACCTCCCAGATCTCCTGCGGCGTTGGCGGCTGCGACACAGCAACGAGCGTGGGCGCGCTCGGACCGATCAAAGCTTCTGCGTGATCAGAGCGGAGATCGCCGCGGAGAATTACAATTTGACGCTAGAGCATTTCCGCCAGACCCATGAGTTGCGGCAGGTGGCTCAGGAAGGTATTCGACTCGGAGACTTCGCTGAGACTTTCTCCGGGGCAGTGCGCAGTTCCGACCTGGACAAGGAGCCGAACTCGACTGATACGGATGAACGAAGGCGAGTTCTGACACCGACCTTGTTGACCAGCACGCTGCCGGACGTGGCTGAACTTCCCGTACGTGCAGACGCGCGTGATCCTCGGCACCGGTTGCGACAGGGCGACATCGTCGGGCGAGATCTTGCCGGAGCGCGTCACTGGACGCCTATCCCAAGCCAGTACGACGGTGTACAGCCTGGCCAGGGCCTGATTATCATCAGGATTATCCAGGAGGTTCTTCCCCTCGAATACTTGATCGCATACCTGTCCAGCCCGCTGGCTGAACAGCAGTTTCCTAAGTATGGAACTATCCCGCGCATCAAGGCGCGGGAGATGGCTGACATTTGGATCCCCAAGTGCGACGGCGACCCATCAGAGATCCGCGCCTCTCTTGCCAGGCTCGAGGAAGGGGAACGGGAAGCCGCGCACATTCAGGACGAACTCCGCCGGGCTCGGACCCGAATCTTTGAAAGTGGGTCGGGATCAGCGCGGCGAATTCGTTTGGATGATGCCGCCGCGATTAGTTCCTTGACAGCGCAGAACCTGCGTCGGCATAACGATCCTTACATGCTGTTCCAGGAGTCATACCCCTACGCGGTCGCCCGCGCAGTACGCAAGTTCCGGCACTCTCTCTCCCTGGCCGAGAAGCACGAGGCGGCGATCCAATGTACCGAGGCTTTGATCCTCTCTTTGGGCATCATGGCGCTTGCTGTGGCCGCCGACCGAGGTCGTCAGGATCTGCCACCCATCGTGCAGTGGAGTCAGTCCGTTGAGCAGGGCGGCGTCTCCCTCGGACACTGGCTGGCGGTGGTCAAAGCAGTGGCTGAGGATGCCCGGCAGCACGGTGAACCTGCTGTCGGCCTCGTCGAGGCGACCGCCCGCAAGAAGGGCGGCACGGGCCTGATCGCCGATCTCGAGCAACTGGTTAAGCTGCGCAACAAAATTCGGCACGGCGCGGGCCCTCGGACACGGGCAGAGCTGGAAAAGAGCCTTGGGCGCGTTGAAACGCCGATGCTCAGCAGCCTGTCAGGATGCGCCTTCCTCGCCCGTACCCGGTGGGTTCATACAGAGCGCCTCCAATGGCTACCCACCTCCGGAAGGTTTCGAGTTTCGGGTCTGGCCCTGATGGGCGATCACCCTGACTTCGAAATGTTTACCTTCGACACCTCGCGTCCTTTGGCAAACGACCATCTTTACCTCATCACTCAACACGACATGCCCCTCCCGCTGTCACCGTTCTGTCTTCTGAGCGACTGCCCCACGTGCCTGGCACCAGAGCTTTACTATCCTGACCGCATGACGAGGTCCACGGCCCTCCTAAAGAGTCTTGACCGGGGCCACGAGCTGGAGAGCGAATTTGTTTTTACGACGCTGCAAGAATGGGGACGATCGTAACGTCATGCCTGGTGCACGTGTGATTCTAGTCCAACTACCAAAGGATTAGAGGAGTTTCAAATGCGGTCGAACGTCCTCCACCACTCGGACATTGGGATGCGACCCAAATAGTTGATGATATGACCAGTCAGGCATATGGTCTACGGTTGAGCGCCTGCCGAGCTGCTCGATTGATGACCGGTGGGTGATGTGAGCTCCTAGCATGCTGAATAGCGCTGTCGGAACTCATCCGATCGCGCGCGCAGCGGCGGCCGGGTGCCTGGTTTCGGCATGAGAGTGCGACGGATGCGGTCTGCGCTAAACGTTTCTGATTGCCCGGCCGTGGCGGTAGGTCCGAACGCGCGCTATGCAGCTTCCGGTATGAGATGGGAGCTGTAACCGGCACTAACGAGACGATCGTAGGCGGTTTGCACGTCGGCGGGGATGTCTTGGGGGATGGCGTAGCCGTTCTCCGCATAAAGGCGGATACGCTGGGTGTCGCCGACCATGACGTTGATCATGCGGGGGATGTCGCCGATGCTGGCGGCGTAGTCGTCGAGGGTGATGCGTTGGGAGGTGCAGGTGACGTCTACTTCGGGCCAGAGTTTGCGGCAGGTGGCGTAGGCGCGGCGCTCTTGGTAGGGCCGGGAGATGAGGGTGATGGACGCTGGGGTGATGCCCTCGGCGGCCAGGAGGTCGCGGGTGAGGAGGAGGTTCTCCCCGGTGTTGCGGGCTTGGGGTTCGACCTTGATGGCCTCGTCGGGGACGCCCAGCTCTAGTGCGCGTTCGCGGTAGTGGACGGCTTCGCCGCGGGGGAAGCGGTCGATGGTGGTGGGGGCGTTGGCGCCGGTGAAGACGATGAGGGGGAACAGGCCGCGGTGGTAGAGCTCGGCGGTGTAGTCGGCTACGCCGATGTCGTGGCTGCCTAGGCCGATGCCGACATCCGTGGGCTTGAGCTTGTGGTTGAGGCGGTGGTAGTTCCACAGGGTCTCGACGTCGGCACGGACTTCGGCCGGGATGGTGTCGGGCACGGTCGTCCTCTCTCAGTCGGGGAGTTTGAAGCTGTAGGACCACGAGAAGCGGCTGGCGGCGTGGATGCCTCGGGCGAACTCCACCGCCACGTCGTTGGCGGTGTATGTGGTGCGGTGGAGGACCATCACGGGCTCACCGGCGGGTAGTTCGAGTTCGGCCAGTTCCTCGGGGGTGGGCATGCGGGCGTGGAAGGTTTCGGTCATGTGGTCTGGCTCGTAGCCCTGCATCGTGAGGACGGCGAAACCGCCACCGGGGGTGGCTGGGCCGGGTGTCGGGTCGACCAACGGGGTGCCTTCCACGTGTTCGGGGAGGTAGTAGCTGGTGAGCGTGTGGGTCGGCGTGCCGGCGTCCTTGACCAGGCGGGCGCGCTCGTAGACCGGTGCTCCGATCTCGACACCGAGGGCCTCGGCTGTGTGGGCGTCGGCCTCGGTGCGCTGGACCTTGTTGGTCTGGTCGGTGGGCTTCCAGTCGCGGCCGGACTGCTCGCGGTCGGCGGCGAAGGCGACCAGGCCGAACTTCCATTTGCTCTTGGCGTAGCGCTGGACGCCGAGGCGCCTCATCGGGGGGCGGTCGCGGACGACGGTGCCTTTGCGGCGGACCGGGGTGACCAGGCCTTCGGCTTCGAGGACGCCCACCGCCTTGCGGACGGTGTTGACGTTGACGCCGTGTTCCTCAGCGATCTCGTCTTGTTTGGGCAGCGTGCTGCCGGCCGGGTAGGTCCCGGCCTGGATGGCGTCGCGTAGTGCTGACGCCAGCTCGCGGTAGCCGATGCCCATGGGTCGCCTCCTCAGGTTGCGGATAACTCTATCTCTACTGCGCAACCCGGCTTCCGCAGCCTTATAGAGCTAGTTCTATTGACAGCTGTCGAGCGATGCTGTTCTATAGAGATAGTTCTAATCTACCTGCTTGGAGGCAGCGATGTTGCGGAACATCCCGGTGGAGCTGTCCGGTCACAAGGTGCTCGTGACCGAGGCTCCGACCGTGAAGATGCGGGACGGGCGCAACGGTGAGCCCGAGGTCGTCACGGACTACAGCGGGGCCACCCAGTACGTGGTTGTGCTGTTCGTGAAGCCGCGTCCCAACGACCAGGGCCGTGCCGGTAAGGGTGCGGAGATCAAGTGCACGCTGGAGACCGATCCGGGCGCGGAGGTGTCCGAGGGTGACCTGGTGGAGCTGATCAACCCTCGGGTGTCGCACTGGGAGAACGAGATCGACGGTCGGCAGATGTCGGGCCTCGCGTGGCGTGCGACGGGTATCAAGCCGGTCGCCTGAGTCGTAGCGGCTGACTCTGTCGCCGCTTGAGTTTCTAAGCCGGTTGTCGGCTGCTTGTTCCTTGATAACTCCATAGTGGGCCGATCTATGCCTTCTTCCGGTGCTGAAACAGGTGTCGGAAGAGGATGTGTTTCGTTTGTTCCCGCGCGTCTTGATTCGGGCGCGCGGGGGCATTCGTGGCGTTTCCTCGACTCAGTGGAGGTGGACGGATCGTGTCGAGACGGGTGCGGCCGGCGGTGTTGCGAGCGCGGATCGTGGCGCGGCTGGATCGCGAGTATGCGCAGGTGGAGATAACAAGAGTTGAGCCGGTGGGGTGGCGGCAGGGCTACCTCGCGGGTCTGCGGGTGGCGCGAGTGATCGTTCGAGAGGGTGGTCGGTGATGCGGGAAATTCAGCAGATCATCGAGGTTGCTAATGCGGCTTACCGGGAGTTCGTCGCGACAGAGCCGGATCGTGAGGTGCGGGACTTGGTGAGTAACGCGGTGAAGTTCCTGACGGTGGATTTGACGACTGCCGGGGAGTTCGCTTCGACGCTTTCGCGGAAGGCGGCGTAGCGCGATGCAGATCGAGGCATTGAACCGGCGTGCCCGGGAGCGGTACGGGACGTTCGTGGGCGCGATGGACATGGTCCTGCACGCCCTGGACGAGACCAACGCACTGATCAACCAGGTACAGCGCAAGCCGGCCGGGCCGGGCTGGACGGTGGCGACGAAGGAGGAGCTGCGCGGGATGCGGCGGGCCGCGTTCGAGGAGCTGGAGCGGCTGCGGCGCAAGAGCAAGAAGTACGAGGCGGAGCTGATCTCCCGCGAATGGAGGCTCTGAGGTGGCGCACCAGCTGGACCGGACGTTGGAGGACCTCGACAAGGCGATGGCCCAGCTGCGGCAGGCGATCAGGGAGGTCCCGGCTCGGCGGCGGGCGTTCAAGGCGAACCACGACCGGATGGCGCGGCGGGTCGCGGAGTTGACGGTGGCGTTGTCGGACTCGCGGTCGGTGATCGCGTCGGAGGGCAAGCGCCGGAAGCGGTAGGACACAGGAGCAGCGGTCGGCCCCGATCACCCACAGGTGGTGGTCGGGGCCTTCTGCTGCCTCGAGCACGTGAGGTGACGAGATGGGCAAGACCAGCAGGGCGGGCGGTGAGTCGCGGCGCCGGCCGGGTGCGGAGTGGCGTGCGGCGGCCTGGGCGGTACGACATCCGGGCAGCCTCGCGGTGCCGGGAGCGATCGGGGTCGGGACCGCCGAACTGGGGCCGGCTGCGGTCGGGACGGGAGCTGGCACGGCGGCGGTGGTGCTGGGTGCCTGGTACCGGGCTCACCCCGACACGTTCGACCGGTGGGTGGCTCCGCAGCTGCGGTCCTGGCGGCGCCGATGGTGGACCTACATGGGTGCGCGGTGGCGGCGGGCCATGGAGGACTGCGAGCTGTTCACCACCCACCGCAAGACCGGAGTGGACCGGTTCCCGCGGGTGCTGAAGGTGCGGGCGCACTCGCCGACCGTGGACACGGTGTGGGTGCAGCTGGCGCGCGGTCAGTCGATGCGGTCGTTCACCGACCGCGTGGAGGAGCTGTGCGCGGCGCTCAACGTCGAGCGGGTCGGCGTCGAGAAGGTCAAGCCGCGGGTGATCGGGCTGATCGTCCAGCACTCCGAACCGTTCACCGAGATCATCGACGCCCCGGAGATGCCGGCCGACTCCGACGCCGTCGACCTCGGATCGATCTACTTGGGTGACGACGAGTACGGCGGGGAGTGGCGCGAGTCGCTGACCGGCAACCACTGGTTTGTCGCCGGGGCGACCGGCGCGGGGAAGAACTCGATCGGGTGGTCGCTGCTGCGGACGCTCGCGCCGATGCTGCGCGACGGGCTGGTGCGGCTGTGGGTGTGCGACCCGAAGCAGATGGAGTTCGCCAAGCTCGCGCCGATCGCTCACCGCTACGCCGCGACCGGTGAGGACTGCGCCGACCTGATCGCCGACTACGTCACCGACCTGGGCGAGGGGCAACGGCGGCTCGCCGGGCGCGGTAAGCGGAAGCTTTCGGTCAGTGCGGAGAACCCGATCAACCTGCTGATCGCCGACGAGCTGGGCGCGCTGCTCGCGTACGGCGACCACGCCCGGGAGAACCGACGCAACCTCGCTCTCGTCGGCTCTCAGGGCCGCTCGTCGGGTCATCACATGGTCGGGTTCGTTCAGGAGCCCACCAAGGACACCGTGCCCGTTCGGGACCTGTTCACCGTCCGCGTCTGCCTGCGTCTCACCGCGGCCGGTCAGGTCGACGGCGTGCTCGGCGAGGACGCCCGACTGCGCGGCGCGCTCGCCGACGAGATCCCCAACGTCCCCGAAACCGCGGGCATCGGCTACGTCGTGCGCCCCCGGACCCGTACCCCGGTCCGCGTTCGCGCCGCCTACGTCGACGACCGCGAGATCGACCAGCTCGTCACCTTCGTCCGCGCCGGCAACCCCGGCCGGACCAACCTGGAAGTGGTGGCCTGACATGCACACCGAACGAACCCTCGTCACCCGCGCCCTGCTCGCCTTCTGCGTCCTCGGGGCAGTGAGCGCGGCCATCCCCCTCGTCGCGCTGTTGCTGCTCGTGCTGCTGGTCCTCGCCGGACTCGGCGGGATCAGATGGCTGATCTGGGCCTGGCACACCACCCGATTCGAAACACCCGAACCAGTCCACCGCGTCCCGGCGCCAGCGGTACGGCGGGAGGTCGCGTGATGTGGTCGACCACCGCATGGGTCCTGCGGACCTGGCTCAAGGTCACGCTCATCCTGGCCGCGCTCGTCGGCCTCGCGGCACTGGTCTGGAGTCCCGGAACACACCCCTTCACCCTCGCCGTGATCGCCGCGATCCTGCTCGACCTCCTAGCCGTGCGTGGGCTGCTGCGCGAGTGGGCGTTCGACGCTCGGGGCCACTGGTGGTGGTTCTGGTGAGCCGCGACCAGCTCGACCTCTTCGGCGCCGCACCCCGGCCGGCGTCGGGCACCTCCACTCGGCAGTCTCCACCCGCTCGCGCTCGTCGAGCACGCTCGTCGGGGCGGCCAGAGGTTGCGGCGGATGTCCTCGCCGAGGTGCACCAGGGCCGCTACGGGATGCTCGACGACAGCGACCGGTACGTGGTGTTCGAGGACGACACCCGCGTCCGGCTCGCCGCGGACGACAACGTGTTGGCCTCGCTCACGGCCGGCGACTACATCGAACGGCGACCCGTCCGGGACACCGTGACCTGCCGACACGGCGCGGTCCGTCGCCCAGTGACACCGCTACGGCTGACCAGACGCGGACACGCCCTGCTCAACCGCTGGCAGGCGCTGACCCCAGCCAAACCCATGAAGATCACCGGCGGCGAGACGACCATGCACGGAACCAGCGGCCACACCGCTCACGCCGTCGACAAGCACAAGCCGTACGGGCGGTGGCGGGTCTCCTGGCTGCCGGGTCGCACCGTCTCCCACAACCAGGCCACCACCGCGCTCGTGCTCGCCGAACACGTCGCGGCCGGCGCCACCGGACCCGGCCACCGCCACTGGGCGCACGTCACGAGCTGGGCCGGCGAGCTGGACCTCACCCCGGCCGAAGCGGTCGCCGCGGTGCGACGCGCCATCACCTGACTGGAGGGACCATGCGTGCTCGGTTCGCCGACACGATCCGGATCGGCGTCGCGGTCGTGCTCGGCGGGATCGGCGCGGCGGCCGGCTTCACCCACACCCACGACTGGGCCGCGAACCACGGCCAAACCGGCTGGCTCGCCTGGGCCACAGCGGTCGTGATCGAGGGCATCGCGATCGTCGCCGGTATCGAGATCCACCACGACCGCTCCGCCGGCCGACCGTTCACCTTCCCCATGCTGGTGCTCGTCTTCGGCGTCCTGGTCCAGATGACGGCCCAAGTCGCCGAGGCCGAACGCTCCCCGGCGGGCTGGCTGGTCGCCGCCATGCCAGCACTCGGCTTCCTGGCGGTCGTCAAGCTCCTCATGCGACGGATGCCCCACACGTCCACACCAGACACTCCCGCTCAGCCAACCCCGCCCGCGCTCCCACCGGCTGAGCCAACACCGGCGCGCGTCAAGCTCCCAGCGGACATCACCGCACGCATCGACGCCGCGATCACGACAACACGAGCGGACGGCCGAGAACCGTCCCCCGAGGACATCCAACGTCTCGCCCGTGTGCCGGCCGACCTCGCCCGGCGAGTCCTCGAAACAACAGACACAAGGAGGTGATGCCCTCTGTTCACAACAGACGATCGAATCGCCGCCCGGCTCCGCGCCGCCGACTACCAGGACTGGCGCACACGGGTCGAAGCGATCGGCGGATGCGCGAAACCGATCCGGCTCCTCGGCTCCTCCCGCCTCGTGCACACCCCCACCGGCGCCCTGGTCGACGAGCACGCGGGAACGGCCTGGGTGCCCTGCGGCAACCGCCGCAGCGCGATCTGCCCGACCTGCTCCGACCGCTACGCCGCCGACGCCTTCCACCTCGTTCGCGCTGGCCTTTCCGGTGGCTCCAAAGGCGTCCCCGAATCGGTCACCGACCGCCCACGCGCGTTCGTCACCCTCACCCCGCCCTCTTTCGGACAGGTCCACAACCGAGCGTTCAGCTCTGCCGGCCGCCCGCTGCGCTGCCCCTGCGGCGACCGTCACCACGAGCACGACCCGCGCATCGGCACACCGCTGGACCCTGACCACTACGACTACCCCGGCGCGGTGCTCTGGCAAGCCCACACCGGCGTCCTGTGGCACCGATTCGTCACGCGCCTCCGACGCGAGATCGCCAAACGCGCCGGCATCCGCGTCCGCGAGTTCGCCCAGGTCGCCCGCCTCTCCTACGGCAAGGTGGCCGAGTACCAGCGACGCGGCCTCGTCCACTTCCATGCCGTGGTCCGCCTCGACGGCCCCGAGGGCGCGGCCGACACTCCGCCGGCCTGGGCCACCACCGACCTCCTGGAAACCTCCATCCGAGCGGCGGCAGCCGCCGCCGAGGTCAAGACCGTCCGACCCGACGGCGGTGTTCTCCAGCTCGCGTGGGGCGCACAAGTCGACATCCGCCCCATCACCCGCGAACACGACGTCGAGGACGACGACGGGCAGATCAGCGAGAAACGCCTCGCCGGCTACATCGCCAAGTACGCCACCAAAGGAACCGGCAAGACCGAAGCCGCCGACCGCCCCATCCGCTCCCAACTGGACATCGACCACCTGCGCGTCTCCGACCACCACCGGCGCATGATCCAAACCGCGTGGAACCTCGGTGGGCTCGACCGGTACGAGGACCTGAACCTGCGGCGCTGGGCGCACATGCTCGGCTTCCGCGGCCACTTCCTCACCAAGTCCCGCGCTTACTCGACCACCTTCAAGGCCCTCCGGGGTGATCGACAAGCGCACCAGCTCGCCGAGCGCCTGACCGCCCTGGGCATTCCCGCCGAGGACTTCGACGACATCACCGTGATCAACGACTGGGAGTTCACCGGTACCGGCTACGCCGACGACGCCGAACGCGAACTCGCCGCAGCCATCGCCGATCGCACCCGGCAATCGCGCCTCACAAGGCACAGAGCAGAACAGGAACCAGCAGCATGACCACCAACAAGCTCTGGGGCATCAAAGACGTCGCGGAGTACCTGGGAATCCCCGAGCAGACCCTCTACCAGTGGCGCACCAAGGGCTACGGCCCGCCCGGACGCCGGGTCGGCAAGTACGTCCGCTTCCGCCCGGCCGACGTGATCGAGTGGTTCGAGAGGCTTCCCGCGGAGGTCGCCTGATGCCTCGGCCGCCGATGCCGCTCGGCACCTACGGGAAGATCAAGGTGAACGAGGTGACACCGGGGCGGTTCCGTGCGCGGTGCAAGTACCGCCACTACGACGGGAAGGTCTACCAGGTTCAGCGGGACGCCGGCTCCGAGACGGCAGCCGTGAACCGGCTCAAGGAAGCCATTCGGGACTGGGTGACGCCCGCACAAGCAGGCACGTTCGGACCGGACAGCCGGTTCCGAGATGTCGCTCTCGGGTGGCTCGCGGAGTTCGAGCGAGACGCCGGCCGCGGGTTCAACTCGTGGGGCTCCGTCGACACGTACCGGAACCGGCTGACGCTGATCGTCCTGCCGGAGATCGGCGAACTGCGGGCTCGGGAGATCGCGACCTCTCCCGTTGTGCTCGACCAGGTGTGCCAGAAGACGCGCGACAGGATGAGCGCCAGTTCGGCCAAGATCGTGAAGTCGGTCATCGGGAACGTGTGCATGTTCGGCGTCCGGGTCGGCGCGTTCGAGACCAACCCGGCCCGGGACATCGGCCGCATCGAGTCCAAGAAAGCCAGGAACCGGCCACAACGGCCGCGAGCGCTGACCACGTCCGAGGTGCTGGAGCTGTTCGGCAAGCTCGACACCGACGACAAGGCGGTGGCCGCCGACCTGCCCGACCTCGTGCGGTTCTTCCTGGCCACCGGTGAGCGGACCGGCGAAGCGCTCGCCGCCGACTGGCGCGACTTCGACCCTGATGCCGGGGAACTCACGATGGCCGGCAATGTGATTCGGGCGACGGGGAAGGGCAGGATCGTCAACCGCGGGAAGACGGACAACGCGGAGCGGCCGATCCCGCTCCCGCGCTGGTGCGTGACGATGCTCGTCGACCGGCACGAGCTGCTCGGGCGGCCGACGTCCGGTCCGATCTTCCCGAGCACGACCGGCACGATCCGCGAAGCGACCAACGTCCGTAACCGGGCGTGGAACCCGTTCAAGCAGCGTGCGGGGTTCGAGTGGGTGACCTTCCGGACCTTCCGCAAGACCGTGGCGACCCTGCTCGACGACGCGGGGCTGACGGCACGCCAGATCGCGGACATCCTGGGCCACGCACACCCGTCGATGACCCAGGACGTGTACATGGGACGGCAGGCGGCCAGCCGCGACGGCGCGAACGCGCTGGACGCCACTCTGGGAAAGAGGTGAGTTTCGGTGGGAGTCGATCAAGGTTCCCGGCTGAACAGCCTCGTTGACCAGGCAGAAGAGTGGGCCGCCTGGGGCTCGAACCCAGAACCTACGGATTAAAAGTCCGCAGCTCTACCAATTGAGCTAACGGCCCGTACTTGGGCGTCATGCTACCGAGGTCCTGGGGAGCGTGTCCGGTATGGCCGGACTTGGCTCACCGGTGGTCGAAGATGCGCTGGCCGGGGGCCAGAACGTGCCGCGGATCGTAGGTTCGCTTGGCCCGGGCGAACCGCCCGTAGTCCGGCCCGTAGTGGGCGCGCCAGTCCGCTGGGGTGAGGGGGATGGCGCCTACCGGGTAGTGGGTGCCTCCCACAGCCCGGGCGCGGTCGTACAGAGTCCGGTTGACCGCCAGGAGCCGGCGCACCTCGGCCTCGTCCTGCGTGGGCACGGTGCGCAGGATGGCCAGCAGGAACACCACCTCGCTGTCGGGGAGGGAGACGAACGGCCGCGTGGCCAGGTCACGTGGCACCGGGTACAGCAGGACGACACCGCCGGTGTCGGCTGGGGTCAGGTCGGCCAGGACTTCGGTGACGTAGGCATCCACCGCCCCGTCGGGTAGGAACACGTTGATCCACGGGCCCGGCAGCCGTAACGGCTTGAGCTGCTCGACCAGCGCGTACACCCGGTTCAGCCACTCGAAGTACGGGACCTCGGACACCTGGGTCGACGCCGGGTCCAGGCCGGCCAGCAGTGCGGCGTCGTCGGGCGCCGCGGGTGGGGTGTAGTACTCGACGCCCTCGAGCATGAACTGCCAGCCGCCGCCCTCGGCGGGGAGCAGCTGGCCCTCGAGGTAGCTGAACCGGCGGTCGGCCAGCGCCCGGCGCTGGGCGGCGGTCATCGACTCGAGGTCGGGGTAGAAGAGGTTGTAGACGCGCGCGGTGGTCTCCGCCGGCACCAGCCGTACGGTCGCGCGGACGATGATCGCGAACTGGCCGAGGCCGCCCAGGACGGCATCGAACAGGTCGGGCCGCTCCGTGGGCGAACACCGGAGAAGTCGGCCCTCACCGGTCACCACCTCGAGGGCCAGCACGTTGTCCACCTGCAGGCCGAAGTGCGAGGAGGCGCCGCCGATCCCGCCGATCGACAGCGTGCCGCCCACCGAGAGACCGAGGTAGTCGGTGTTCACCGGGGGTGTGAGCCCCTTCTGCAGCGACGCCCGCACCAGCTCGAGCCACTGCACGCCGGCGTCCACGACCGCGTGGTCGGCCTCCACCCGGTGCACCGTGGCCAGCGTCCGCGAGTCGATCACCACGCCGCCGCGGACCTGGGCCTGGCCGAACGTCGAGTGGCCCTGCCCGCGCATGGCCACCCGCAGCCCGTGCCGGTTGGCGTACCGGACGACCAGCACGATGTCCCGAACTGAACCCGGCCGCAGTACGGCGACCGGCCGCCGGTGCACGATGTGCCCGTAGTCGTCCGCGGCCTCGGCGAGCGACGCCTCGTCGACGACCAGCTCCCCGTCCAGCTCCGGGAGCCGGACCGCGTCCGGCGCGGCCTCGGCGGCGGTGACCCAGCCGGTCCCGGCGGGGTCGAACGCGACCACCCCCACGGCGGCAGCACCAGTCAGAAACGCACGCCGGCCCAGGCGGGAGTCCATCGCGGTCTCTCCTTCGGCTCGATTGGAGGCCGGCGCACCATAACTCACCACAACGGGGATCCGTTACCCCTGTTGCCAGGTCCGCATGGAACGAACGGCGGACCAGTCCACTTGGGACGATGAGGAGGGTCCCCGGCGGGCGGGGGCGCGCCCACCCGCCGGGTCCATCCCTCAGTAGGCCGGGGCGAACTGCGGGGAGCGGACGGGGTTGGCCCGCTGGGCCGGCCTGTCCACCTTGTGCAGGTCGCGCTGCGTGGGCAGCGAGTGGCGACCGGTCGCCCTGGCGCGGTTGGGCTGACGGGCGGCCATCGCCTCGGCCGGAATCGGGCGCGGGTCGACCGGGACGGGCCGCTCGCCGGGGGCGGGGTTGTGCCGCATCACGGTCTCGGTCCAGGTCAGCACGGCGCCCGGGCTGTCGAGGCCGATCACGCCCATCAGGCGGCCTTCCTTCACGTACCCGACGACCGTGCCGTTGCCCTCCGCGGGCGTACCGAGCGAGATGGTCTCCGTACCCATCTTCGGCACGCCGGCGGCCTGGATGCGCACGCCGAACTGCTCGGTCCAGAACCTCGGCATCGGCGTGAACGGGCGGGCGGCGGCGCGGCCGGCCAGCAGGCTCTCGGCAGCGGCCCGACCCATCTCCACCGCGTTCAGCCAGTGCTCGATGCGCCGCGGCTTGTCGTCGAACCGGAGGTTCGGCCACTGCGCGACGTCACCGGCGGCCACCACGTCCTCGGCACCCACCACGTGGCAGGTCGGCTCGCAGACCACGCCGTCGTCCAGCGGCAACCCGGATCCCCGCAGCCAGGACGTCGCCGGGACCGTACCGGCGGCGACGATCGCGCACGAGGCGAGCATGTACGTGCCATCGCTCAGGTGCAACTCGATGCCGTCGGGCCGGGGCACCCAGTGCCGCACCGACGTCTCCATCGCCAGGTCGACGTGGTGGTTGCGGTGCATCTCGGTCATCCAGTTGCCCAGCTGCGGGCCGAGCACGTTCCCAAGCAGGTTGGGGCCGCGGCCGATGATCGTCACCTCCCGGTTGAGGTGACGCAGGCTGCAGGCGATCTCGCACCCGGTGAAGCCACCACCGATGATCGCGATCGGGCCGCGGCCGGCGGACACGGCCCGCTCGATCGCGAGCGCGTCCTGCATCGTCCGCAGGCCGAGCACGCGCGGGTCGTGGTACGGCACGCCGGCGATGCGCCTGGCCTCCATGCCGGTCGCGATCACCAGCCCGTCGTACTGGACGTCCTCGCCGCCGGGGAGGCGCACGACGCGCTTCTGCGGCACGAGGTACGCCGCCGGGGTGCTGAGCCGCCACTTCGCACCGATCTCCCGGTACGCGGGCAACATCAGGTCCGCGGGCTTCATCGCCCCGGTCAGCAGCTGCTTGGACAGCGCCGGCCGGTGATAGGGCGGGGTCGCCTCGGATCCCACGATCATGAGCTCACCGTTGAACCCGAGTTCTCGGAGCCGCTCCGCCGCGCGCAGGCCTGCCAGTCCGGCGCCCACCACGACAACTCGTTCGAGCCGGCTCATTTGCTCCCTACCTCCTGCAACTGGATTGCCCGCATAGGACAGGCTCGGGCTGCCGCCTGCGCGCCGGCCCGGCTGTCGTCATCCGGATCGCGGACGTAGCGCAACCGTCCGTCCTCCAGAAGCGTGAACAGTTCTGGTGATTCCATCTGGCAGATGCCGTACCGCTTGCACCGCTGGTTGTCGACCGCCACCCGCACCTGCCGGGCGCCTCCGCTGACTCCCGAGGGCTCCTGCACGGGAGAGGCGGCGACCGGGGCGGCTCCGAGCAGACCGGCGCGGATCAGCACCCGCGGCGGCACGCACCGCAGCACGGTCAACGTGACCGCCGGGACCAGCACGGTGAACCCGCCCAGCCAGAGAGTGGACAGGTGACCGTTGGCGATCGCGCCGAACCAGGAGTGCAGCACGAGCATCGCCACCGCGATGTACGCGAGCTGGTGGAACCGCAGCCAGCGGCGGTAGTTGACGAACCGCTTCAGCCCGACGGCGATCGCGATCGCCATCATGAGCTCGAGGCCGAGGATGCCGAGGGTGTGCCGGAACAGCCCGCTGAACGGCACCGCGATGCCGGTCAGGTCCAGTCCCTGCTCGCGCAGCAGGAGGAAGACGATCGCGTGCGTGGTTCCGGCGGCCAGCGTGAACGAGGCCAGGATCATGTGCCCGGAGCGGATGGCCTGGTACCCGGTCAGTCGCTTGATCCAGCCGGTCGCGGTGAAGATGCCCCAGCAGAGGGTCAGGCACATCAGGACGTAGGCGGCCCGGGCGGAGAGGGCGGCGACTTCGCGCACCCCGACGTCGTGGCCGGGCAGGGCGAGCTCGAGGGTCATCTCTCGGCTCCGTGCGCGCTGAACGTCCGCACCAGGCCGAGGGTCGCCCCGACGGCGAAGACGCCGAGGATTCCGGCGAGAGCGAGGTCGCTGCCGCCCAGCTGGTTCTCGGGGTTGTCCAGCGAGCGCGCCGAGGCCTCCCCGAACAGGCCGTTGGACATCACGTGACCGGTCCCCTCGAGGATCGTCATGTGCTTCATCACGATGTCGTTGGCCGCCTGGGCGAAGTCGCGGATGGTGTCGTTGCGCGTGCCGGCCCGGACTTCGGCGACGAGCCCGAAGACGGAACCGTGCGCGGCACGCAGCCGGTTGGCGAACACCCGGTCGAAGTCGTCGCCGGACGCCGCGGAGATCTCGTCCATCCACTGCTGCTGCTTGGAGCCCGGGGCGTCCGGGAGGTCGACCCCGAACTCCTCCGCGATCTCCGCGATCTGCACCTCGAGCTGCTTGTGGTCGGTGGACAGGGTCCGGCCGACCTCCCTGACCTTCTCCGAGTTGCCGCGCTCTGCCGCGAGGTCGCCCATCGGGATTTCCCAGAGGTTGGCGAACTTGATCGTGAAGAGGAACTCCCGGTCCCGCGCGTCAAGCTCCTTCGAGTTGGTCTGGGCTGGTTGCGCGAACGCCAACCAAGCCGCGGGGAAGGCCGACAGGAGGATCGCGAGAACCCCGGCCGCAACCGAGCGAATAACCGCGCGACGCATTCTGTTTCTCAATTCGACGATTTAGTTCGTGGAGTTCTGGCCGACGATGTCGTGCGTCGGGTGGTCGACCGACGAGCCGGGCACCGCCCCGTACTCACTGCTGGTGCCCTCACGCAGGTTGCAGGCGCTGAGCGCGGCCACGGCCATGGCGGTCACCGTCACCAGTCCCACCACCCGAGTCCTCATGTCACTGCTCCTTCCAGAGCTGGTCGCCGGTCGACGCCTCTATATACGGCGGATAACGGGACGACGTTCAACGCGATCACGACCACGCGGAGTGATGCAGGTCACATTTCAGCCGTCAGGCGTTTCGCCAGCTCCTCGGCCGCCTCCGCGCGGAGACAGGCAGCTCAGGACAACTGTGAGCATGGTTCGCGTACGGCGTCTCTGCGATGATCGCCGACGTCGGTCGGGGACCACGCCATCTCCTGGGGAGCACGATGAAGGCGATCCACTACCGCCGGTACGGTCCACCCGATGTCCTCGAGCTCGTGGACCTCGATCCGCCGCCGGTGGGCGACGACGACGTCCTGGTGCGGGTACGGACAACCTCGGTCAACCCCCTGGAAGCACACCTCATGCGCGGTGAGCCGTACCTGGTCCGGGCGGTGATGGGCCTGCCCCGGCCGAGGACGGGCAGGCTGGGCGCGGACCTGGCCGGGGTCGTCGAGGCGGTGGGCCGGAACGTGACGACCTACCGGGCGGGCGACGAGGTGTTCGGCTACGGAACCGGCACGTGGGCCGAGTACGTCGCCCTCCGGGCCGACGGGGTGTTGCTGCCCAAGCCGGAGCGGCTGACCTTCGAACAGGCCGGTGCGGTCGGAATCGCCGCGTTCACCGCCCTGCAGGCGCTGCGGAAGAAGGCAGGGGTGCGGGCCGGCCAGCACGTCCTGGTCAACGGGGCGTCGGGGGGCGTCGGGACCTTCACGGTCCAGGTCGCCAAGGCGCTCGGCGCCGAAGTGACCGGTGTGTGCAGCACCAGGAACGTGGAGCTGGTCCGCTCGATCGGCGCCGACCACGTCGTCGACTACACGGCGGAGAACTTCACCGCCGGCGAGCCCCGGTACGACGCCGTGATCGACATAGCGGGCAGCCGGACCCCCTCGGAGATCAAGCGGGTGCTCACGCGCAAAGGCGTGCTGGTCTCGGTGGGCGGACCGATCAAAGGCATGTGGGTGAGCCCGCTCACCGGGCCGCTGACGTTGGCCGTGCGGTCGCTGTTCGGCAGCCAGACCCTGACCCCGATGCTGGCCAAGGGCAACCTGGCCGACCTCGAGGTCCTGCGTGACCTGCTGGCCGCCGGCACGGTCACCCCGGTCGTCGACCGGACCTTCCCCCTGGCCGACGCGGCCGCCGCGATCCGGTACCTGGAGGACGAGCACGCCAGGGGCAAGGTCGTGCTCACGGTGTGAGGTCGCAACGGCCGTGGTGGAATCGCCGAATGGGTAGCTACCAGGGCCAGGCGACGCTGGTCATGCGCGACGAGACGACGATCGAGGGCCAGGCGACGATCCGCACCAGCAAGCGTCTGTGGGAGGGGACCATCGTCGTCGGTCAGGAGGAGCGGGAACGCGCGCGCGAGGCGACGCGGATCGAGCTGCCGACCGGGGAGAGCCGGGGGGTCTCGACCGGCGAGGCCGAGGTGGACAGCGCGACCGGTGCCTATGTCGTCTCGTTCGCGAGCAACGACGGGTAGGCGTCCGGAGCTCGCCTCACCGCTGCGGAGCGGGTCTGTCCTCGGGGATCAGGGCCAACACGGCCAGGCCCTCGATCTCGTTGCCCAGGTGGTCGTAGCGAGCGAGGGCCTGGTGAAAGGCGTGCACCGCGCGCGCCGTGTCGCCGTCGGCCTGGTGGGCAGTACCAAGTGCGGTGAGGGCCTGCGCCAGCTCGAGATCGAGGCCCGGTCGCTCCGCGAGCTCGACCGCCCTCGTGAGGAGCTCGATGCCGGCGGCCGCCCGCCCGGCCCGGGTCTCGAGGGTTCCCAGCAGCCTCAGGCACGTGGCCTGTCCCCAGAGAACACCGTGCTGGTCGAACACGGCCATGCAGCGCTCGATCGTCCGGCGGTTCACGGCCAGGCCCAGGCGCACCGCCAGCTCCGCGCGGGCCAGCATCAGGGAGGTCCCGAGCAGCGGCTCGCGCCGCCGGCAGTACCGGTCGACCGCGTCGTCGAGCCTGCTCAGTACTGGCGCGGCCGAGGCCCGGCTCGTGCACGCACGGGCGAGCTCAACGAGAGCGAGCACCCGGTCGTACATGTTGCCGGTGCGTTCGGCGAGCTCGAGGCCGCGTTCGGCACAGCCGGTGGCCTCGTCGTATCGGCCCTGGTGGCGGCTGGTCAGGGCGCGCAGGTGCCACGGACGGGCCTGGGCGAACTCGTAGCCGAGGCCCTCCGCCATCCGCGCCGCGACCTGGGCGAGGGCGTTGGCCTCGGCCAGGTCGCCGCGGCGCAGGCTGACCAGCGCACGCAGGCCGCACACGTCCACCACGCCGCGCCGGTGGCCGAGCTCGCGAAGGGTCGCCTCGGCGGCCTCCAGGTCGAGCGGCGGGGTCCGCGCGCCGACGGCCTGCAGGTACCCGAGGTTGCGCGTGATGACGGCCGCACCGAGGCGGTCTCCGGCCTCGACGCACGCCCGCGACGCGAGCTGGTGGGTGAGCAGCCAGTCGTCGTAGTGGCCGCGGTGGGCGTAGTAGTCGACGACCTGGACCGCGATCTTCCAGGCGTGGGTGGTGAGCCCGGACCGCACGGCCTGGCGGACGGCCGCGACCAGGGTGCCGCGCTCGGTGTCGAACCAGGTCAGTGGGTCGCGGACCACCTCGGCGGCCAGGTTCTCGTCCGGGTGCCAGCTGGGCGCCTCACCCGGCCAGACGATGTGCTCCGCCAGCGCCCGGTCGGCGACCCCGGCGACGGCGAGCAGGGTGTCCAGAGCCCTGGTCAGCGCGGCGACCCGCTCCTGCTCGGTCTCCTCGTGCTCGGCCCGTTCGCGTGCGTAGAGACCGACCAGGCCGTGCAGGCGGTAGTGGAAATGTCCGGTCTCAGTGGCCGTGCCGACCAGCAGCTGGGTGTCGACGAGCCGCTCGAGCAGGGTGTCCGTCCTGGCCGGCGGGAGATCGAGCAACGCGGCGAGGAGCCAGGTCGGCCAGGCCGTCAGTTCCAACAGCGCGAGCATGCGCAGGGCCCGCTGGCTGTCCGGGTCGAGCTTCCGGTAGCTCGCCTCGATGCTGTCCCGGACGGCGAGGTCGCCGGTGGCCAGCTCGCCCAGCCGCTGCGCCTCGTCGTCGAGCCGGGCCGCCATGCGGGCCAACGGCCAGGCCGGCCGGGCCGCCAACCGCGCGCCCACGATGCGCACGGCGAGCGGCAGGTAGTCGCACCTGGCCACGATCGCCGCGGCGTCGGCCGGCTGGGCCGCCACCCGTTCCTCTCCGAGGATCGTCGCGAGCAGCCGAACCGCCGCCGCGTGGTCGAGGGGAAGGAGGGGAACCTGCCGAGCGCTCAACCCGGTGAGCGTCGTGCGGCTTGTTACCAGCACCGCGCAGGTGGCGCTGCCGGGTAGGAGTGGGCGAACCTGCTGCTCGCCGGCCGCGTTGTCGAGCACGAGCAGCACCCGGCGGTCGGCCAGCAGCATGCGCAGGGCGATCGCCCGTTCCTCCACACCGGTCGGCAGCGCCTGACCGTCCATGCCCAACGCGACCAGGAACTGGGCGAGTACGCGTGCCGGGTCGGCCGGTTCCGGCTCTGTGCCGCGCAGGTCGGCGTGGAGCTGACCGTCTGGAAAGGACTCCCGCAGCCGGTGGGCAACGTGCACGGCGAGCGTCGTCTTGCCGACCCCGCCCTGCCCGGTCACCGCCAGCACCGGCGTGGCGGTGGTGGACAAACCGCCGGTCAGGGCATCGACGACCGCACCCACCTCGTCCTCGCGGCCGACGAAGTCCCCGATGTCCGGCGGAAGTTGGTTGGGCGCCGGAGCGGTGTCGGGCGGCGAAGCCGCCACCGAGGTCGTGCACCGCTCGAAGGGGCTGGCGAGTACCGGCTCACCGGCCAGGATCGCCCGGTGCAGCTCGGCGAGCTCGTGCATCGGCGGGATGCCCAGCTCGTCGTCGAGCACCATGCGCCCCTGCTGGTACGCCGTCAGCGCCTCAGACCGGCGCCCGCACCTGGCCAGGGCCAGCATCAGCTGGCCGCGCAGGCCCTCGACCAGCGGATGGGCGGTCACCAAGCGGGCGAGCTCGCCGACCACGTCGGCGTGCCGACCGAGCCCGAGCTCGACCGACATCCTGGTCTCGACGGCGACCAGACGCAGCCGTTCTAGTTGGGCGGCCTCCGCAGCCAGGGCTGGGGTGTCCGCCGTCTCGCTCAGCGCGGGGCCACGCCACAAGGCTTCCGCCCTGGCCAGCTGGTCGACCGCTGTGGACAGTCGCCCCGCGGCCAGGCTCTGCTGTCCATCGTGGACGAGCTGGGTGAACACGCGGGAGTCGACCTCGTCGTCGGGGGCCACCAGCTGGTAGCCGCTGCCCGCCGTCACCAGCAGCGCACTGCCGGCGTCGCCGAGCAGCCGCCGCAGCCGCAGCACGTAGGCCTGCACGGTGTTCAGCGCGGAGGATGGCGGACGATCTCCCCACAGCTCGGTCGTCAGCCGATCGGTGCTGACGACCTTGCCGGACTCGGTCAGCAGGATCGCGAGGACGAGGCGTTGCTGTCGCGCCCGGACAGCTGTCCAGCCGGAGCCGGTCGCGACTCTGAGCGGGCCGAGTACCTGAAACCGCATCACGTCCTCATCTCCGAACAGCGGTGCGCACCCGTTGCCGTCAGCGCCGGTTCAACGAGCCGTCAGCGGCGAAGACCACTCTGTGCTCGTTCGATTCTTACCTAGAGAAACCAGGTTCGGTTAACTTCTTGCAAGGAGTGCCATGTTCCGCAATATTCGGCTCGCGAGGGTGGTGGGCAGCGCCGTCGCGGCCGTGGGCTTAGCCGCCGGGATCGCCATCGTCGCCCCTGGTACGGCGTCCGCCGCACCGAACTTCCAACTGCCTTTCCAGTGCAACGACAAGTGGCGTCTGAACACCTGGGACAGCGGCCACGCCCCCGCGCTGGACATGGTGCACGAGCCGCAGTCGAACACCGAAGGCCAGCCCCTGATCGCGCCCGCGGCGGGCACGGTGAACCAGTCCTTCTACCACAGCAACGCCGGCAACGTGATCCAGATCAACCACGGTGGCGGTCACTTCACGACCTACATCCACCTGCAGTCCCGTTCGGTGGGGGTCGGCACCCGGGTGTCGCAGGGTCAGGGGATCGGTCGGGTCGGGCACACCGGGCCCACCTCCAACGGCGTTCCCCACCTGCACTACGAGCAGGGCTACGACAGCAACGGTGACGGCAGCGCCAGCTGGGGCTTCGCGGGTGCCGAGCGGGTGACGGCCCGGTTCAACGGCGTGGCGTACGGCCCCGGCGCCGGCGGCGAGTGGCGCAACGTGGTGAGCAGGAACTGCGGCGGCGGGGGCGGCTCCTCCGACGACGTCACCGGCGACGGACGACCGGACCTGGTCGGCCGGACGGCCTCGGGCGATCTGCTGCTCTACCCGCACTCCGGCACGGTCAACGGCGAAGCCACCTGGCGGTCGAACACCAAGGTCAGCCACGGCTGGGGCGGCATGACCGCGATGATGCCCGGCGACGTCACCGGCGACGGACGACCGGACCTGGTCGGCCGGACGGCCTCGGGCGATCTGCTGCTCTACCCGCACTCCGGCTCCGTGAACGGCGAAGCCACCTGGCGGTCGCACACCAAGGTCAGCCACGGCTGGGGCGGCATGACAGCGGTCCTGCTCGGCGACGTGACCGGCGATGGGAAGTCGGACCTGCTCGGGCGGACCGAATCGGGCGA
>NZ_MSIE01000179.1 GCF_001921205.1 Actinophytocola xanthii | reverse complement strand
CCTAGGGAGCGTCCTCAAAGCCAGAGGGTGAGGGTGGCCAGGTCGATCATGGCTTGGTAGGAGAGTGCTGTTTTGTCGTAGCGTGTGGCGATCGCTCGGAACTGTTTGAGGCGTTGGAAGCAGCGTTCGACCACGTTGCGGCGTCGGTAGGCGGTCTTGTCGAAGGCGGGTGGCCGCCCGCCCTTCGCGCCGCGTCGGGTGCGGTTGGCGCGCTGGTCGCGGCGTTCGGGGATGGTCGCTCGAATGTGACGTTTGCGCAGGTAGGTGCGGATCGCCTTGGTGGAGTAGCCCTTGTCGGCAAGTACCCGGTCCGGGCGGGTCGCTGGCCTCCCGCGTCCCGGCCGCTCGAACTGGACACCCGCCATGACCTGCACGAAGCGGGTGCAGTCGTTGACGTTCCCGCCCGTGAGCACCACCGACAACGGCCGTCCGTGGCCGTCGCAAGCGAGGTGGATTTTGGTGGTGGGTCCGCCCCGGGACCGGCCGATGGCATGATCATCTGGCTCGGTCTGCCCGCACCAGAACCCGCTCGCCCCCTGTGTGCGGCCTCGACCGGCGCCCGCCAGCCGCGTGCTGGTGGGCACGCACGATCGAGGAGTCGACCGCGACCTCCCGGTCGAGTTCGTCGATCGCCTCGGCGATCACCCGCACCTTGCTGACCAGCATCGTCAGGGTGCCGTTCCGCGCCCAGCGCCAGAACCGGTTATAGACCGTCTTCCACGGCCCATACCGTTCCGGCAGATCACGCCAGGCGATCCCGGTCTTGCACTTGTAGAGCATCCCGTTGATCACCCGCCGGTCATCCACCCGAGGACGACCCTTCACACCAGAGGCCGGCAACAACGGCTCAAGCACCGCCCACTGCTCATCAGTCAGTTCATGCCTGCGAACCACGACCAAGATCAAACCAGGTCAACCCGACCCGCTTTGAGGACGCTCCCTAG
>NZ_MSIE01000178.1 GCF_001921205.1 Actinophytocola xanthii | reverse complement strand
CTAGACGAGTAAGTCCTAACTGATTCAGTGGTCGTAGGCGGTCAGGGATCGAGTGGTGGGTTGGCCGGTGGCGCGGTTGTGCCAGATCGCGGCGGTCAGTGCGAGCACGCGTTGGGCGATGCGGGCGGTGACGCCGTCGATGGTGCGGCCGCCGTGGAGTTCGAGGTCGAGCTGGCCTTTGAGCGTGTCGTTGACTGACTCGATGAGTTGTCGGACGGGTTTGAGCAGGTGCTGGGCTGGGTGTGGGGTGCGGTTGCGGTACGACGGGCGAAGCAGCCGCACGTCGCGCTCGGCAAGGAAGGCGTCGAGTTCGCGGGAGACGTAGCCTTTGTCCGCGATGATCAGCAGGCCGGGCCGGTCGGCCAGCACGGTCGGGTCGTGGTCGAGGATCGCCATCAGTACCTGGCGTTCGTCGAGTTTCGGGTTCGCCAGCGCCCAGGTGATCGGCAGTCCGGCAGGGGTACAGACCAGGTGCAGGCGCAGGCCCCAGAAGAAGCGTGAGTGGCTGGAGCAGTAGCCGTAGCCGGCCCAGCCGGCGAGTTCGGATCGCTTGGCTGTTTCGCGGGAGCGGCCGCATTCGACCGGGGTGGAGTCGACCACCCAGGTGGCGTCGGTCCATAGGTCGGTGTCGAGCGCGAGCATGCGGATGACTCGTTTGAGCAGTGGTACGGCTGTACGCAGCCGCTTGTTGTAGCCGGATTGCTGGGGCAGGTAGGTGAAAGCGCCGGGCAGGTGGCGGGGCAGGAACCGTAGCCAGCGGGCTTCGGAGCGGATGCCGAGCAGCGCCTGCGCGACTGCGAGGGTGAGAAGTTCGGCATCGGTCAGCCGGGGCGGACGACCACTGCGGGCAGGCCTGCCGAGGTGGTCATCGATCTTGACGTACAGTGCGGTCAGAAGGGTGTTCAGGTCGGTCCTCACAAACTGATCTTGAACACCCTTCGTCCGTCTCCAGGCACCACCCCGACTTAGGACTTACTCGTCTAG
>NZ_MSIE01000177.1 GCF_001921205.1 Actinophytocola xanthii | reverse complement strand
GGCCGGCCTGGTGCGGTCAAGGACAGCTATCTGGTGCGGATCAGGGACAGTGCGTCGCCGAGGGCGGTGGCGGATCGGACCGCGCGTGAGCTGACTGGGCGGCATGGGGGGAAGGTTCGTTCGGCGTGGCGCAGTGCGGTGAACGGGTTCTCGGTGCGGATGACGGCCGGGGAGGCGGCGCGGATGGCTGGTGATCCGCGGGTGGCGTCGGTGGAGCAGGACGCGAAGGTGTCGCTGTTGGGTGACCAGCTGAACCCGCCGTCGTGGGGTTTGGACCGGATCGATCAGCGGGATCTTCCGTTGTCGGCGAGCTACGGGTACTCGGCGACCGCGTCGAATGTGACGGTGTATGTGCTGGACACCGGTATCCGGGTGAGTCATGCCGCGTTCGGGGGTCGTGCGCGGTGGGGGATGAACGCGATCAGGGATGGTAGGGACACCGACTGTCAGGGGCATGGCACCCATGTCGCCGGCACGATCGGTGGTGGTCAGTACGGTGTGGTCAAGGATGTGCGGCTGGTCGCGGTGAAGGTGCTGGACTGTGCTGGGTCGGGTACGTACTCCCAGATCGTCGACGGGATCAACTGGGTGACGGCGAACGCGGTGAAGCCGGCCGTGGTGAACATGAGTCTGGGTGGTGCCGGGTCGAGTCCGGCGATGGAGACCGCGATCCGCAACTCGATCGCGTCGGGTGTGACCTATGTGGTGGCTTCGGGTAACTCCTCGGCGGACGCGTGTGGTTTCACCCCGGCTCGGGTGACCGAGGCGATCACGGTCAACGCCAGCGACCGTGCCGACGTGCAGGCGCCGTTCTCGAACTACGGCAGCTGCACCGATCTGTACGCGCCGGGCGTGGGCATCACCTCGGCCTGGAACACCGCCGACGCCGCGGTCTCGACGATCAGCGGTACCTCGATGGCCAGCCCGCACGTGGCCGGTGCCGCGGCGCTGTGGTTGACCACCCACCCCACGGCCACCCCGGCCCAGGTGCAGGCCGCCCTGCTCGCGGCCGCCACCCCGAACAAGGTCACCAGTGCCGGCGCCGGCTCACCCAACCGCCTGCTGTAC
>NZ_MSIE01000176.1 GCF_001921205.1 Actinophytocola xanthii | reverse complement strand
GCGGGTGGACCGGGAGACCGGCGACGCCACGGTCCGCGCCCTCGACGAGATCCGCCTGCGGATGGATTCGTACCGGCGTCTGGTGGTCGCGACCAAGAGCGGGGGTGGGACCCGCCTGGGCGGCGGGTACGCCGAGCAGATCGACGAGTTCAACCGGGAGTGGACCGTAGGGGACACGACGTCTGCCGCGCAGGTACTGGCCACCTTCGACGCCGAGTTGACGAAGTTGAGCGAGGCGGTCCGGCGGAGCATGGCCACGTACGAGGCGTCCGACCTCGCCGGGGTCGAGCACCTCAACCGGGCTGAGGGTGGTTGATGAGCCTGCGCGGGTGGGCGCTCGGGCTGGTGTGCGGCGTCGTACTGGTGACCGGCTGCTCCGTCGTCGAGGCGGGAACACCACGTCCCGCCGAGAACGGCGCCGAGCCGGGTAGTACCAGCACCTCGGGGCCGGACGAGTCGAACCCGTTGGACGGGCATGCTCCGTGTGACGTGCTGACCGCGGAGGACGAGGCCCATTTCGGCTTCCAGGCAGGTGCGCCACTGGGCGACCAGGGCTGCGACTGGAAGAAGACCTTCGGGATCGGCGTCCTCGTGATGTTGTTTCCCCAGGAGGGAGCAGGAGACCTCGCCGGCCAGAGCTCGCCGGTCGACCTCGGCACGTTCGACGGCTACCTGCTCGAGCGTCCGCAGGGCGTCGATGGCGAGTGCTCGGTGGTCCTGGACACCTCTGCCTCGTCCCACGTCCGGATAGCCGCGATCAGCGAGAAGAACACCGACGCCGCGTGCGATCTCGCGGTGTCCGTGGCGGAGCGCGTCGCCGACCACCTCTCCTGAGAAGCGGCGACGTGGCCCTTCGTAGGCCTGGTACGTGACCGTCCCTGAATGAGAAACGCTCATAGCGTCAACGCGGCGCAGGTACCATGCTCGTGCGCGCCTGACTCGTCACAGAGGGGGACTGGTGTACATCGACCTGAACGCCCCGCCGCCCGACCTGGGCACGCAGTCGACCACCCCGAGTTCCTCGACCGGCCCCGGTGTCATCGGTTCGTCGCTGGGCGATCTCATCCAGGCGGCCAGCTCCGG
>NZ_MSIE01000175.1 GCF_001921205.1 Actinophytocola xanthii | reverse complement strand
TGGGACGAGGTCCAGGCCGTTCTGGATGATCCGTTTGTTGATGCGGATACGAAGGAGCATTTGCTCGCGGCGTATGTGCGTGAGAATCATTATACGTATGTGTATTCGGGGGATGGTTCTTATAGTCAGGGTGTGGTGTTGGAGGATGAGCTTCCGGAGGAGGTTCGTCGTTATTATGACCAGTATGATCTGGATCAGGGGGATTTTGAGCAGGGGTCTTCTGATGAGGTGTATGAGGAGGCTCGGGGGGAGTCTGCTGAGCGGGGTTATTCTGCGGGGTTGGTGCGGGATGAGGTGACGCGTAATGGTTCGGAGTTGGATGGTTTGGTGGCTCCGACTGTTGCGGGTGTGGGGGTTCGGACGTCGAATGAGTTGTTTGATTTGGCGCGGCCGGCGTTGCGGGTGTTTGAGGATTTTCTTCCGGTGAATGATGAGGTGCCGGGGGATTCTGTGGGTCGGTTCGGTCGGATTAAGTTGGATGAGGTTCGGGCTCGGTTTGATGAGCAGTTGGGGATTAGTTTTGAGAAGTTTTTGGGGGATGCGGATCGGTTGCGGGTGGCGCATGAGTCGTTGAGTGGGTTGAGTTCGACGGTTGAGGGTGAGTTGAACTCGCTGTATCGGTCGTGGTCTGGGCCGGCTGCGAATGCGTCGTATCAGTATTATTCGTCGGAGTTGGCGCCGGCGTCGTCGGATTTGGTGGAGTATTTGTCGGCGGCGCCGGGGATGATTTCGACGTTGGTGGAGAATGTGTTCGCTGAGTGTAAGGCGAAGGCGGACACGGTGTTGGGTTTGTATTCGCCGACGTTGGGGAGTGCGACGCCGGAGATGGCGCGCAAGGTGGTGGCGTTGGCGAATGGTGATATTGGCGATGATGATCATGGTCGTATTTTGGAGGTTGCGGCGTGGGTTGATTCGGTGTGTGGGACTGATTTGGAGGCTCGGATTCGGTCGGATGACTGTGATCTGAACTCTGAGAACAAGGAGTATGTGCAGCGGGAGTGCAAGGCGTGGATTCGGGAGTCGTTCAACCCGGATTTGCATGACAACGTGTATCAGACGTTCAAGCAGGCGTGTGATGATGCGTTGGAGGCTGTGGACTCTTTTTACGAGGAGTTGAACGGGTA
>NZ_MSIE01000174.1 GCF_001921205.1 Actinophytocola xanthii | reverse complement strand
TGTCCTGAGTCGGTAGTTCGTTGGCAGTTGTAGGGTGTGGCGATGCCGAGCCCGAGGTTGCGACCGGTGGTGCTTTCCGACGAGGAACGGTCGGTGCTGAGCGGGTGGGCGCGTCGGCGGAAGACCGCGCAGGCGTTGGCGCTGCGGTCCCGGATTGTGTTGCGCTGCTCCGAAGGCGGCTCGATCGGTGAGGTCGCGATGGACATCGGGGTCTCACGGAACACCGTGTCGAAGTGGCGGTCGCGGTTCGTCGTCGATCGGCTGGACGGTCTGTCCGACGAGCCTCGGCCGGGGCGGCCACGGGTGATCACTGACGACAAGGTGGACGAGGTGATCACCAGGACGTTGGAGCAGACGCCGGGGCGGGACACGCACTGGTCGACCCGGTCGATGGCCTCGGCGACCGGCATGTCGCAGACCGCGGTGTCACGGATCTGGCGGGCGTTCGGGCTCAAGCCGCACGCGGTGCAGACCTGGAAGCTGTCCACAGATCCGCTGTTCGTGGACAAGGTCCGTGACGTGGTCGGCCTCTACCTGAGCCCGCCGGAGAACGCCCTGGTGCTGGCGGTGGACGAGAAGAGCCAGATGCAGGCGATCGACCGCACCGCCCCGATCCTGCCGATCATGCCGACCACCCCGGCGCGGATGACCCACGACTACGTCCGCCACGGCACCACCAGCCTGTTCGCCGCCTTCGACGTCGGCAGCGGCTCGGTGATCGCCCAGCACTACCGGCGCCACCGTCACCAGGAATTCCTCCGCTTCCTGAAACTGATCGACGCCGCGGTCCCGAAGGAACTGGACCTGCACCTGGTGCTGGACAACTACGCCACCCACAAGACCCCGAAGGTCAAGGAGTGGCTGATCCGCCACCCGCGATTCCACCTGCACTTCACCCCGACCAGCGGCTCCTGGCTCAACCTCGTGGAGCGCTGGTTCGCCGAGCTGACCACCCGCAAGCTGCGCCGATCCGCCCATCGCAGCGTCACCGAACTCGAAGCCGACGTCCGAGGCTGGATCAACGACTGGAACAAGGACCCCAAGCCGTTCGTATGGACGAAGACCGCCGACAAGATCCTCGACACCCTCGCCGCATACTGCGAACGAATTAACGACTCACGACACTA
>NZ_MSIE01000173.1 GCF_001921205.1 Actinophytocola xanthii | reverse complement strand
CTAGTGTCGCGTGATTCTGTTTGCTTTACGTCGAGTTGACTGGTCGCGGTGTTGGCTGGCGGGGTGGTGTTGACGGTGGATCAGTGTTCGGAGTTGCTGGCGTTGGTGAATGCCTCGGATGTGCCGGCTTCGGTGGCGACGCGGGCGCGGATCGTGTTGTGGCGTGGCGAGGACCGGCAGAAGAAGGACATCGCGGAGTTGGCCGGGGTGTCGCGTCCGACAGTGGATCTGTGGCTGTCCCGCTATGGGCAGGGCGGGATCGGTGAACTGCTGGACCGGCCGCGTGGAGCGGGTCGAGAACAGGTGCCGGCCCCGGTTCGGGCGCGGATTCTGGCCCTCACGCGAGCGAGTCCGCCGGTTGAGACGGGGTTGTCGCACTGGTCTTCCCGGGAGATGGCCGCGTTCATCCTGCGCACCGAAGGTGTCTACGTGTCGCACCACTATGTGGCCAAGCTGTGGCGGGACAACAAGTTGCGACCGCATCGGCAGGGTACGTTCAAGATCAGCAAGGATCCGGAGTTCGCGGAGAAGGTCGCCGACATCGTGGGTCTGTATCTGGAGCCGCCGGGCGGTGCGGTGGTGCTCAGCGTGGACGAGAAGACCCAGATCCAGGCGTTGGACCGGACCCAACCGCTGCTGCCGATCGCTTTCGACGCCAGCGAGAAACGCACCCACGACTACGTCCGCCACGGCACCACCAACCTGTTCGCCGCACTCAACGTCGGCACCGGCGAAGTGCTCGGCGAGTGCTATCCCGTCCGCGACGGCGCGAACTTCCTGACCTTCCTGAAGAAAGCCGTGAAGCCGCACGCGGGCAAGGACATCCACGTGGTCCTGGACAACCTGTCCACCCACACCACACCCGACATGACGGCCTGGCTCGCGAAGAACCCGCAGGTGACCTTCCACTTCACCCCCAAGGGAGCGTCGTGGGTCAACCAGATCGAGACCTGGTTCGGGATCATCACCCGCCAATCGATCCGCCGCGGCACCTTCACCAGCGTCAAGGTCCTCATCGGGCAGATCCGCGACTACATCACCCACTGGAACACCAACCCGAAACCATTCGTCTGGACCACCACCGCCACCGAGATCCTCGCCAAGGTCCGCCTCGTCCAGACCAACATCAAGAAACTCGTCGACAACAACGCAAAGTAAAGACACCAGGATCACGCGACACTAG
>NZ_MSIE01000172.1 GCF_001921205.1 Actinophytocola xanthii | reverse complement strand
TGAGCTTCCCCCAAGATCGTGGAGGCATGGACTATGAGGATCATGTGTCATGCCGGAGAAGAGGCGGAAGTTCGACCGGGAGTTCCGTGAGGGAGCTGTTCGGATTGTCCGCGAGACGAGCAAACCGATCGCTCAGGTAGCTGCTGACCTGGGGATTCATGCCGGGACCCTGGCGAACTGGGTCAAGCAGGACAAGATCAACCGTGGCGAGAGCGAAGGCCTGAGCGGCGACGAGCGGGCCGAACTTGCCCGGCTGCGGGCGGAGAACGCCGAGCTGCGGATGGAGCGCGATGTTCTCAAGCGATCCGTGGTCCTGTGGGTGAAGGAGGCAACGCGGTGAGCCTGGCCGCGTTCATTGCCGACCAGAGGACCAGCCACGACGTGCCGCATGCGGTCGCTTGCCGGGCTCTGACCGTGTCGGAGTCCTGGTTCTACAAGTGGCACCACCGTCAACACCAACCCGCACCGAGCGAGCAGCGGCGCGCCGAGCTGGACGCGGCGGTCGCCGAGGCGTTCGAGGCCGCGCACGGCTTGCACGGTTCGCCACGTGTTCTCATCGATTTACGCGCCGTCGGCTGGACAGTGAGCGAGAAATCGGTGGCGAAGTCGATGGCTCGCCAAGGCCTGGTCGCCAGGCCGAAGAAGCGGCGGAAGAACCTGACCCGACCGGACAAACGGGCGGCGCCGTTTCCGGATCTCGTTCAGCGGGACTTCGCCGCGTCGGCGCCGAACATAAAGTGGGTCGGCGACATGACCGAAATCCCCACTGATGAGGGCAAGCTCTACCTGTCGACAGCGATCGACCTGTTCTCCCGCCGGCTGCTCGGCTACGCCACCAGCGCCCACCCGGACGCCGAACTAGCTGGTGAAACCATCAAGATGGCCGTCGCCGCCCGCGGCGGGAAGGACCGGGTGGCCGGGGTGATATTCCACTCCGACCGTGGATCGACCTACACCGCGCACGATTTCACCGTACTCTGTGACAAGTTCGGCATTCGGCAGTCGATGGGCCGGACTGGGTCGTGTTTCGACAACGCCGCGGCCGAGTCGTTCTTCTCAACGTTGGAACACGAAGTGCTCTCCCGACACCATTTCAAAACCCGGAAAGAAGCGCAACAGACTATTGTGGACTGGGTTGTCGACTTCTATAATCGACGACGTCGCCACAGTTCCTGTGGCATGCAGTCCCCGATCGACTACGAGACCAGTGCGGCCAACCGAGCCGCATAGAGGAGTCCTCCACGGTTCGGGGGGAAGCTCA
>NZ_MSIE01000171.1 GCF_001921205.1 Actinophytocola xanthii | reverse complement strand
CGACCTGGCCACCCTCACCCTCTGGCTTTGAGGACGCTCCCTAGGCCGGAAGTGCGCGGCGCCGACCCGCAGCGACGACACGTCGGCGGCCAGGTGGTTGAGGAAGATGCGGGGCTCGGGCAGCGAACGGAGCTCGGCGACCCCGGCGAGGACGGCGCGAGGTGGCGCAGCACCCCGTAACCGACGCCGTCGTTGGGACGCCGCCGAATCTGCTCCAGCAGCCGCGGCAGGCTGTCGGCGAGCGTCGCGGTCGGGTCGTCGACCTCGATGGCGACCGGGTGCATGCTGGTGAACCAGCCGACCGCCAGTGACCGGTCGACATCACTGAACTCGGTGGCCTCGCCGGTGCCCTCCATCATCACGTAGGCACCGCCGAAACCGTTCCAGCGCGCGACGGCCACCGCCACCGCGCAGAGCGCGGCCTCCCGGCTCGGGATATCGCCCTGCCCGCGCAGCACCGCGGGCACGTGGACGGCGTCGACGGTGCGCAGGATCATGCCGGCGTCGTCGGCGGAGCCTGGCTACGGGAGGCCGCGGTATGACCACCGGGATCGAGCCGACGTTCTCCGATGGACGCGTGATGGCCAGACCCGCCGACCCGGAACCGTTCCTGCTGCGGGTCGAGGCGACCGAGCCGGGCGTGCGCCTCGACGACTGGATCCGCGCCAACCACGAGCGGCTGACCGCCGAGCTGTACCGGCACGGCGCGCTGCACCTGCGGGGGTTCGCGGTGCACGACCCGGAGGAGTTCGGCGCCGCGGCGCGTGCGTTCTCCCCCCAGCTCCTCGACTATGTCGAACGGGCGGCGCCGCGGACCGAGGTCGCGGACAAGGTGTTCACGTCCACCGAGCTCAGCGAGGACCAGTGGATCGCGTTCCACCACGAGAGACTTCCTCGCCACCCACGCCCGCCAACCCTTCCACGGCGACCGCCGAATCCTCGTGGCGATGTCCGACCTGTACGTCAACCACCAGCTCGACGGCCTGTCGAACGGGTAACTCGGGCTGCCCTGCTCGGGTCCGGCCGTTCCGGACCTGAGCGGGCCG
>NZ_MSIE01000170.1 GCF_001921205.1 Actinophytocola xanthii | reverse complement strand
GGCGGTGGTGCAGGCGGGGGTTTTGGGGGTCATGGTTTGGGCGGAGTTCTGGGCGACGTGCTCGAGGCCGGCGGTGTGGCCACGCTCGTGGACCATGACCGACTCGAGGTCGAACTGGTTGGTGCAGCCGGCGGGCTGGGTGGTGAACCACTTGTGGACCTTGTTGTCGATCAGCACGTCGGAGGACAGGACGGTCTTGGAGCCGGTGCGGTAGTAGACGCAGGTGTAGGCGAGGACGCTGGCGGGCAGGGTGCCCCAGCTGGTGACGCTGACGTTGTCGTTGCCGGTGCAGGTGCCCTGGGGGGAGACCTGAGCCGCCTTCGTGCTGGTGCCGGCGTAGATGTCCTGGGTGACCTGGGTGGTGGCCGTGCCGCAGCGGGAGCTGGCGGTGAACAGGGTGGTGGTCGCGGACTTGATGGCGGGCAGCGC
>NZ_MSIE01000017.1 GCF_001921205.1 Actinophytocola xanthii | reverse complement strand
GGCACGGTCAACGGCGAAGCCACCTGGCGGTCGAACACCAAGGTCAGCCACGGCTGGGGCGGCATGACAGCGGTCCTGCTCGGCGACGTGACCGGCGATGGGAAGTCGGACCTGCTCGGGCGGACCGAATCGGGCGACCTACTGCTCTACCCGCACTCCGGCACGGTCAACGGCGAGTCCACGTGGTGGACCCAGACCAAGGTCGGCCACGGCTGGGGCGGCATGACCGCGATGATGCTCGGCGACGTCACCGGCGACGGGCACAAGGACATCGTCGCCCGCACCGCCTCGGGCGACCTGCTGCTCTACCCGCACTCCGGTTCCGTGAACGGCGAGGGCACCTGGTGGAACCCGACCAAGGTCAGCCACGGATGGGGCGGCATGACCTCGATCCTGCTTGGCGACGTCACCGGCGACGGGCGCCCCGACCTGATCGGGCGGACGGCCTCGGGTGACCTGTTGATGTACCCGCACTCCGGTTCGGTGAACGGCGAGTCCACCTGGTGGAACCCGACCAAGGTCAGCCACGGCTGGGGCGGCATGACCGCGATGCTGCTCGGCGACGTCACCGGTGACGGCTACTCGGACCTCGTCGGTCGCACCGAGTCGGGTGACCTGCTGCTCTACCCGCACTCCGGTTCCGTGAACGGCGAGGCCACCTGGTGGACCCCGACCAAGGTCAGCCACGGCTGGGGCGGCATGACCGCGATGATGCTCGACGACGTCACCGGCGACGGGCGCCGCGACCTGATCGGGCGGACGGCCTCGGGTGACCTGTTGATGTACCCGCACTCCGGTTCGGTGAACGGCGAGTCCACCTGGTGGAACCCGACCAAGGTCAGCCACGGCTGGGGCGGGATGACCGCGATCCTGCTCGCCGACGTCACCGGTGACGGCTGGTCGGACCTCGTCGGTCGCACCCAGTCGGGTGACCTGCTGCTCTACCCGCACTCCGGCTCCGTGAACGGCGAAGCCACCTGGCGCTCGAACACCAAGGTCAGCCACGGCTGGGGCGGCATGACGGCTGTGCTCCTGTGAGCGCCGTCCCAGGGCAGGGGCGACGCGGAATGCGGCGTCCGGTCAGGATCCTCGCCAGCGCCGGTGTCGCCGCGGTGCTCGCGTTGGTGGGGACGCCGAACGCGGTGGCGGAGCCTTCGCCGCCGGTGGGCATGGCCGTCAGCTTCGCGCCGTGCGGTGGTGCGCCGACCCAGAGCGACGCGGCACTCGCGACCGTGCTGAACGGCCGGCTGCGGGCCAAGATGAAAGGGGCGATGACCGCCTACCGCGTCTCGTGCGCTCGGATGATCGTCCAAACCGGACGTTCCCGCGGGTTGTCCGAAAGGGCAGCGGTCATCGCCATCACGACGGCGATCGTCGAGAGTGGCCTGCAGAACTACGCGACGGCGGTCGACCACGACAGCCTCGGCCTGTTCCAGCAACGGGGATCGTGGGGATCGGCCGCGCAGCGGACCGACCCGGTCTGGGCCACCAACGCGTTCCTCAACAAGATGATCAGGGAGTATCCCAACAACTCCTGGCAGACGGCGCCGATCGGCGAAGTGTGCCAACGGGTTCAGGTGTCGGCGTTTCCCGCGCGCTACCAGCCCGAGGCCGGCGATGCCCAGATCATCGTCGACACCCTCGGCGGGCTGGCGGACGTGACCGGCGACGGGCGACCGGACCTGATCGGACGGACGGCGTCGGGCGACCTGTTGCTGTACCCGCACTCCGGGTCGGTCAACGGCGAGTCCACCTGGCGCTCGCCCACGAAGGTCAGCCACGGCTGGGGCGGCATGACCGCGATGCTGCTCGGAGACGTGACGGGCGACGGCTGGTCCGACCTCGTCGGCCGGACGGCGTCGGGCGACCTGTTGCTGTACCCGCATTCGGGGTCGGTCAACGGCGAGGCAACGTGGCGGTCCCACACCAAGGTTGGCCACGGTTGGGGCGGCATGACCACGATCCTGCTCGGCGACGTCACCGGTGACGGCCGCCCGGACCTGATCGGCCGCACCGCATCCGGTGACCTGTTGCTCTACCCGCACTCCGGCACGGTCAACGGCGAAGCAACATGGTGGAACCCGACCAAGGTCAGCCACGGCTGGGGCGGCATGACAGCCGTCCTGCTCGGCGACGCCACCGGCGACGGCCGCCCGGACCTGATCGGCCGCACCGCATCCGGTGACCTGTTGCTCTACCCGCACTCCGGCACGGTCAACGGCGAAGCAACATGGTGGAACCCGACCAAGGTCAGCCACGGCTGGGGCGGCATGACAGCCGTCCTGCTCGGCGACGCCACCGGCGACGGCCGCCCGGACCTGATCGGCCGCACCGCATCCGGTGACCTGTTGCTCTACCCGCACTCCGGCACGGTCAACGGCGAAGCAACATGGTGGAACCCGACCAAGGTCAGCCACGGCTGGGGCGGCATGACAGCCGTCCTGCTCGGCGACGCCACCGGCGACGGCCGCCCGGACCTGATCGGCCGCACCGCATCCGGTGACCTGTTGCTCTACCCGCACTCCGGCACGGTCAACGGCGAAGCAACATGGTGGAACCCGACCAAGGTCAGCCACGGCTGGGGCGGCATGACAGCCGTCCTCCTGGCCGACGTCACAGGTGACGGCTGGTCCGACCTCGTCGGCCGGACGGCGTCGGGCGACCTGTTGCTGTACCCGCACTCCGGGTCGGTCAACGGCGAGGCCACCTGGCGGTCCCAGACCAAGGTCAGCCATGGCTGGGGCGGTATGACGGAGATGCTTCTCTGAGAGGAGTGCCTCCCCGGACGTGGCGCCGTGTCAAGCCCTCGCTGACACGGCGCCACGTTCATTCGCGGAAGGTTCCGGCGCCGCGGGCCTCCCGGTTGCGCGAGTGGCGGAATATGGACCGCCCCCGCACTGGCGGGGGCGGCACGTTCAGCATGCCCCGGGTTGCCGCTCCCTGTCGATCCGTCTCACCTGCCTGGCTGGTACTCACTCCGTCTGGGCGTCGTTCTGAGGTGACAGGGCTTTTCGGACATCTCACCTCAGTGACCTCCGTCGGCAGAATGGAGTAGCCGAGACCTCGGTCGAACCAGCCGATGCCACAAACGGCGTTTGCTGCCTCGGGTTCGAGAATCCGGCATAGACGGACCAGAGGCAGTTTGGCATCTCGTGGCACGTCCCGCCGTCTATCGGTTCGCCTCGGTCGTAGCGCTGTCCTTTGCGGCCACAACGGCGATGGCCGACGGTCTCGTTACCTCGTCAAGTCTCCGCGCTTCCCCGGCGAAAACTTCTGATGTTTCTCCACGCTAAGAAATTTTGTCAGGATATTGCAACTTTGACCCAAACACTGCGGCAAGCAGGCGAACTTTCTCCGTTTGCTACTCGGTGTCTGATGCTCAGTCCTCGCCGGCGCGGCGCGTGCCGCATCGCCAACCGCCGCAGCCACACCGGAGCCCTGTTCGCGCAGGATGGTTCGCTGCCAGATCCTTCGCCCCGGAGGATCGCGTCAGGCGTCGGTGACCCAGTCCATGTGTTCGATCCAGTGGTCGAGCAGTGCGCGATCCCCGTGGACTTCCAACGTAGTTGCCGAACCCAGCGGGCGACGCCGGCTGACCACGAGCAGTAGTTCGGCGGCCGAGCCGCGGACCGCGACGTCTGCCTTGCCGTGCGTGCGTTCCAGGGCGACCCTGTCCGGTTCCCGCCGTGCCAGCCACTCCCCGGACGCGTCGGTTGCGTGGAAATGCAGGGTCTGGCCGTCGCCGCGCATCGCAGTGGCGAAGTCCGGTCTGTTCTCCCAGTAGCCGCGGGACGTCATCGTGTCCAGCCAGTCCTCGATGGCCCCAACGGCGAGCTCCGGCGCCAGCTCGTACCGCGTCCCGAGCGTCGCGGCAGCGTCCGCGCGATGCACGCAGGCCTCGCCGAACAGCCGACGTGACCAGAACGGCACGCCCGCGGCGTCACCGGACGGATCCCACACCGGCGTGTCGTCGGCGACCGACTCGAACGCCTGTCTCGCCTCGGCGGCGCATCCGTTCAGCCAGGCGCGCCACTGGGTCGAATCGCTCGGGGCCGGAACGTAGCCGGCGAACGCACTGCTCGGCTCCGTCATCCGCTGTCCCACGATCATCGCGACCATGCGCTGGGTCGCGCCGACGTGGTCCACAAGATCCGCCAATGTCCACTTCGGACAGGTCGGTACCGGGGTCGTAGCATCCCCGCCGTCCACCCAGTCGGCCAACGTGCTCGTCTGTTCGACGACGGCGTTCAGGTATGCGGTCGTGTCCATCTGCTGCATCTCCACGTGCTCCGTTCCTCAGGCCGCGACCGGCCGGTAGCGCAACCAGACGACTCCGGATCGACAGGGCGTGGCCGCGACCAGCTGCAGGCGGATCGGGCCCACACCATCGAGGATCCGCGGCCCGGCCGGCCAAAGCTGCGGATTCACCCAGAACCAGAACTCGTCGACCAGCCCCTGCTGAGCGAGGGTGTGTGCCAGCTCCCCGCCTCCGGAGACGATCAGGTTGCCTGCGTGCTTCTCCTTGAGTTCGGCGACGGCCTGCTGTTGATGCGCTCCGCGTAGTAGCCCATCGTCGGGTCCTCGCCGAGGTGCGGCCAGACGGCGCGTCGGCCAGGATCAGCTGTTCGAGGCCGGCGTCGCCGCTGTCGGCGTCGAGCTCCAGCCATTCCTCGGGGGTGGGCGCCTCGAAGGCGCCGTTGAGGGTGGTCTGGTGGTGAAGAACGACTTGCCCATGCCAGTGAACCTATGAGTCGAACGGGTGCGTCCGCATCGGTTGAATGACTGGTGGGCACGAGCCTTCACAGGGCGAGCTGCCCCAGCTCCGCCCGTCTTCTGACGCCAAGTTTCGGATAGGCCCGGTAGAGGTGGTGGCCGACCGTGCGTGGGCTGAGGAACAGCTCGGCGGCGATCTCCCGGTTGCTCATGCCCACGGCGGCGCGCCGCACCACCTGCAGCTCCTGCGGGGTGAGGCCGCCGATGCTTCCGGCGTCGGCGTCCCCCGGAGCGGACTCGCCGAGAGCGGTCAGCTCGGCGCGCACGCGCGGGAGCCAGCCATGGGCGCCGATCCGGTCGAACGTCTCGTGCGCCTTCAGAAGCTGCTCCTTGGCCTTGGTGCGGCGGCGGTGCCGGCGGAGCCACTCACCGAAGACCAGTCGTGTCCGCGCCTGGTCGTAGGGCCCGCAGCGCTCGGTCGCCAGGGACTCCTCGAAGCACCGGTCCGCATCGCCGTCGCCGTCGTCGTCGAGGAGCGCATCAGCTCGCAGCAGGAGGGCTCGGGGTACCGCACTCTTGGTGTACGTCGCCCAGTCGATCAGGCCTGGCAGGACCCGTCGGGCGCGATCGGTGTCGCCGACCCGCACCGCGGCCTCGACCAGATCCGGGACGGCGCGCACCATGATGTCGCGACCGGACGAACCCTCGCAGACGCTCTCGAGCCGCTCGAGCGCCCGCTGGGGGTCGCCCCGCATGAGGTCGACCAGCCCGAGCGCCCAGGTGGCCTGCGCGGCCGCCATCCCGTGCTTGCGCGAGTCGTCGAGGACGAGCGCCGCCATCCGCTCGGCCCGGGCATGGTCTCCGCGGGCCGCGGCGAGCCACGCCGCTGTCGCGGAGAGGACGACGACCTCGAGCTCCTGACCCAGCTCCTCGGCCAGCGCTATCGCCTCCGCGACGTTGCCGTCCGCGTCGCGAAGCCTGCCCGTGACCATCTGCGCGAGCACGAGCGGCTCCTGGGCGTACGGCAGCCAGCCCAACGCTCCCTGGCTGCGCAGCTCCGCGACGTGGGCGTCGAGCATCGCCACGGCCGAGTCGTCCTCGCCGATCAGCAACCCCATGAACGCGGCGTTCAACCGCTCCAGGGTGGCTTTGCCCGCATTGTCCCGGGCGGCGATGAACGCGCGGCGCATCGGCTCGACCGCCTCCGCGGCATCCCCGCACAGCAGTTCGACGAAGCCCACCAGCCCGTCGATCAGCCGGGTGGGACCGTCCGGGATTGCTCGGAGCCGCTCGGCGCAGGCACGCAGAAGCGCTGTGTCCGCCGCGTCGCGCGCGCACCAGGCGGCCTCGGTGAGGATCGAGACAGCGAGGTCAGGCTCGGTCACGAGCACCGGGTCGGCGGCTTCCAGGGCGATGCGGGATGCCTCCGCCGGTGATGTGCGCTCGTAGGCCACCTGAGCGCAGATCCAGCCAGCCTCCGCCACCTCACCGGGCTCGACGCTCAGCTCGGCGCCGGCGACCGCCAACTCGACGGCTCTGTCGGCCTGCCCGGCGTCGTAGGCCGCCCGCGCGGCGGCCACCAGTCGTCTGCCGCGGACGGCGGCTGCGCTGGTCAGTTGGGCCGCCCGGTCGAGGGCCTGCGCCGCGGCCGCCGACGCGCTTCGGCCCGTCGCCCGGGCCGCTACCTGCTCCAAGCCGTCCGCGGCCGCGTCGTCCGGCCCGACGGCTGCCGCCGCGACGTGCCAGGCGCGCCGGTCGGCGTCGCGGGGATCGGTCAACACCCGGGCAAGCGCCCGGTGCGCGGCGCCCCGGCGGGCGAAGGACGCGTCCTGGTAGACGGCCGCCCTGATCAGGGGATGGCGGAAGACCGCCCCGTCAGCGGTCACGTGGACGAGCCGACTCCGCTCGGCCGGCTCGAAGTCGGCGGCCTCGCCCCCGAGCTCCGCGGCGGCGGCGATGAGGGTCGGCAGTGCGGACCCGTGGTCCGCCGCGGCGACCAGCAGGACTGTCCTGGTCGGCTCACCGAGGGCACGCACCTGTCGACGGAAGTGCTCCTCGAGCCGTCCCGCGGCTGGCAGCGGCGTGACCGGCGCCGGGACCGCGGGCACCTCGGTCGCATGGGCCGCCAGCTCGACGATGGCGAGCGGATTACCGCCGGACTCAGCGACGATCCGATCGGTCACGTCGCTCGGCAAGGTTTCGACGGCCCCCGCGAGACGAGCGGCGTCGGCGGCGCCCAGCCGTGGGAGCGTGATGCTCTCCAAGCCGGGGGCGGGGAACGGGCGCTCCCCGTCCCGGGCGGCGAAGATGGTCGCGACCGGGTCGGCGGACAGGCGGCGGATGGCGAAGAGCAGGGCGTCGATCGACGACTGGTCGCACCACTGGGCATCGTCGAGTATGCACAGGAGCGGCCGGTCGCCGGCGATCTCGGAGAGCAGCGACAAGGTTGCCGCACCTGGCAACCCTCGTTCGACCGGAGCGCTGCTCGCTCCGAACGCGGCCATGAGCGCCTCCGCCTGCGCGTCGGGTAACGCGTCCAATCGGTCGAGCTCGCTCATGAACATCAACTGGAGGGCGGCGTACGCCACGTCGGCCTCGGACTCGATGCCTACCACCCGCAGTACCCGCATTCCGCCGGCGACGCTTTCCGCATAGTCGAGCAGCGCCGTCTTGCCGATCCCGGCCTCCCCGCGCAGTACCAGCGATCGGCTGCGGCCGTCCTTCGCATCGGCCACGAGGCGGTTGATCCGCGCCTGTTCCGCAGAGCGTCCAACTATCACAACCGGCACGCTACGCCCTCGCATACGGCCGACCATCGCGGTTCTCCGCAATAAGAGCTGCGGTTCTCCGCAGGTCGATTCTGCGGAGAACCTCGTGGTTCGCCACACCATCCCGGAATAGCGTCGTGACCATGCTCCTGAACGCGATCCTGTCCACCGCCCTCGCCATCAGTCCCGGCCTCGCACCGTCCACACCGGACACACCGGCGTCGGAGTTGCACGACCAACTGATCGGTCTGGTGAACGACCAGTTCATCACGGCCGGGCTGATCCACGTTCACGACGGAGAGGCCGAGTGGTCGGAGGCCGTAGGCGTCAGAGACCTGACCACGAGGAAACCTGCCGACCCGAACGGACACTTCCGGATCGGCAGCGTCACCAAGACCTTCGTGGCCACAGTGTTGCTGCAGCTGGTCGACGAGGGGCGACTGGCCCTGGACGACCCGATCGATCGTCACCTACCGGATGTCGTACCCGACGGCGGGCGCATCACCGTCCGACAGCTCCTGCAGCACACCAGCCTCCTGCACGACTACATGAGCGAACCCGGCTACTCCACCAATCGTTGGCGCGGCGACGCACGCTTCGACGACTACACCCCGAGCGAGCTGATCGATGTCGCGTTCACTGCCGACGCGGACGACGCCCCGGGCGAGCTGTGGCGCTACTCGAACACCAACTACATCGTGGCCGGACTGCTCATCGAGAAGCTGACCGGCCGACCGTACGGCGAGGAGGTGAAGCGACGGATTCTCCGCCCACTCGACCTCGATCACACGAGCGTCCCAGGCCATCGCGCGTCCCTACCCGCACCACACGCCCACGGCTACGAACCACTGCCCACGAGTCCACCGACGATCGTGGACGCCACGAAGATGGACCCGTCCCTGGACTGGGCGGCGGGCGAGATGGTCTCCACTACCGAGGACCTGACAACGTTCGTCACGGCCCTGCTCAAGGGCCGTTTGACGAGCCAGACAAGCCTGTCCGAGATGCGACGCACGACACCGGCCGATCCTCTGTTCCGCTACGGCCTGGGGCTACAGGAGTTCACTCTCCCCTGCGCCGACGGGCCCAAGCCGGTCTGGGGACACACCGGCCAGCTGATCGGCTACCTGACCTTCGCGCTGACCGACGGTGAGGGCAAGTCCCTGGTTCTGTCACTGAACCCGTACCAACAGGACCCACCTGCCCCGGCGATCGTGTCCATAGGGGTGACGGCCTTCTGCCGTTAGTCGTCAGTTCAGAATGGGCTGGTGTGTCGGCTTTGCCTGTGACGCGGGATGTTCTGAGATCACGTCGTGCGTGAGGTCCTGACCGACGAGCTGTCGGCACGACTGGAACGGTTGATCCCGGCGCACCCGAGGCGCTTCCGCTACCCCGGCCGCAAGCGAGCCGACGACCGGGCCGCGCTCGAAGGCAATCTGTACGTGGCGCGCACCGGTATCGGCTGGATCGGCTGCCCACCAACCTGTTCGGCCGCCACCTGCTGGCGCCGGTCGACCGAGTGGTACGAGGCCGGCGTCTGGCAACAACTGCACGAGCGACTGCTCGCCGAACTGCGCAGGGCCGGGCTGCTCGACCTGCGCGGCCCTGATCGGCTCCACCCACCTACGTGCCCTCAAAGGTGGATCACACCGGCCCTGCCGCGACACCCAGTGGTGGCCGACTCCATCTACGGCGATGCGGCCGCGTCCCGGCAAGGGCTGACCGACCGGGAGCCTGACCTACGCGATGCGGTCTCGGCGTTCACCAGCGTCCGGCCGGACCAGGCGGTCTCGGGTATCGCCGAGGTGGTCGGCGCCGGCCGTCCACCGACGAAAGGGACCTACCCGGATCGCCGAACTGCCCAGCGCTGGCCTGCTCGGCCTGTCCGTAGCCCTGGCCGACTCCACTCACCCCGGTTGACCGGCGCCAACGGGGGTCCAACCGCCGCCTGATCGCCGACACCCCCGGGCATCCCGCTCGCCGTCACCCTGACCGGCGGCCATCGCAACGACGTCACTCAGCTGATCGACGCCGTCCCGCCGGTCTACGGCGTCGTCGGCAAACCACACCGTCGACCCCCGCCAGCTGGTCCGAGCGCTCAGCATCCCCGGTCATCGCCCAAACGTCGTGTCGAGCATAGGTCCGGCCTCGCTCGGTCCGTCGGCCGCTCAAACGGACCAGCGGCGCCACCTTGATCACCAGGAGGTAATAGCTGTACTCTTCGAATAAGCCTTACAGGAGGGCGTGTGGACATACCCCTGATCGACTACCCAACCGGTGCCACCGTGGCGACGGACCTGGTCAACACCTCCCCGACGGTACGGACCGACGGAGACGGCCTGCCCACCCCCGAGTCGCTCACGGAGTTCCTGGCCGAGCACGGCCTGCGACTCGACGCCGTCACGGACCTGGCGCCGACCGCCGAAGATCTGTTCCAGGTCCACCTGCTCCGCCGCGAGGTGCGCGGGATCCTGGAGACCGAGACGGAGGACCAGGCCATCGCGGGTGCGCACGTGCTGACCCGCCGTGCCGCGCTCGCCCCGGCGCTGCGCCGCGACGTCGAGGACCGGTGGCAGTGGCACGTCCCCACCGCTCCTGGCGCGCCGCTGGCCGACGAGCTGGCCGCGCTCGTGGGCGTCGGCCTGCTCGGCGTGGTCCGGGTGCTCGGCCACGGCCGCTTCCGGGCGTGCGAGGCGTCGGGCTGCCGCGGCGTGTTCGCGGACACGAGCCGGGCCGGACGTCGGCGCTACTGCATGCCGGAACGGTGTGGCAACCGCGTCAATGTTGCCAACCACCGTGCTCGCCAGCAGGTGAGGAGCGTAGTCCGATGAGCGATGCACCCCTGGCCGGCGGCATCCAGCTGCCGGACGGCTCCTGGGTCCGCGGGCGGGGCCTACGCCACCCGCTCCCGGCGGGGCCCGCCCCGGACTTCGGCCTGTACCTGGGCTCCCATCGACTCCGCCGCAAGCACGACGCCACCCTGGGCTGGCCGCACACCTGGCTGGAGTGGCCGGACTTCCGTCTACCCCGCGACCACGACGCCGCCGTCCGGGAAATCCGAGCATTGCACGACCGCGCACGCGCCGGCGAGGCCGTCGAAGTCGCCTGCGGAGGCGGCATCGGCCGAACCGGCACCGTCCTCGCCTGCCTCGCGGTTCTGGCCGGAGTCGACCCGCCGCAGGCCGTCGCCTGGTCTCGCCAGCACCACAATCCCCGAGCGGTCGAGACCCCCTGGCAACGACGATGGATACTTCGGTTCCCATCTGAATAACGCCATGCGCCCAGCGGAACACCGGCTGACCGAGACAGTCTCCCTCCTCGACGCGGAAGGGATTGGCCGCCAGCAACGCCGCTTTCTCTGTCGTGGTTCAGGTGGACTGGTAGGTGGCCAGTACCTGCTCCAGGCGCGGGTTATGGTCGGTGGCCCTGCGCTGGGGTCGCGGGCCCGGCTCCGGCGCCCGGCTGTCGAACCCTTCGTCGATCCGTGCCACCACGTCAGCCGGCGCGGCGACGACGTCCACACCGAGCCCGTAACGCGCCTCCGTCCAGCCATGTGGGGGCCCGAGAGAGTGCGCGGCCATGATCGTCCAGCCGAGTTCCTCGTCCCATTCCAGCGTGACTTCGGCGGCGTACTTCCAGCCGTCCCAGGGCTGGAGGGTGTAAAGGAACATCGCCGCCGAGCGCTTCGCCGGGTCACCGGCCGACTGGTTCCGACACATGCCGACCTCCATGCCGCTTGCCTTCAGGGCGGCGGCGACCGCTCGCACGTAACCCATGTGTTGGACGCCGGAGGAGGCCACCGGTGCATCCTCCCAACGCGGCTCCGACGCCGCAACGGTCCCGATGCCTAACCCACGGATCCGTTGCGGCGGCCAGGTGAAGTGGTGCGTCACCAGTACCCGCACGAGCCGCGGGATGTGGACCGTGCCCTGCCATGCGATCGCGGACCGAGCTCCAGCTCGCCGCAGGTTCGTGCTCGCCCGTCATAGGGATCAGCGGATGGCTAACCCGCTCGGAGAAGAGGTAGCCCGATTTGGTCTCCCACCGCTCGAGGTATGGCAGCCGATGATCCCGCGCGTGTTCAACGCAATATCCGGAAGTCGCCTCTGGTAACAGGGAACTCCTGCTCTCGCGACATGTGACACGTCGTCACCTGCTCTCGCGAAGCGACGCTGAGGGTGTCCTGCCCGCCGTTGTCGCGCACGGTCAAGGCGATCGAATCGCCCGGGGCCGCCGGTGCGAAGTCCTGAGCGTCGCTCACGACGGCCGTCACGACAGCCCGCGAGCCTACGGATCGAACGCAGTCGACCCTGGCAACCATCCAGCCGACGAGCTCGTCGTTGTGGTGCGACATCCATAGCACGCCCTCACCCGAGCGGCCATCTCCCCGCGCGTGAACCGAGAACTCGAATACCGAGTACGGGTCGTGAATCTCTTTCTCGGCGCTGCCCAGCACCGCGACACTCGGTGCGGCCTCGACGTCGGCGGTCGCCGCGCCGGTTGTGGTCAGCATCGCCAACGCCGCGGTCAGGGTACCGAGCACTGTTCTACACGTCTTGTTCATGGCCCAAGGATCTCCACGCTCGGCTGCGGGATCCTCCCCTGCCAGAGGGAGATCACTCATCCTTGGGGAGGACAGCTCACATGCGGGACATCCGTCTCCATACGTCGGTTTGATCGGCACATCAGGCGGGCTGTGCTTCTGGATGACCGAGTCGCCTCGGGGGTCGTGTCGCACTCAAGGCGCTACTCCGCGAAGCCGAGGTCGGGACGCTCGGCTGCACGCCGCCGGGACAGCATCTCTGCTCAGGTCAACACGCTGCTCCGGGCACTCAAATGAGACCCAGGCGGACGACGGTCGAATCGGTTGTCGCGCTCCAACCGCCGTCTTCGCTGGTCAGGCTATGCGGAGGCGGAGGGATTTGAACCCCCGGACCCGTGAAGGTCTCCTGTTTTCAAGATCTACGCAACCACGTTCAGAGAAATCCATCGACCTACATAGACCAGGTCAGACCGCTTCTCATCGGCTCTGCGAACCGCGGCGAGCCGAGGTGAATGAGACCCGAAAAGAGACCCTCGCCGCAACGCGTCAACGGCTGCCACAGCGGTGACGCCGAGCAACGCGCTCTACCTGTCGACAGCACTACTCCTGTCACTCAAAGTGACCATCAAGGATGCCAAGGACCAGGAGGCTCGTGCCTTCTCTACATGGTTTCACTTCTAGTGGCCTGTGTGGATGTGGGCAGCCCATTGCGTCGGTTGGTTCGGGTGAGTGTTGCGATGGAGTCGGGTGGCCTGATGCAGGGCCTCAGCGGCGTGGTCGGGCTCAAGCGCGCTGGCGTTGGTGTTCGTGAGGTGGGTGTAGACGTGGTTGGTGATGGCGGCCGCAGCGGTGTCATTAATGGGCCAGATGGTGCCTATGACAGAGCGGTAACCGGCGAGTTGGAAGGCGGCGGTGAGGTGGGTGGCTTCGTCAGTGTGTTGGGGGTTGGTGTCGGTAGTGCTACACGCAGAGAGGTAGGCGAGCTTGGCCTGGGTGAGACGGAGCTTGGCTACGTCGGCGACAGTGAAGGGACGGGTGTGGTGGTCATGAAGGATGAGCCTGCTGGTGGCTGGGTCGGTCCAGTCAGCGAGACCGTGACAGGCAAAGTGTGCGATCGCGTGGTCAGGTAGGGCAGCGAGTACTGCCTCGTGAGTGGCGACCTGACCAAGCGGAGAAAGGGTGGTGGCGCCGGGGATGAGTTGGGAAAGACGACTGGCCTCGGCAGCGGCCCCGGGAAGACGGTTAACGCCGGGAGCATCGGGTACAACGACGATCAAGGCGCGGTTAGCACTAGCAGGTGGACGGCGCGCGAGGGTGTGGAGGAGCGCGCGGGTAGTGGGTATGTACGAGGAGATCACTCGGTCTATCACGGTGCTAGCTGTGGGAACGATGCGGCCGGTGTTGATGTCGTCTCGGCCAGGGTGGTATCCGGCTGCGTGCAGCGGGAAAAAGGTGGCCACGTCCACGGGGCACCAGTAGATCCGGGGCCACTGACGTCCTTCTAGCGGCGTGGCGCAGTAGCCAAGGTGATCAAGGACTGGCTGGGTGATGACGTCCCACAGCCAGCCGAACACCTTGAGAATCTGTGCTTGGGCCGCGATCTGATTGCTTGCAGGGCTGTCACGATCAGTGGCCGTGTGGTGAGCGTGGCGCAGCAGGTGAGTGCAGTCGCCGGCAGACAGTTGGGTGAGGCCCGGGAGCGGGATGGGGTGCGTGGGCTGGTTGGGATCATTCCTTAGGATGATGGCGTGGCTACCGTGAGCGTGGATGACGATGTATACGATCGGGCCGTGGGCCGCAGCGTGCTGAAGCTGTTGAATGGGGGGCGGTAGCAGGAATCCAGACAGGGCGGGGACGCTCCGAATTCGGCCGAGAAGCCGCTCCCAGTCGCCGAGAATGCGTTCTCGCGTCTGCACCTGCTGCTGATAGTCCTCTTCCGTCGTGGTGGTGGCGAGCGTCGGGGTGTCGCTGTGGTCGAGCTCGTCGATGGCGTCACGGAGAACCGCAAATTCCGCAGCTAGGTCGGGTGCATACCGCTGGAGTGAGCTGACGTCTCCTCGTGTGTCGAGTGTGTCCGCGATCAGCAATCCGCGCGCTTGTTCCAGCAATTCCACAGCGCGATCGCTGCGTCCAGCAGCCAGGGCGGCGGTGGCCACTGTGGATGCCAACCCCGTAAGGCTGGTGATCCTATGCCGACGGTCTGACCGGCGCAGCCGTCGCGGCGCCACCAGCCCGAGCAGTCGCACCGCGAGCTCCGCCATCTCCAACGCGTGATCGAGATTGCCAGCAAGCAAGTCCGCATCGACAGCTCGCCGCGCAGCCATTACACGCACGTCCACCGCTCCAGACGTCTCCTGCGCGGCATTCGTGAACCACCCTCGAGCCTCGTTGAGTACGGCCAGCTCTCCGGTGCGCTCGAACTGCCTCAACAGCGTGACGCCGAGGCTCAACAAATAACTGCCGCGGTTGGGGTGATTGTTTGGGGTGGTAGTCACCGCCTGATGTCTGGCCCGGATGGCCTCGCGGAGGAGCGTGACGTCTCCGGAACGCTCGAATCGGGTTAACAGGACGCCGCCGAGATTCGACAGGTAGTCGCCGCGGTGAGGGTCGTTGCCGCTGACAGCGTCCACAGCCTCGCGGGCGACATCAATGGCTTCGGAGAGGGCGTTGACGTCCCCCGTGCGTTCGAACTGCTTGTTCAGAACACCGCTGAGATTGGACAAGTAGGCGCTGCGGTTGGGGTGGTTTCTCGGGACTGCGGCCACCGCCTGCCGGAGGAACAGGACGGCTTCAGCGAGACCAGAGAGGTTTCCGCCTCGTTCGAATCGCCTATATAGAGCGGTTCCGAGATTCGACAGCCACCTGGACCGGTCGGGGTAGTTGTCCGGGGCGGCCGCCACCGCTCGTCGGCCGACATCGATCGCCTCGTTAAGGACCGCCAGCTCCCCGCTGCGCTCATACAACCTGTGGAGTGCACCGCTGAGGTTGGATAGGAGAGTGGCACGGTCGGGATAATTGTCCGGGGCGCCCGCCATCGCCTGTCGGGCAACGTCAATGGCTTCAGAGAGAACGGCCAAATCAACGGTGGACTCGAACTGGCTCCGCAGGGCATTACCGAGGTTGGACAGGTAACCGACGCGGTTGGAGTGGCTGTCGGGTGCGACGGCCACCGCCTGCCGGTGGGCATGGATGACCTCATCTAGAACCGCCCGCTGACCAGTGTGCTCATACAACCTGTGCAGAGCACTACCCAGGTTGGACAGATAGTCGCCACGGTTGGGGTCGTTGTCGTGGGTGGCGATCACCGCCTGCCGGTGGGCGTGAATGGCCTCACCGAGAATCGCCAGGCCCCCCGTGTGTTCGAACTTCCTCTTCAGGATGAGTCCGAGGTTGGAAAGATACAGGCTACGGTTGGGATCGTTTTCGACGCTAGCAGCTACGGCCTGCCGGGCCACATCGACGGCCTCGTCAAGGGCCGATAGTTCTCCAGTGCCCTCGAACCTGGTCAACAGGACATTGCCGAGGTTGGACAGGGCACCGCTGCGGCTGGGGTAGCCGACGGAGCTGGCGTCGGCAATCTGGCGGAAGTAGGCCACTGCCTGATCAAGAGTTTTCAGGTCACGCGTGTACTCGTAGGCGCGTGCCAACTCCACGGCGCGGCTGATCTGCTCGTCGAGGGCGCTTCGGGAGTAATGGGAAAGAAGCTCAGGCGGCACAGCCTTCGGGTTGACTGCGGCGATGGGTGCCAGCAGACTGACGGCGAGCCGAAGGTCGGTCTGATCCTCCCCGACGGGAAGGGCGAGATAGCGCAGCCAGTGCCACCACCCCAGTACATGACGAGCTTCCAGATCCTCATGAATACTTGATACTGCGATATCAACGACTGTGGCGGCTAGGGTTGTCAATTCCGGAGTCAGCACTGCGGTGGGATCAACTCCCGATACGACCCGGTTGAGCTCGTTCCTCAGTGCGTTGATCGCCGCGTCACGATCGAGGTGTCCCTTCCGATCCCCGGCCACGCCTGCCCCTTCCCGAACGGAGTCACTCTTACACGACACGTCGGCCAGACCGCTCGATCGGTTACGGTGAGCCGCCGACAACCGATACCCGTGGAGACCGGGCCGTCGAACACGCGCTGGCAGCGCCCGTAGTTGGAGACAAGGGGCAGCACCCATGGGGACGGAACGCATCTCGCAACTCTGTGAGAGGCTGGCACGGGATGCCACCCTGCAGGACGTTCTAACGCAAGGCGGTGTCAACGTCGAAGAGTGGGACGCTCTGTACGAGGCAGTCCTGGCAGGCGCAGATCCGCAGGCCTTGACAGGCCTGCTGGACCGGATTGATCTGATCGCCGATCACCTCGGCCTGGACCCGGTCACCAGTGGGAGTCGGGAGTACCGACCCCTGCCGACCGGCCTGCCCGGCTATCGGTCGGTAGAAGCGTGGAGATGCCCCCACCAGCGGGCCTGCGGCCGCAGTCAGGTCGGCGGGTCGACGGCGCCGACCTGTGGACTGACCGGAGATGCGCTGGAACAGATACGGGTGGTCAGCGGATGAGCGGGTTCTTGGATGAACTCGGCAAGAAAGCCGCCGAGCGCTGGCTCGCGCTCCTCGTCCTACCCGGTTTGCTGTGGACGGCCACATTGCTGGCGGCCATCCACCTCAACCACGCCGCTCCCACCAGCGTTCAGCCGCTGATCGAGGCAATCAGTGCCCGGACCTCAACACCCTTCACCACGCCCGTGATCATCGCACTGCTGGTCGGGTTCCTCCTATCCAGCATCGGCGCTGGCATAGTCGCCGCTGGAATTGGAGTCTTCATCCGCCGCGTCTGGACTCTACCTGGCCGACGCCGACCTGCCCGATGGCTCATCACCTGGCGACGCCACCGCTGGAACATACGCAACCAGCAAGCCGACCAACTCGTCCTCAACGCGATCACAACGTCCGCTGGTGCCCATCCAACTGGATCCGACAAGCAACCAGTCGTTACCGCCAGCCCTGCTCTCGCGGAGACGTTGGCCCTTCGCGATGCCATCAGTCTCGAACCTCCCAGTCGGCCCACGTGGATCGGCGATCGGTGGCAGTCCACCACCAAGCGCATCTACCGCGCTCACGGCCTGGATCTCACGGTCGCCTGGCCCCGACTCTGGACTGTGCTTCCCGACAACCTCCGCACCGACATCACTACTACTCAAACGGCCTACGTCACCAGCAGTACTCTCACCAGTTGGGCCTTCCTCTACCTCCTGCCGGCCCTGCACTGGTGGCCCGTCGTCCTAATCTCCCTTGCCACTGCGGCTACCAGTCTGGTTCGAGTCCGCACTGCCACCAACACTCTCTGCCTCCTCATCGAGACAGCCGCTGACTTCCACACCCACACCCTCGCCGAGAAACTCAACCCGCCCGACCCCGAAGTTGGCTACACAATCAACTCTCACCTCCACAAGCAGGCGCTGCGAGCTCCAGGAACCAACGTCAACCATTGAAGTTGCCCGTAACGGCATAGGCGCATGTCAGGAGTGACAACAAACAAGGACCACCGATCAAACGGTCATTGCGCGTGGCCAGACTAAACACACCAAGGACGATCGACCGGAAGGTGGTTGCTCCTCTTCCTCCTCGCCTTCGCTTTCTGACCAGCAAGGCGAAACCGCAGGCTTGCCTTGTTATCCGTCGTCGCCCTCTTCGTCTACCTCCAGGATATGCGACCGCCGGTTCTGTAGCTCGTCGACAGCATCAGAATCCGCCTGCGGAGCGCGTCCCGAAGGGCAGCTTGTGCCCACCATCCTCATCGGAGGCGTCGCTCCAGCAGTGAAACCACCCGGTCACTTGCAGAATGCGGGCTTACCGACGTTTCAACTGGCGCAGTTGGTTCAGTTTCGGGTGCACGTGCTGTAATGACGCGGAACAAATCCGGCGGCACGCGGCACTGTGCGACCAGGTGCACCTCGTCAATACCTTCTTGTGACAGCAGCTCCACGGCCCTCGGCAGCAGGGACGGCTGTTCGATCGCGCTAACCAGCCCTGGTTCGTTACGGCGCCAACCACGAGCAGAAATTGTCGTCATGGCGTTGCGGTACGACACGTCACTTAGTCGCCCTAGCCACCGGGCGCGGTACAGCAGAGCCTGGATGCTGACGCCCCATTGCTCTTTGAGCCGGGCTAGCGTTCGCCACACGTTGCCGCCCATGGTGACCGGCAAGAGGTCACGGACCTGGTCGGCGGGCATCAACAGCTCAGCAGCAAAGCGATGCGCCTGGTCCTCCACGATGCGTCCCCCCGGCTCGGCGTCGGCATGCATTACCAGATGTCCCAGCTCATGCGCCACATCGAACCGCTGACGGTAGTAGTCCCGCTTGATCGGATTGAGAATCACGACGGGCCGCAGTTTGCTGTCGAATGAGTAGGCGTCGACCGAGGCTGTCTGAGGTGGGCTGAACACCACGAGCGTGCCGTGGTTCTCCAGCAGTCGGACAAGATGCCCGGCGGGGCCGGCTTCCATGCCCCACTCCCTGCGGACGAGCCGCGCGGCGCGCTCGGGGCCATCCCCGTTCTGATCATCCGCAAATACCGACAGACTAGGTATGCCCGGATCTGGAAATTCGACGTGTCGCTCCAGGCTAGTGGCGATGTCCACGGCGAGTTGCCCATAGGCGTACGCCTGGTCGCGGGCCAGCTGGCTGGTGGAACGCAAAGAGCGAAAGTGCGGGGTGGTGCTCAGGGCAGCCACATCCTCCGGGCGTACAGCGAAGAACCCTGGATCGACCGACAAGGCCAACGCCAGCTGCGCCACTGTGACGGCTGTAGGTCGCTTTGCACCGGACTCCCACGCCGCGACGGCTGTCGCACTCTTGTCCACCAGCGCGGCGAGATCGCTCTTGCGGAGACCCGCCAGATGTCTGGCTAGTGTCAGGCGGGCTCCGTCGAAGAAGGGGACGACTTCCATCGCCCGATCTGCACTGGGCCTGCGAGAGCTCACTGTTCACCACGGGCGTGATCATCGCGCCGCTCTTCTGCGGGTCGACGCAGGCGAACAGGTGCGTCCAGCACCGTATTGGGTCCGGTCGGCAGCGGAGTGCTGTCCCTACGGCGTCCACCGCCAGCCGGCGGAGTGCCCAGGAGGTTCTGCCTCCAATGCCACGCCTGGCCGCCGCCGGTGTTCAGCCGGGGACGACCGAAGATCAGCTCGATCTGCTGACTGAGCGGGTCGAGGCTGTGGGCGACCACATAGGTCGTGAGGTCGGGGTCCTGCTCAGCTGTCGCCATGGCCTCCAATCCGCCGATCTCTTCGAACGCGAGGTCTTCAAAGAGCGAGGGCTGCGACGGTTCCGGGTTGCGCTGGCGGGCGACGCGCTGCTTCGTCGGGCTCTTCTGTGGCCAGGGCATCTGGTCCACCTGGCCGAAGGCACTCGACGCGAGCAGGAACCGACGTTCGCTGTGCGCCCAGCCAGGACTGCCGTTGAGGTTGACTCGCCGTACAAGTCCTGCATCCAGCCGCGGCATGGTATCGATGTCCCGCTTGGACAGCTGGTCGTACAGCAGATCAAGATCGGCATCGTCATTGCCAGAGCGCACCGCGTAGCGCTCGCACGCGAAGACGCGGTCAAGACGGTCGCGGAACAGCGTGTATCGCGTGTTTCCTAGCCAGGCGGCGTCGTGGCCGTCGGCCTCCGAGTAGGTCTCCAGCGACCGGGTGGTGGCTGACAGGTATGCCCAGCGCACGCCAGCCAAGACCTCAGCATCGCCGAGCTCCCCGATAACATCTTGCTGTTCGCTCACGGCGCTGAAGGTACACCACTACCAGTATTTGACGTGCCAGACTCAACCCTTACGGCGTGTCGGGACCTTCAAACGCACCGTCAGGGCGAGTGAAGAGCGCCAGGATGCGCACCCCAGGACCAGACTGCTGTGCGGATGAGTCGGGCCTTGCTGCACCGGATAGGACACTTGGTCTGGTTCCGAGAGCTAGCGCCAGGAGGCTGGTGGTTCCGGCCGGTCGCTGAGCACGTGGCCCACTACCTCAACCACATATGTCCGAGACCAGGTTCCGACTCTCCACCGTCGGTCGGTTCTACTCCGGTGAGTGCTCCTCCAGTACCAACTGCGTGATCTCGGGGAACGACGGTCAGCTTCCCGCCTCGCCCGCGTTCTGGTCGGCGGACGGGAGGTGGACCATCTTTCCGCAGTGTTCCGGGGGAACTCGGCCGCGGTCGCCCCATTCACCCACGCAGACGCGGGCTGCTGCCAGGTCCTGGTGCTCCACCTTGCCGACGACCATGGCTTTGGGGCGTTTGCGGCCGTTGCAGGTGTGACCCTTGGTGTTGTACCAGTCGGTGCGTGAACCACTCGGTGCGGTCAGCTGCAAGATCGCGGAGTTGCCGTCCGGCGCGTTGTCGTAGACGAGGAACAGGTTGTTCTTCCGGTAGTACTCCGCGAACGCGACGTCGCCCTCGGCCTCGATGACCAGATCCGGCTCGTTGGTAGTCACTGTCGGGCACGCGACCACGGGGCCACCGTCCGACAGCTGCCCTGAACTGGTCGGAACCTTGCCTTGAGTGTAGTAAACGGGTGGATCGTCGATGCTCAGCAGCAACGTCAGCACCATGACCGCGACCACCGCGACGGCCAGGTCCGCAGTGACCCATGCCGCGGCGGGGACGTGTGTTCGTCGAGGTGGCCTGCGCTCTGGGTAGGGAGATTGAGGCACGTCCTGCTCTTCGTACAACGGTGACTCCTGCTCTTGCGCGGGGTCCGCTGTCCTGCCATGACTGGCCACGTCGTCCTGGGTCGTCGCGTCTTCCTCTGCTTTGGCGGCGCGCAGCCGTGACAGCCAATCGTTCTTCTCCGTGGTAGACAGGGTGATCGGCGCCCGGTCGCCGAGGGGATTCCCGGCCCGCTTCAGCGCCAGCAGTCGAAGCACTGTGATCACGGCAATAAACTGCTCTTCGTCGCGGGGTACCCGTCGTCGGAGTTCTCCTGTCCGCCGGTCTTTCTCCCCGATCCACCCGCGGATCGTGGATGCCGGGACTTCCACCCTGAGATGCGTTAACCCTGCTTTGTGAATCGTCGGCGCCTTGGGGTTGTCCGCCTGGCCACGCAACGTGTCAACAACTCGCCACAGTTCTCTGATCGCAGATGGCACGGCGACCATCTTGACTCACGGTGTGCACGAGCCGTTGTACTACCGCCCTGGTCGGCGAGGCGAGCATGGCGACTCGTCGCGACTCGCTCGGTTATTGCTGGCCAGGAGGCACATGCTGGGGTTCCGGATGAAGCGCCCTCGCGCCGCTCGTCTCGAGGAATGACTAGACGAACCGGAAGGAACTAGGATGAACCGTCCCCGTTGGGGCCGCCGCGTCGCAGGTGTCGTCGTGGTAGGCGCGTCCGTTGTCGGCGTCTCTGTCCTGGACGCAACCCCGGCCAGTGCGAGGCCGTCGATCGACAACTGCATGACGAGGAGCCAGCCGATCGGCTACGCCCTGTCCCAGCCGGACCATAACGTAGTCGGGATTAAGCCCTACTACATCACGGTGGAGTCCATACTCCACCGGTGTGGTGGCTGGGTCGCGGCCAAGCACATCGTCCACCTCGACGGCAGGTGGCTCGACCTCGGAACAGACATCCACCTCCGGATCAGCACCAAGCGAAGTGACGGGCGCTGGGTCGGTGCCGACCGGACCATCACGGCAGCCAAGAACTACAGCGACGAGACGTATTACCAGATGCGGGGTGTCGGTGACGGCCGCAGCATCACCGATGTGCACGTCAAGCACTTCGCTGAGCCGGGCCAGACCTCGGTCTTCCCGGCCTCCAAGGCCAAGGCTGGGTACGGCCCGTGGAACGGCTCCGAAGCCAGCCCGCAGAACTGACACGAAGCAGCGGTGGCGAGCACGCTCGCCACCGCTGCTCGTGGTCAGGGCCAGGTGATTGAATGAGACCCAGACGGACGGCGGCCGGATCGCTCCTCGCGGTCTGGCCGCCGTTTCCGCTGGTCAAGATATATGGAGGCGGAGGGATTGACTCCGGACCCGTCAAGGTCTCCAGTTATCAAGATCTGCGAAACACTCTTCGGCACTCTCGCATGGAGGTGTTCCGCAGGTCGGCGGTTTACGGCTAGCTCCACGAACGCCTCCGAACGAATGAGACCCACCCACGAAGCGCTGCGCCCGCTGGCACGCAGGCAGTGGTCGCGGCGTAGCAGCGGTGGACGCAAAGGGGCTCGAGATTCTTCCGGAGTGACGGCATGTACCAGCTGAGCTCCGATAAAGAGACGTGAATCCTTGACAACCATCGGCAGGGTGGTGGGCGGTGGGTATCACCCACCGTACATTCCTGGGACCAGCGGTTCAGCAGGTCGCCCGCCTTGGTCGCCGATGCGCGCTGTCCGGCTCGGCGGAGCAGTTCCGCGAGTCGACCGCCGTGCTGGCCGGTGACCTGTGCCTCGTGTATGGCGGAGCATGCGACGGCCGCGACGCACCTGCCCCAAGCAACTGTCGGCGGGCCACCGCGTCACGGGCTGTCTGTCACAGTCTCTCCGATGCAGCGCGGGCGCACGGTCAGGGGACCTGGGCCGGCGGAAGCCCGCACCACATAGTCGCCGGACAACCGGCGATCAACCCCCACCAAGCAGGGAGGCCCGACTCGATGACGACGCGTGAAACAGGAGTCGCGCGCCTCACTCCATCTGCGATCGTCCGCGCACGATCGGGCACGACTCGTCACACCCAATCACATGGCGCTAGAGGTTGGATGAGGCTCGTGCGAGTCTGGCACGTCGACGTCGGGCCGCATGTCGTACATCGGCGCCCCGGCTGGCTAGTATGAGAATGGGAGTTCGTCAAAGGAGTCAGGTTGCCTGAGAGTCGCCACAAGTACCTGTACGAGCGTCTTGGAGATCACGACTTTCAATTGCTAGTTAACGCCCTGTTGACCGCTCGCTTCACAGACTTCGTGCCGCTGCCCTTGCGGCAGGCTGACGGTGGTCGAGATGGTCTGCGAAGGTCGTCTGGGAAGACGCTTGTTTACCAGGTTAAGTGGTCGGCCAACGGGAGGCACAGGGACCCGGTTGGCTGGCTGGATGCAACGGTGCGGGGCGAAGAAGACAATCTTCGCCGACTGGCTACCGAGGGGGTGAAGCGGTACGTATTAGTAACGAACGTGCCCAGTACGGGGAGGGCAAGAACTGGCACTTTCGACCAACTCAACAAGAAGCTCGACACGCACTCAAAGGCCTTCGGGTTCGACGAGATGACGTGCTTGTGGCGTGAAGCGGTCGATGGAATGGTCGACGGTGCTGGCGTCGAGATCAAGTGGCAGTACGCTGACATGCTCGCTGGCTGGGATCTTGTCCGTTACCTCATCAGCGAAGAGGCTGCAGGCCGTAGGGACCGCGGATTGCGGGCTCTGGTGCGGAAAGTCGCGGCGACGCAATGGGACGATGACGAGCGCGTCAAGTTCAGTCAGGTGGACATCGACCGCGAGAAGGTCGTGGATCTGTTCATCGACGTAAGCGCAGATCGGTTCCCCACTACAAGTTCTATGCGTGGCGACAGCACGCTGCCGATATCGCCACCAGTGCCCGCGGGCGGTGCTGCCGCGCACTTGCTGCATAACGCCGGCACCTGCACGTTAGTGCGGGGCACTCCGGGGCAGGGCAAGTCGACACTGTCCCAGTACGTCTCGCAGGTGCACCGTTCTGCCTTCATCCCGTCAAGACAGCGGCCACCGGAGTTGCCCGTCGTTGATCTTCCTTTGTTCCCGTTGCGATTCGACCTCAGCGACTACGCACGATGGCTTTCGGGCGTCGATGTGTGGGATAAAGACGCAGAGACCTCGAGGAGGGCACGCAAGCGATCAGCGAATCAGTCAACAATCGAGTGCTTCCTCGCTGAGTTGATGACACATGCCAGCGGTGGCAGCCCAGTGACGGCCAAGGACGTTCAAGACATCTTCGAGCGAGTCCCGAGTATCGTTGTTCTCGACGGCCTTGACGAGGTTGGGCGCCCGAGAACCCGCGAGAAGATCGTGGACGCCATCGAGCAGTTCTGCCGTCGCGGCAAGGCTTATTCGACCGCGCCGAAGATCATAGTCACGACGCGCCCCAGTACTAACGCGCTTCCGGAACCATCAATCGACCAATTCGATCTGCTTATTCTGAATCCGCTTGACGTCAAGCAGCGCGACGAGTACCTGCGGAAGTGGTGCGGAGTGCGCGGAATCCGTGGAAGTGAGGGTCGGGCACTACGGAAGAACTTCAAAGTCAAGAGCGCTGAGCCTTACATCGGGGACCTAGCAGGGAATCCGATGCAGCTGACGATCCTACTCGACCTTCTCCACAAACACGGGGAAGCGACCCCGACGCAGCGAACTGAACTGTACGACTCGTACGTCGACCTGCTCCTAGCTCGCGAGGCCAACAAACATCCCGAGTCCGTCAGCAAGCATCAGAAGCAGCTACGCGAGATCATCCCATTTCTCGGCTGGTATCTGCAGTCTCAAAGCGAAGCGGACAGTCTGAGCGCGCGCATGTCCATCGCGGACCTCAAGGCTGCGATCCGCCACTTCCTGTACACCTACGGCAAGCCTCAATCGGTCGTGGACGAACTGTTTGAAGCGACGAGTGATCGGCTGTGGGCCCTGACAAGCAAGCAGCAGGGAACCTTTGAGTTCGAGGTGCTGTCCTTGCGAGAGTACTTTGCAGCCCGCTTCCTTTACCGGTACGCGGGAGAGGACATCAGGAGATTTGACCGGAACACGGTCTTCCGGGAGCTGTTGCGGCGGCCATACTGGCTCAACACCGCGCGGTTCTACGGCGGCAACGCGGAGGGCGGAGACGTCTACGTCCTCGCCGACGGCATCCGAGACGAGATCAGCGAGAACAACAACCCGCCGTCGGTGGTGGCGGCATGGACGTTGCTGACCGACGGTGTGTTCGCAAGCAGGCCCCGACAGGCTCGAGATGTGCTGAACACTCTGTGCACCGACCGCAACATCGAAGTGCTTCTCGAAGCTCTACGAAAGAAAGAGATTATCTCCCTCCCCGAGATTCCGCAGCTCCCGCCCACCGACGGCGGAGACCCCACGTGGACGCGACTGACAGAACAACTCGCCACTGATCCCAGTGCTCCTGAAACTCCATGTCGTGTGCAGACTCTCCGCGAACTACTCGATCAGCGAGCCGAGTTCACCAGGTGGTGGGCTAAACACATGCGAGCCGCCATCAACACCCCTCACGAAGATGCGTGGTTGGAGATGGCGGCCCGATGCGAGGGCGCCGCTGGCGCCGCAATAGACCTCCGCGACATTGACCTATCCCGCCCGCTCACCGCCCAGTTCGTTCTCGACACCGGCCTCGTACCACCCCCGGGTAGCAAGTTCGAAGCTGACCTTGTCCAAGCAGTGCTTGATGGTCTTTGTCCGAACGTCAGTTCAGTGCGATCGCTACCAGCGCAGATTGCGGTCGCTTTCGGAACAGAAGGGTTCTTCACCGCCTCGTCAACCGGGTTCGCTGAAAGCAGCGCCGGTGCTCGACGTCGGCGACAAGAAGCCATCACCTCTCTGCGTAAGGCAGGCTCACCATTCGCTGCTGCCGCCGCGCTGCGCCGGTTCAAGGCTGGCGAGAAGGGCAGCACGTTCCCCTGGTCGAACACAGCAGCGGCGCTGTTTGAGCAGGCCGGCCCTTGCTGGCTGGCCTCCCATATCGCAATCATCGGCGCTGCATCACCCCATAAACTTGGTGTCACCCGAGGGCCAACGATGACACCGTTCGGGCGCGACAGTCACCCGTCGGTACTCCTTGCTGAGACCCGCGCTCACGCCTCTGACCAGCAGTGGTGGCTTGACCAGCTCCAACGCCTGAACAACGAGGGCGATGTGGCCACCGAAACAACCGTGAACGGCAATCTCGCTCATGCCGAATGGGCGCTCGCGCTGTGGTGCGTCGCGTCAGCGGCTGTGACCACTGCGCTGTTTACAGAATGGCAGTCCGTGTATACCCAGCTACCTGAGGTCCGACGCCTTGGAGTTACCGATGTTGCGCTGCGTATGAGCGGCCATGGCTGGCTCAAGCCGCTAACCGGCGCAACGGATCCGGCTACCGACGTCATCCGTATACTCACCAAAGCGCGCGAACCTCAAACCCCTTCAACGTCTCCAAGCACGTACACTCGGAAGCCGCAACACCCCGCGTCGCCGCCGCTCCTTTCCGTTGCGCGCGCCCAGAACTGGCTCAAGGTGGATACCGTCGGCGCCTATCGGTAACTGCGGGCCCGCCGGCCTGGCAACTGCTGGGCCGCACCCCTGCATCATGGTGCGGCATGCGCGGGTGCGCCCAGTCACGACAAGCACGACTCACGTGCGGCGTGGCTGCAGCGCGGTCGTCCCACCAGTGCCCCTACTTACATCGACCCACACTCGAAAGCTAGAACGTATCTCAGTAACGTGCTCTACGTGATGAGCGACATTCAACAGCTACAGGCGCGGCTGCGCCGTTTCGCCGACGAACGTGACTGGGGACAATTTCACACGCCTAAGAACCTCGTCCTTGCCCTGATAGGTGAGGTTGGCGAACTCGCAGCGGAGGTGCAGTGGCTCACCGACGGCGAGGTCCAACGGAGGCTGGCTGCCCCGGCGCTGCGGGAGCGTGTCGCTGACGAGATAGCCGGCGTCTTCATCTATCTTGTACGGTTCGCAGACATTACAGGGATCGATCTGCTGTCGACGGCATACAGCAAAATTGAGCGAAACGAAAGTCGCTACCCGGTTGACCTCGCTCGCGGACAAAGCACCAAGCACACACAACTGGGTAAATCTATCGGAACAGAACATCACGAGTAGGGGTCTCACGTGACACAGGTGGTCATCCAGCCGTCGTATGGAAATAGAGAAGCATGGCGACACTGGGAAGATACACTCAACCAAGAGGTACCCTACGCTATTCCACGACGACTCGAGACGTTGACGATGGACCAGCTATCCGCATTGGACGCGCTGCATCCGACCCGAGCTGCACGATTCTGGGGAGCCACGTCTAACCACGATCGCCGCATGAAGACCCTGCGGATAGGCGACGTCGTGCTCTTCACGGGAAAAAAGCAGGTTCGCGCCATAGGCGAAGTAGGACACAGCTTCCGCAACGCTCTGTTTGCTGACTCGCTCTGGAAACCTCACGCGGACCGAGGGAGCTATCAGAACGTCTACAGTCTTCTGAACTTTGAGCCGACCGATATCGGTTACGAAGAAATATGGGACCTGCCAGGATTCAACTCCGGCGACAATTTCATGGGCTTACGCTTCTTGAATCCGGAGAAGTCTGCAGTAATCATTGATGGGTTGGGCATTGAAACTGGGACGTCTCGGTACGCGATCTCTCAGCAGCAGCGGCGACTTGAAGTTGCACTCCGCTCCGGAACGCAACGAATTGCTCCCGAAGCTGTTAATACTGAGAGGACCGCGTATAGCCGACCAGCGGCGACACTAACCGTTCGACGGGCAGAGGCGTTGCTTGTTAGAGAGTACCGCGCGTCACTGGATGGATTGGAGGTCCATCGCATCCGGTCGCCTGCTGGAGTCACTGACCTGCACGTGACCTCCACGGAGGGAGTCGAGGTAATCGAGGCAAAGAGCGGATCAACACACTTCCTTGTTCGCCAAGCCCTTGGGCAGCTACTCGATTACGTGGTTCACATATCTGAACCTGTCACTCGCCTCTCTGCCCTATTTCCGCTGCGCCCGGCCGACGCTGACGTAGCCCTTTTGAATCGGTATGGCATCGACTGCCTCTATCGTACATCATCTACAACCTTCACAAGATTGGAGGCGCCAGCCTCACGTCGTGATCACATGAGGCTTGCGTGGAAGAACCCACTGGGATAGTTGCCGGATTATGCTCGTGGTGAATGATACCTACTCGGCCGTCATTAACCCCGCGTCATTTCAACGCCGAGTGTTGTGAGTTGGCCTGCCAAGAATACCAGTTCGTGTCCTATTCTGCCTAGCTGATGAGGAGATAGGTCAACGCCGGACGCAAGCCGGTGTTTGCTTTGTGCAGTCTCATCGAAAAGAAGACTGATAGCATCCAAACGGTGGATTATGGGAGAGAGTTGCTCGAATATCTCTCGCTTGTTCATCGGACCCCAATCCATTGCAGAACGTTACCCTCTTCTGAGGCCAATGCCGTAGTTGCACCGACAATCTGCAATGAGCAGAAAGTGCTCTGGATCAACCAATCTGCCGTGATCCACGCGCGATCACATCGGTCAGGTCTGAGGCAGGCCGTCAAGGGTAACCAGGGTGCAGTCATGCAGTTCGCGGACCAGCTTGGTGGCGCGCATCCAACGGATAGAGGGGTCATCGTAAGCTATCGACTCATCGCCGTGAGTGATTATGCGGCGTCCTTCAACACGGTAAAGCGCGCCATAGACGCCCACAATGGGGCATCGACCTACTCGAATTACAGCAGCCCCCTTGCGGAGAGCCGGACACAATCGGACAGCTTTGTGAGCGCACGGCGTACAGACCGGCGGCTCTGTGGCCGCCAAATTTTCCGGCCAGTTCGGCCAGTCGTCGCGGAAGTCGCGGAGTAGCCACAAGACGCCATCCTCTGTCCAGCTCGCAGGTTCCCCGCAGACCTGGCACAGCAGTCGTCGCATGGCACGGCGCTGTCGGAGCGAGTGGACCATGCCGAAGATGGGCCGGCCATGACCGGGCCGGGAGGGCGTGCGGCGCCAAAGGACGCCATGCTCGTCTCGATCCATGATGTTTTCATCGGCGTAGGCGAGACCAATGCTTTCGCGTTCCACCAATTCGTATCCCCCGTCCTGCTCAGCAGTCCACTGAGTGACGTACGGAACGATCATATGGGACGTTGTCCGTTCGGTGTTTGACATTTTTTCCTTTTGCTGACACGACGAGGTCGGATCACTTCAAGAAAGCGCCGGCAGTTCTCGTACAGCGGCGATGACTTTAGGTAGAGATCCGGTAGTTGACCACACGTGGCCCGCGTTCCAGTTCTCCCGAATGAAACAGGCTTCTTTCGGACTCAGAACGATTAGCGTGTCGATTGAGCCGTCCTGCAAGCAGCGCGTGACGATCAGGCATGCTGAGGCGGCTACTACACACCAGTGGTGGTCAAGCGCTTGGAGAGTCTCGAGTGCGTTGACGAGTTGCTCCTGGTCATGATTGGTGCTCACGAGCTGGCTCCATCCGCAGGCGGCGGGTTGTGTCGACGGCGACGGGAGAACCAAGTCGACTGGCGCCGCGTGATTCGTTTCTCGCAGCCGCGTAGCTCGACGCGGGCACGCAAGAAGGCCTGGCACTGGGAGCACCTACCACGCGGCGCGGCGTTCATTGCGGCGGCTAGGAATTCGATTCCGCATAGCGTGGCAAAAATTCCATCGCCTGCCGCCATGCCGGCCACCTGGGCGTCGTCCGTCACGGCGTGTTCGGTTCCACCCTCCTGGGCCGTGATCCACGAGTACCGCAGTGGTGGTACTGCGCCCGCGCTTTGGACGGTCACTGGACTGCCCCCCAGCCGGCCTGTGCGTCGCCGATGGCGAGTCCGAGCTTGGTGCGCATGTCTCGAATGACTTCAGCCTCGGCGACGAACGGGGGGCCTGTGGGGATGTCCACGGACACCTGCCCGGGTGAGGACTCAATGACCATCACGTGGTCGTGACTAGCTACTGTCCACTGCGACACGAACGCCTCCTTGCTTACGTTGCTTACGCTTGAGGATGGACGACGTAAGCAAGGTAAGCAACCCCTCCTTTTGGGGGATGGCGGTAGCCCTTGGTTCTCGTCGTAGGCTCGCTACATGTCTGTAAGCAGACCTGCCAGTGCGCACGAGCTGGGCGCTGAGATCCAGGCGCTTCGCACGTCCGCTGGCCTGACTCTGCGCGCGCTGGGTGACCAGGTCCGTATGTCGAACGCGAAGATCAGCCTGTGGGAGAACGGCCATCGGCTTCCGTCGCTGGACGACCTGACGAAGGTGCTGGACGCGTTGAACGTCGCGGGCGATCAGCGTGAACGCGTGCTTGCCATGCGTCGGGAGGCCGAGGGACCGGGCATGCTGGTCGCGGGCACGACGACCATCGGCGCCCAGCTGTCGAAGCTCATCGAGTGGGAGCAGGGCGCGCGTCGGATCACCGATGTCTCGCCGCTCCTGGTCCCCGGACTGCTCCAGACGGCCGACTACGCGCGCGCGATCCTCGGCGACCTGCCCGACGCCGAGACCCGGATCGCCCTTCGTATGGGCCGCGGCGAGGTACTGCGGCGGTCCCGGGCCCCCGTCGAGTTCCACGCGTTGATCGACGATGAGGTGCTCGTGCGCGGGTTCGCGTCGCCTGAGGTGATGGCCGACCAGCTGAGACACCTGCTGCGGATGGCTGAGTTGCCCAACGTGACCATTCAGCTCGTGCCCAGCACGAACGGTGGCTACACGCCGATGCTCGCCGGTCCGTTCATCCTTCTGGACTTCGACACCGCGCCGTCGATCGTGCACCTGGAGCACCACCGCGCGAGCGTCTCGCTGTGGGAAGAGGCCGACATCGCGGGGTTCAGGGACGCGGTCGAGCAGATCACCGACGCGGCGATCTCGCCGGACGACTCGATCGACTTCATCAGGGAACTTGTCGACGGAATGGAGCAGAAGTGACGGGAGTAGCGAGCGGCGACGGCAGGTGGCGGAAGTCGAGCCGTTCGTCTGGTCAGGACACCTGCGTCGAGCTGGCCAGCTTCGGCGCGGTCCGGGACAGCAAGAACGCCGCCGGCCCGAGGCTGGCCGCCGATGTTCGCGCGCTGGTCGAGGCGGTCAAGGCAGACCGGCTCCGGGGCGTCGACAGCTGATCCACCTCTCGAACGGCGCTGCTCATAGGCTGAACCCGTGAGCGAGTCCGAGCGCGTCAACCTAGCGCCGTTCAGCCAGTCTTCGGCCTGGTCGGTCCTGCGCGCCGCGGCCACCATGGGCGGACTGAGCGAGGCGGATGCGCGCCTGATGCGGCTCGGCGAGAACGCGCTGTTCCACCTGCCGGCCGAGCAGCTGGTGGTGAGGATCGCGCGCAACATGGACTTCTGGGCCGATGCCGAGAAGGAGGTCAGCGTCTCGCGGTGGCTCAACGGCCTCGGGTTCCTTGCCGCCGAGACGCACGACGTCCCTCAGCCGATTCGGGTCGACAACCACCCGGTCACCTTCTGGCGGTTCATCGAAGGGCGGACAGGCGACAGGCGGGACATCGGGACGTTGGGCTCGGTTCTCCGCCGGCTTCACGAGTTACCGCGACCCGACGAGTTCGCTCTCCCCGTTGAGGACATCCTGAGCCGGGTACAGCCGCGGATTGAGTCCGCGGCTGTACCGGACTCGGATCGGTCGTTCCTGTTGCGACGGTTCCACGAGCTCGACGAGGACGTTGCCGCGCTGCGGTTCCCGCTGGCGCCGGCTCCGACACACGGTGACGCGCACAACGAGAACTTGATGTTCCGTGACGGGCAGCCCATCCTCATCGACTTCGAGCGGTTCTCCTGGGGGCAACCGGAATGGGACTTGGCCATGACGGCTACGGAGTACCTGACGGCCAAGTGGTGGAGCCGGGACGAGTACGACCAGTTCTGCGAGTCCTACGGCTACGACATCACCACGTGGACGGACGGCTTCGCCACGCTCCGGGCCGTACACGAACTCAAGATGACGACCTGGCTCATGCAGAACGTGTCCGAGTCTGAGGAGATTGCCGAGGAGTACGGGGTCCGGATGCGGACGCTTCGAGGCGAGCCGTCGCCCGGTTGGCGGCCGTTCTAGCTCCACCCGGTGTGATCGCCAGTGGGTGAGCCTGTTCGAGCAGCGCAGCGAACTCACGCACGGAGCTGTGTCCGGGTGCCTTCTCAACGAGGCTCCGGTGGAAGTCGGTCAGGTACCGGATGTACCTGCGGGACTGCAACCCGCTCGCCAGGCCAACTGCGTTCGTCGCGATGGAGACTGCCTCCTCCAGGTGGCCGTCCGTCAACGTCGCCGCCGCGCTCACCATGTCGATGAACGCTCGTGTCCGTGGCGGCGTGAGGACGGGATCGACGGCCTGCACCGTGAACTGCTGTGTCTGCGCCGACTGGCCGAGGTCCCGGAAGCAGTGCGCGGCCTCGCCGGCCAGCTCCAGGGCGTCGAAGTAGCTGATCCAGTCCGGATCCTTGTCGGGGTCGCTCCGCTCGAACATCTGCTCGGCACGGTGGAGGATCTCCGCGCAGCGACGTGCGTCGCCGATGCTGGCCAGGGCGCGTGCCTCCATGGCGAGGAACATCGCGGAGACGGTCGCCGAGGCATTGCCGTTCGTCGCGGCCTGCGCTGCCCGGGCGAACTGGATCGCGTCGCTGAAGTTGCCGAGGTAGTTCGCCTGGTGGCTGAGGTTGGAGAGGATCTGGCCGCCCATGAGGTGGTCGTCGGCCTCGCGGGCGAGGCGCAATCCCTGGATGAAGTAGCGCTGAGCGGCACCGTGCCGGCCGTCGTCGTAGGCGCTCCAGCCGAGCACCTCGGCGGCATCGGCAGCGGCGCTGAACACCTCTCTCCGCACAGCCTCGGGGTGGTGCTGCCGTAGGGCTGGGACGATCTCGGTTTGCCAGTAGAACAGCAGCATGCGGCGCGTGTGCCCGCCTCCGAACTTGAAGTCCAGATCCATGAAGTACCGGACGGTGGCTCGGATGCGGGCTGCGATGTCCCGGCCGGCCTCGTCCAGGGTCGCGGCGTACTCGATCCGGTGAGGCTCGCCGAACAAGTAGCCGGTGATCACGCGCGGAGCCGCTTCGGAAACCCAGTCGGCAGATGCGAGCGCGGAGCTGTCGGCAAGGTCGGCAGTCGTGAGGCTGTCCAGCGTGTCCACGGCCTGCTCGGGTTCAGCCGGGTACTCCGTGCTGTCGTCGACATCGCCGACACCCTCGGCGACCGGCCCCCTGGACTCGAAGCCGATGTCAGCCGGGGTGACAGCCCGCCCGAGTTTCGCGCTGAGCGCTGCGGCTATGCAGGGGATCGTGTCCGCGTGCGGTTGAACGCCGTTGAGCCAGCGGCGCACCGCGACGTGATCGGTCGAGAGCACGAGACCGGACTTCTCGGCCTCGGCACGCACCCGTGCGGCGAGGCCCTTGTTGCTGATGCTGGCCTCTTCCATTACCGCAGCTAGCAGGCGGTTCGGCTCTCGCGCTGTGGTCAACAGACATCACCCTCCGTTGCTAGTAAAGCACCCCGTGCACCCCCTCGATGCACTAATGCACCCCCTCGTGCTCGCTGCCGCACCCCCGCCCTTCGCCGGTTTCCTTGCAGCCATGAACGAGATGAGCGGATCCAGGAGCCGAACGGAGTCGCTCCCGCTTCGAGGTGAAGGAGATGGCAATGCCGAAGAACGTGTTCCCGCCGGATACCGGCGGCGGCGTGCTTCGCAAGGTGGTCGGCGTGCTGGTGGCGCTCGCCGTCCTGGCGCTGGTGGTGAAGCATCCGAACGACGCGGCGACCTGGGTGAGCAGCGTCTTTCGGATGCTCGGCGGGATGGTCGACGGGATCAGCGAGTTCCTGCGGGAGGTGCTGGGGTAGCCGGCTCGGCTACCGTCCGTTCCTTCTGGCCTGGTCTTCCAACCGAGCGACCGTCTCGGCCAGCTCTGACAGGCGGGCATCGATCGCGTCGAGCTGTCCGCCGGCTTGCCGCACCTGGCCTCGCAGCTCGCCGAGTTCGGTCCGCAGCGCTCGCAGCTCCAGTTCCGGATCGGCCTGGTTCGTCCGGTCGCGCACGTAGTTACCGGCGTTCGGCCTGCTGGTCACGAGGCCCTCGTCGGCGAGCAGTCGAACCGCGGCCATGGCCGTGTTCACCGCCACCCCGTGCTCTGCCGCGAGTTGGCGGTACGGCGGCAGCGCGGCGCCCACCGGATACGAGCCGGCCTCGATCGCTGCCCTGAGTTCATTCGCCACGCGACGACTAGCGAAGCGCTTGCTGTCGTCCTCATCGGCTTGGCCCGCCACGTTCCCACCCTACTCCATGTCTTGCGACATGCCTTGACTACTGCGACATCTACTGCCTATCGTCTGCGACAGACCAAATGTCTTAAGACAAGGGATCACGATGAAACACGGATCGCTCCCGCGCTCGATCGCCCTGCCCACCGAGCCGACCGACGTCACGTACTCGCCGGACGGGCTCAGCGAGCGCGCCATAGACCGAATGATCACCGAGACCGGCGTGGAACTGCCTCCGGTCGACGACATCGAGTTGGCCGCCGCTCTGGCCGCTCCGGTCACGGAGGTCCCGTTGCCGTCGTCGCCCCGGCCACGCGATGAGGCCGCATGAACGCACAGCTATCCACCCGGCCCGACGCTCATTCCGGCAAGTCTGCACGCCGGGCCGGGGCTCTCAACCACCTGCAAGGAAGTGGAGAGGAACCCATGGTAGGCAACGAATCCACGCCAGACAGCTCTCGCCGCCTTGTGGCCAGCGGAGCGATCTCCCGACTGCACGGCCTCGGCAAGGCGGTGGGCCTGTGAGCTGGCGCGAAGAGAGGCGGCTCGACGAAGCCGCCCGGGCCGAGCAGGCCCGCCGTGATGCGGTGGCCGCGGCCGAGGTGGAAGCGCTCCGCACACGCATTCGGGTGGAGGCCCACCAGACCGTTGCTGCTCAGCAGGACCAGATCCGGCGCCGTGCGGCCATGGATCGGCAGGAGGCCCGAGCGGCCGCACGACAGCGCCGAGCGGTGCGAGTGCTCGCCTTGCGCTCTTGGGCGTCGGCCCACCTGGTTGATCTGCTCATCTACCCCCTGGCGCTGGTGTCGGCCGTGATGGCGGTGCCCGCCATGGCCGAGTTCGGTCGGGAGATCTACGGCGGCATCACCGGGTACGCGCTGTTCTGCATCACCGAGCTGGGCATGTGGGCGTTCGCGCTCGCGGTCCAGGTCACCCAGCGCCGGTTTCCCGATCGCCCGGTGTGGGCGTTGCAGGTGGGGGTGTGGGCGTTCGCCGGGGTCGCCTTCGGTCTGAACGCCTTGCACGGCCTACGGCAGAGCTGGGTGGCCGGCGTGGTGATGGGTGTCGGCAGCATCGCCGGGGTGATCGCTCACCAGCTGGTGACGGCGGCGCCTCGGCGGGGACGTGCCGAGCGGGATGAGGCGCGGCTCGCCCGCCGCATGGCGCGCAAGATCGCGCGGGTTCGGCGGTCGGCGGTGCGATCGGCGGTCGCCGAGATCGACCGGGACGGAAACGCTCGCCTGGTGTTCGCTCCCGGCCGCTACGCCTTGACCGGCCGTGGCCTCAAGCCCTCGGCGGGCGAGTCCCCGCGGCCCAGCGATCCGCCCGCGAAGAAGCGGCGGCGGCAGGGGCGCAAGCTGCTCGCCGACTATGTGCGCGACGCTCGCGCGTCCTGGTCCCCCGGGGTCGAGATCACTCCGGCGTGGGCGCGTCGTGCCACCGGTTGCTCGGCCGGCCTGTCGGTCAAGGTCGCCCGCGCACTGCGGGAGGACCTCGCCAACCAGTCCTCGGCCACGCTCACGAACGAACGGGAGGCGGCCTGATGAGCAGCCATCACGACGACGTTCATGAACCCACTCCCGTGAACATTCCCGGTGTTGTCGGTGAGGTCATCCCGTTGCGGCCTCGAAGCGACCGTGACGACGACCAACCGGTGTTGTTGACCGACGAGGAGAACAAGGAGCTCGACCGCCGGCTGTCCGGTCCGGCCGTGCTCGGCAAGCTGACCCGGCTCGCGCCGCCGGCCCGGCACGCTGTGGCACAGGTCGTGCGGGTCGTGCGGGAGTCCGAGCGCCCGAAGCAGGCCGGCAAGGGCGGGATTCGGTTCGCGCTGGACGTGGTGCAGGGCGTGGAGTCGTTGGCGAAGCGCGCGTGGGATGCCTCCACGATGGGCGTGTACCGGCGGCAGATCCGCGCCGCCGAGGCGGTCGGCAACCAGGAGTTGCTCGCCGAGTGGACCGAGCGCAAGGAGGCCGCCGCCGAGCGACGCCACGACCGGCTCAAGGACCTGCCGGGTGTCCTTGGTGGGATCGCCCGGGTGATCGTCGGCGGACTGTTCGGCCTGGTGTTCATGGTGCTGCTGGTCGCGTTGTTCGTGCAGCTCTCGGACACGGGACAGTTCACGGCCGTGCTCGGCGGATTCATGAACGCCGTGAGGTGGGTGTTCACGGCGATCGCGTTCGCGTGGACCCCGTTCGTGATGATGCTGCCCGGGATCGTCGTGCTTGCGGCGTGGCGCGAGGGGCGGCGACGTGGTCACCGGCCGGGGTGGTTGCAGACCTCGGCCGAGGCGGACCTGGACGTGACGATCGACGAAACCACGATCGCGCGTGCGCTCTCGGCGCTGCGCATCCCGCAGATTACGGCCTACCTCAAGGAGGGGTTCCCGCTCCAGTTCATCACCCCGGCCCGGGTCGACGGGCGCGGCACGCACGCGGTGGTCCGCCTGCCGGCCGGGGTGACGGCAGAGACCATCGCCCGCAAGCGCGCCCAGCTCGCGACCGGCCTGCACCGGCTGGCGAAGGAGGTCTGGCCGACCACGGGCAGCGAGGCCGGCATCCTGGATCTGTGGGTGGCGGATAAGGGCGCGCTCGCCGAAGGCGCGGGAGCGTATCCGCTGCTGCATGACGGCCTGGTGGACGTGTTCAAGGGCGTGCCCGCCGGCCGGACCCTGCGGGGCGAGCCGCTGACCGCGCCCGTGATGGAGCGCAACACCATCACCGGCGGTATGCCAGGGCAGGGCAAGTCGGCATCCGCCCGGGTGCTCATGATCGGCGCCGCGCTAGACCCGACCGCGGAACTGCGGATCTGGGTCCCGGACACGAACTTCGACTTCGAGGTGTTCCGCCCGCGCTGCTCCCGCTACGTGATGGGCGCCGAGGACGAGAAGGTCGAGCAGATCCGGGACCACCTGGTCGAGCTGCACGCCGAGGTGCAGGCCCGCGGCGAGCTGCTGCTTAAGTACGAGACCCCGGCCGTGACCAGGGACCTCGCCAACCGGGATGTGGGACTGCACCCGCTGTTCTGCCTGCTGGAAGAGGCCCACGTGGCGATCCAGCACTCCGAGTTCGGCAAGGAGATCTCGCAGCTCCTGGTCAACATCGTGAAGCTGGGCCGCAAGCGCGGCATCCACATGATCGTGTCAACCCAGGCGCCGACGAAGGACTCCATGCCTAGGGACGTGACCCGCAACTGCTCGAACGGGGTGGCGTTCGCGGTGGGCGACCACCACGCGAACGATGCGCTGCTCGGCCAGGGCGCCTACGCCGCCGGACATCGGGCCACCGAGTTGATCCCGGGCACCGACCGCGGTACCGCCGTGGTCAAGGGGTTCACGGGGGAGCGGTCGGAGATCCTCCAGTGGTACTTCCTGGACGTGGCTCGGGAGAACGACCAGGTCACCCCGCTGATCGAGCGATCGTTGGTCGCTGTCCGAGACCGGGGAGCGCTGCCCGGCGGGGAGGCACCTCAGCGGGAGATCGAGGCCCGGCGGGATCTGCTCGAAGACCTGGACGAAGTGCTCGGCAGCGAACCCGTCTACGCCGCGGATGTGCCCGCGCTGCTCAAGCGGCTCGCGCCGGGCTGGGTGCCGTACCAGCGGCTCAACGGCAAGGCGTTGCGGGAGGAGTTGGCCGAGCTGGGCGTCAAGGTCCCGTCCACGGGCAACCGCTGGCCCGTCGATCCAGTCACGATCCGTGATGTTCTGGCGAAGCGAGCGACAGCCGACCTGGACGCCGACGACTAGTCGGAACGAGCCGAGTTACGCCGCCGCGCATCCAGCGACAGCATCGGATTCCCACTCCCCTCGGGGCCGTCGAGCAGGCGACGTAACTCGGCTAACTCTCTAACTCTCCGCTGGCCAGCGCTGTTGTGCGCCCGCTAACCCGCTCGGTGAAGAACCTAACCCGACCATCCTGACCTAACCCCCGCCATCACTCCGGCCGGACACCGGCACTCGGTGCCAGCCGCGATCCCGCACGCCCGTCAATGACTACCAAAAGTGACCAAAGGACTAACCGATGGACATTCGTTCAGCACTCTTGACCGCCGCACTCGACGCCGCCCGGCGTGGATGGCACGTCTTCCCGCTCCGGCCCGGCACGAAGCGCCCGGCACTGCACTCTCTGGACCGTTGCCCGCGAACCGGGGTATGCGCCGAGGCGCACGCCGGCTGGGAGCAGCGCGCCACGACCGATCTTGATCGCATCCGAGCCGCGTGGTCGGCGAGGCCCTTCAACGTCGGGATCGCCACCGGTCCCTCGGGACTGGTTGTGGTCGACCTGGACACGCCCAAGTCGGCTGAGGACCTGCCGACGGAGGGCTGGACCCGGAGTGGGATCCGCGACGGGCATGACACGTTCGCCGCCGTCTGCGAGCAGGCCGGCCAGCCCGTGCCGTGGGACACCTACGCCGTCCGCACCGCCCGCGGTGGCTCGCACCTGTACTTCGCCGCTCCGGCCGGCACGGCGTTGCGCAACACCGAGGGCGAGCAGGGCCGCGGGCTCGGCTGGAAGGTCGACACCCGCGCACACGGCGGCTATGTCGTCGCCGCCGGCTCCACCACCCCGGACGGCTCATACGAGATCGTCGAGGACCGCGAGCCGGCCGCACTGCCCGGCTGGCTCGCCGAGCGACTCACACCCACGCCACCGCCGACTGTGTCCGCCACGGCGACCGTGCCGGCCGATCGGTTGCCGTCCTACGTGGCCGCAGCACTGCGGGGCGAGGTCGAGAAGGTCGCGTGCGCTCAGCCCACCCAGCATTCGCGGGTCTTGTTCTGCTCGGCTGTCGCGTTGGGACAGCTCGTCGGCGCCGGGCACCTTCCTCCGGGTACAGCCGAACAGCACCTCACCCACGCCGCGCAGCACATGATCACTGGCTCGTGTCGCTGCACGGAGCGGGAAGTCGAGCGAACCATCCGCAACGGACTGCGTGTCGGTAGATCCGACCCCCGCACTGTCCCAGATAGACCGTCCACCCCCACCCAACCCAGCCCGCGCACGGCGCTGCTCGACGAACAGGGGGCCGCATGACCACCCACCACCCCGCCGAGGACCTGGCCGGCGCTGAGCTGCTCGACGCCACCCGCGCGGCGCTGACCCGGTACGTGTCGCTGCCCTCGGCCGAGGCCGCTGACGCGGTCGTGCTGTGGATCGCCGCCACCCACGCCCAACCCGCGTGGGCGCACGCACCGCGGCTGGTGATCCGGGCACCGGAGAAGCGGTGCGGCAAGTCCCGCCTCCTGGACGTGATCGAGGCGACCTGTCACAACCCGTTCATCACCGTCAACTCGTCCTCGGCGGCGGTTTACCGATCGATCACCGACGATCCGCCCACGATGCTGGTCGACGAGGCCGACACGATCTTCGGCCCGAAAGCGGACGGCAACGAGGATCTCCGCGGCCTGCTCAATGCCGGCCACCAACGCAACCGCCCGGCCAAGCGGTACGACGCCGCAGCCAACCGGGTCGAGTCCATCCCCACGTTCGCCATGGCCGCGCTTGCCGGGATCGGCGCCATGCCCGACACCATCGAAGACCGTGCCGTGATCATCCGCATGCGTCGCCGAGCACCCGGCGAGACCGTCTCGCCCTACCGGCATCGCCGGGACCGTCCGGCGCTGCGGGCGCTCGCCCACCAGCTCAAGGCATGGCTGCGCGCCGACCTGACGGTGCTGGAAGCCGCCGAACCCGCCATGCCGGTCGAGGACCGGGCCGCCGACACGTGGGAACCGCTGGTGATCGTCGCCGACCACGCCGGCCAGCACTGGCCCGACCGCGCCCGGGCTGCCGTGCTCGCCCTCGGCGCCGAGGCCGAGGAGAACGGCGAGGAGTCCATCCGCGTGCGCTTGCTCGGCGACTGCCACACCGCCTTCGAGTACGACACCGCGCTTTCGACCAGTGAGCTGCTCGGCCGGCTCAAGCGCGACCACGAAGCACCCTGGATCACCTACGGGCCGGCCGGGCTCACCGCGGCCAAGCTCGGCGCGCTGCTGCGGGAGTACGACATCCGGTCGGGGAACATCCGCTTTCCGGACGGTACCCAGGCCAAGGGCTACCACCGAGCCCACTTCACCGACGCCTGGACCCGCTACTGCCCTCACGTCGGGCAGGAAGCGTCCCAGCCGTCCCACACGTCCCCGGCGAGGTCAGCCCGGGACGGCCTCACCCTCTGGGACGGCTCAACCCGTCCCGTCGCCCCCACCCGTCCCGACCCGACCAGCAACGCGACGCCCGGGACGGCTGGGACGCCCACCCCACTGCGCCGAGTCCCCGGAGGTGCCGCATGACCACCCCAAAGCCTGCCCTCGCCGCAGTCCTCGCCCAACTCGCCCAACTGCTCACCGACGACACCCCGGCCCCGTTACCCGAACCGCGACCCATGCCCGAACGAGTCCTACTCACCGTCGAGGAAGCCGCCGAACGACTCCAGATCGGCCGCACGGTCGCCTGGCGCCTGGTCAGCACCGGAGAACTCCAGTCCGTCCAGATCGGCCGACTCCGCCGCGTCCCAGCGGCCGCTGTCGCCGAGTACGCCGCCCAGCTCATCGCCCAGCAAGCCCGTCGGACCTCGGCCTAGGGGGCGCTCGAATGGCTCGCAAGAAGAAGTCCCGCAACGCAAATCGTCGTTCGAGCATCTACTTCGGCGCCGATGGGTGCTGGCACGGCCGCGTCACGATGGGCGTCAAGGACGACGGCAAACCCGACAGGCGGCACGTCAAGCGCCGGGGCGAGGGCGCGTATGACGCCGTGGTCGAGGCCGTTCAAAAGTTGGAGCAGGAGCGGCAAGAGCGTGTCGTGCGCACTCCTCGCAACAAGTCGCAGACCGTAGCTGACTGGCTCACCTACTGGCTGGAAGAGATCGCGCGACCGAACATCCGGTACAAGACGTACGAGGGGTACGAGAACGACATCCGCAACCATCTCATTCCCAGAATCGGCGCGCACAAGCTGGAGAACATCCAGCACGAGCCCGAGCGGTTCGAGAAGGTATACGTCGCCCTGGCCAAGGCGGGACTCAGCCAACACACGGTGCACCATGTGCACATCACCGTGCGGGCGGCATTTCGCGAGGCCAAGAAGCGCAAGGCCATCACCGAGAACCCGTTCGAGATCGTGAAGGCGCCACGGGTCGATGAAGAGGAAGTGGAGCCCTTCGAGGTCGAGGAGATCCAAGCGCTCCTGACAGCCGCGTTGAAGCGACGCAACGGAGTTCGCTTCGTCCTCGCGCTCGCCATCGGCACGCGGAAAGGGGAGACCATCGGGTTCCGGTGGAGCTGGTTGAACAAGAAGACGAAGGTCCTCCGCGTTCGCAAGCAGCGACAACGGCACACCTACCAGCACGGCTGCTCCGACCCTGCCACGTGCGCGGCGGGCCGCCACAAGACGAAGGCGTGCCGCCAACCGTGTAAGAGGCACAAGAGGCAGTGCCCGCTGCCCTGCCCACCGGACTGCACCAAGCACGCCATGCATTGCCCCCAGCGCATCGGCGGCGTGGTGGACGTCGACGTGAAGTCCCAGGCCGGCCGACGTGGCATCCGGCTCCCTGACCAACTGTTCGCGCTGCTCATGGAGCACGAGAAGACACAGGCCAAGGAACGGGAGCGGGCCGCCGACCTCTGGCACGAAAGCGACTTCATGTTCACCCAGCCCACCGGCCGACCCATCGACCCCCGCACCGACCACGACGAGTGGAAGGCATTGCTCGCTGCGGCCGAGGTGCGCGACGCTCGGCTCCACGACGCGCGGCATACCGCAGCGACCGTGCTACTCCTTCTCGGCGTCCCACTGCCAGCCGTCATGGAGATCATGGGCTGGTCCAACAGCAAGATCGCCAAGCGGTACTCCCACGTCACGGCCGCGATCCAGAACAGCATCGCCGCCCAGGTCAACACACTGCTCTGGGGACCTACATGACATCCAGGCGGACGGTGGTCGAATCGCTCCTCACTATCGGCCGCCGTTCGACGAATCGGGCACTGCTGAGGTGGCAGGATATATGCCGGCGTGTTTGCTGCGCTCGGTCGCTTCCGGGTGGAGCGACTGCTTGCCTCAGTCGGATTCGTTCAGTGGCCCGCTTGTATGGCTGCGCCCTCCATTCCACCCGGCGCTCAGAAACCGTTGAAGGTCCGAACGCGCGAGCCAATGTGTTGCATCCGCGTCCCGGATGGGAACTCCCACTGAGGGAAAACTTTTCGACCTTTCCGGGCCTGGCACGACGAACGGTTTGTCAGTCTCAGCCTGAACTGGAATGTCGATTACAAGTATTCCTTTGTCGGCCCCTATGTCATGCCAGGTAATTTTCAGACCCCGAACATGTGGAGCTATATTCTTCCTGATCGTCTTTCGGTAGCGATCCGTGTCTACGAGCACCTTGGGTACCGGCCGAATTTCGCCAACTACCTCGACGGTCGCCTCTGAAAGCGTTCGGTACCCAACAACTAGTAAGCCTCCGTCAGAGTTGGCAAAAGCAGCGACGTCTTTGAGGAGTTCGGCCGCGCTAGCGTCATCCTCCATTCGGTAGGACCCCTCCTTCACATCGAGCCAGATGCACTCATGAGCCCCGATAAGCTGGCTGAATTTTCCAGCATTTAAGGCTTGGCGTGCTTCGTCGACAGTGGCGACAGTGTTGAGACTTGACACAACTGCGTCGAGTAGACTTTCCGTCCTATTTGTTAGCAGATCGGCAAAAGCTGCTTGGACATCTGCATACTCACGCAATTTCCTATCGAGCCACGATTCACCGAACCATTCAAGCTCGAACGAGTATCTACTTCCGATATAGTCGAACCAGTCGAGAGTTGCTGCGGTTAGCTCTACAGGCGCCACAATCACGACCTTGTATGGATTTATCTCCTCCATCCGCTGCAGTACACGCTCTATCTCTCTGCGTTGCCCAGGGCCAACCTTTAAGAAAAATTTTACCTCGAACACGATGGGACCATCGGGAGTTTCTTGGCGCGCGTCATAGAACTCACGAGGTCCGCGTCGAACTGTATCAAGCCCGCTGTAGTCTCGAGCGAGAATCAGCGTGACAAGTCGTTCGAAGTCTTCATAGTTAGACGCGAAAGCGTCCCAACGTCCTGGCATCAAACCTCGTCTTCGGTGGGTGCATGGTGGCGGACATGTAGCCTAAATGCTGTCACGTACCCCGGCAAATGGACGCTGGGGCCGGTAGTTGATGACGCCGCTGGGGCGGGGTATCGCAGCGTTAAGGCCAGAGTGGCGTGCCCCGCGCACCAACTGACACCGGGCCAGTTTCGCAAGCTGATGCGCCTGGTCGCGGAGTTGGGGTGAAGGGGAGATCGTGGACGGGCCGCCTGGTTGGCAGTGGGCGCTGCGCTGGCCGACCGAATACTGCTGGTCGCGGTGTGCTGGCGGACGAACGAACCTAACGGCGTCAGCATCGCCTACGTCGGCCCACTGCTCCGGGGACCCAAATGAGACCCCAAATGAGACCCCCGCCCAACAGCGGTCGGCTCATACGTCACGGTCTGACCACCGTTTCCGCTGGTCAGACTAGGCGGAGGCGGAGGGATTTGAACCCCCGGACCCGTGAAGGTCTCCT
>NZ_MSIE01000169.1 GCF_001921205.1 Actinophytocola xanthii | reverse complement strand
CGTTGACCTGCTCCAAGAAACTCGCCAAATGAGACGCGCTCTAAGTGTTACGTCGTGTCGACTTGCGCCGGATCCTCGCCACGCATTGCAAGCAACGACGCGCGAACTGACCTTCGCCTGTTAGCCGCGTCGTTCACTGGCCGTGAGGCCTACCACGAGGAGTGGCGACCCGACAAGTGGAGCGCCTCACGCCAGCCGCCGGCCGAGTGAATTCGCGCGGAGACCCGTATCACCGCTGGCCGATTCCTCGATACTTCCCCGGTGCACCCCGATCGACGACATAGACCCCCCATCTACCCGCCGGTGCGGCGGCACCGTCTGGCCCAGCGCCAACGTCAACGCTGGCATTCGACGTCCCCTGACTCAGCGACGAAAACCGTGCGGCAATACACGGATGCAGCCAACGCGCGGGAAGGAAGCGACCGAGCGGATATGAAGAACGCGCGGCCCCGACATCGCGTGAACTGGCCCGAGATCACCTCGTTGATTACCGCAGCGACCGCTATCGGCGCGTTGGTCTTCACCGCGCTCTCCCTTCAGGACAGCCGAGAGCAACTCGGCCTCGCCGCGCAAGGCCAGTTCACCGACCGCTACAGCCGCGCCGTCGAACAACTCGGCCAGCAGGGCCCGGAGGGACTCCAGATCCGCCTCGGAGGCATCTACGCCCTCGAACGGCTTGCACGAGACTCACCCCGTGACCAACCCACCATCATCGAAGTTCTCACCTCCTTCATCCGCACCAACACCCCTGCCCAACCCCGAGAGATCCGCAGATGCCCACCTGGGCCTGCCGCTCCGGCGCCCGACATCCAGGCAGCGATCACCGTGCTGGGCCGCCGCGATGCTCGTCACGACGGCGGCGCTAGGTTGTTCCTGAGATCAACTTGTCTCTCTGGCGCGGATCTCCGCGGCGCAGAACTTTCCGGGGCGGACCTCTCTGGGGCTGACCTCACCAATGTGTCTCTCGTCGGCGCCAAGCTCGCCGACGCAGGACTGGCGAGGGCGGACCTCAAAGACGCGTACCTCGCCGACGCGAACCTGACCAACGCGTCACTCACCTACGCGAACCTCACCAGCGCGGGACTCGCCCGAGCAGACCTCACCAACGCGTCTCTTCTCGGCGCGAACCTCGCCGACGCGTACCTCATGGATGCGCAACTTTCCGGCGCGGACCTGAACAGCGCAGACCTAACCAACGCGAACCTCAACAGCGCAAACCTCACCAACACGAACCTCACCAACACGAACCTCACCCACGCGGATCTGTCCGGAGCGTTCCTCACCGGATCAACGCACGACAGGCGCGCCAGACCTCGCTCCGTGACGACGGACGCCGACACCAGGGGCGAGTGGTGGTAGAGCCTTCAATGGCGCACGGGAATTTCTGGAAGGCACCGATGTGCGACCATCCGCCGCAACGTCGCCTACGCCGGGACGGAACGGCGGATACGAACCGCGTACTAGTGCCTCATCAAGGAACGTTGACGCGGTAACCGTGTCGCGT
>NZ_MSIE01000168.1 GCF_001921205.1 Actinophytocola xanthii | reverse complement strand
AAAAAATTGAGTACCAGCGCCAATCGGGCGTCGGCTCCACGGCACCACCGGTGATATCAGCAAGGTTCTCGGCCTCGGCACGGTCGGTGCCGTAATGCACCATCCGACCGTCAACAAAGACCGTATAGATCATCACCGGAGGCGTCCGCCGTCCCAGCATGATCAATCCGCTGACGTAGCCGAGCGGGAAGGCTGCGACCCACAGCACTGGGGTGTACCTGCCGAAATGCGGCTCAAGCTCATAGGTCGTCCAGGTGAGACAGACGATGCCGGCTACCCAGATCACGGCCACCCCGACACCCCTCGTCACGCAGTGAAACGTATGGATGAGCGTGCGCATGGCGCCGGCTAGCGAGTACCGGGTGGTAGCGCTTCACGGAGCTGGAGAGTGCCCTGCATGACCCGGATCGCACTCGCCAACTGTTCAAGTCCATCGACGAATTCAGCGCACTGAGTCGCGGTGACCTGACCGTTAACGCCGTGCGCGACGAACAGATCAGCAAGGCGTCGAATGAGTCCTACAGCATAGAGAACGTCTGGGTCGAGAGGGTTGCTCTGGGTGAAGCTGATCAGTTCACCAGTCAGAGAGGGCTTGTCGGTCATGGTGTGGGTTCACCGCCCTGTGGTTGGTGCCTGGCGAGCGCGGCGGGAGAGTTCAGCCGCGCCCGCCAGGGGCCGGGATGGGTCGGAGAGGAGCGCAGTAGCCCCTCCCCGACCCGGGGGACCGGGGGAGCGCGTCGACTGGCACGGGTCGACAGGCCGCCGCTCCTCCGGTCCCGGGTGCCGGCTGGCCAAAGGGGAGGAAGAAGGACCAGCCGGCGGCTCTCATATGGCCTGCATGTCGGGCTCCGTTCAACGGGACGAATCGCTACCATGTTGGGCGTACCGGCCTCTGTGTTGGGCCAACACTGGCACTGTTGGCCCAACACCGCAACCATGTCTGGCAGGAGTCACCCGAATGCCCAGGAGATCGCCCGGAGCACGCGCTGTCGGTATAGGCGCGGAGCTGCGAGTCATCCGCGAGGGGGAAGGCTTGTCCCTCCGGCAGCTCGCGAAGCGCGCGGGATGGGAAGTGGGGCGGCTCTCTCGGATTGAGACTGGCAAGCAGAAGCCGACCGTCGCCGACGTGGCCACCCTCCTCGCGATTCTCGGCGTGACGGGTGAGCAACGTGAGCGGATCCTCGACGAGGTCCAAGCGGTCGATGAACCGGGATGGTGGGAGCGCCATCTGGGCATGACGAAGGAGTCCGCCGCTCTCGCCGACTACGAGTCGCGGGCCATCGAAATCACCGACTGGGCACCGCTCGTCATCCCCGGCTTGCTGCAGACCATGGACTACGCGGCTGCCTGCATGGAGACCATCGGCATCGCTTCGAACGACATCGGCTCCAGGATCAGCGCGCGCCGAGAACGGCAACGCGCGGTCGCCGACACGCCGTACACCGCCTACATTGGCGAAACCGCGCTCCGCACAGTCGTGGGCAGCCCGCGCGTGCTCGCGGCCCAACTACGGATGCTCCTCGCCAACCACGACAGCGCTCCGGTACGCGTCGTACCAGCTGACGCGCCTGGTCACCCAGGTCAGTTCGGCGGGTTCCTGATGCTTAGTGTCGTGAGTCGTTAATTCGTTCGCAGTATGCGGCGAGGGTG
>NZ_MSIE01000167.1 GCF_001921205.1 Actinophytocola xanthii | reverse complement strand
CCGCCGCCCGGATTACCTACCCAACGTTGCTTGATGCGGCACTAGGTAGGTCGCGGCGCGTTCGGCGTACTCGAGGAGCGCGCGGTCGTTCTCCCAGCGGCCGCAGGCAGCGTGGTCCTCGACCGGGTTCTCGCCGAACATGAGGAGAGCTGTGTCGGGGTACTCGCCCACGACATCCCAGCAGAGCTCGTCCGAGGCCGACGTAGCCAGGATGGCCACGAGGACCGGCAGGTCACCGATAGCGCGGCGGGACCGCTCCGGATCGACGAGTCCCGGGGCGCCCGGTGCCACGTACACCGAGGACCGTTCGAAAGCCTTCGCAATGATGTCCGCCTGCCTTTCGGGCGGCTGCGGCTCCGGAATGTCGTCCGCCATGTCGATGAGGACGATCAAGGTGATCGCAACGACCACCCAGCCGACGGTCGCGCGCCAAGTGAAGCCGCGCCGTTCGCGCTTAGGTGGCATCAACTGGTCTCGTCCTGGCGTGCCGGCAGGGCCATACCCTCGTCGGCGATCTTGCGAACCTCCACCCATCCCGGCGTTGTCTGCGCCTGGTCGAAGAGTCGGCGGGCGGTGGCCAGACGCTCCGCAGCGGCTGGGTTGGCCTCCGCACCGCTGGTCTCGACTTCGAGCAGGCGTGCCCCCAGCTCGCCGATCCTGGCGTTGGCCTCGGCGCGGGCCAGGCGGCGCTCTGTGGGGGTGTGGACCGAGCGTGCCGGCGAATGCTCGGGCGTGTGAGCGAGATAAACCAGTGCGAAGAAGGCGCCGGCGATGAGTGTCGTCCACAGCGCCGCTGTGCGGACCGGCCCCCACAGATCGGACACGGGCGCGGGGGGCGGCGCCTGAAACGCCGGCCTTGGGGGTGCGCGGAGGGCTTCGTAGCGCTCGACGAGCAGGCTCGCCGAGGTTTCGGACGGGGCGCCGTCCTGGAAGATCTGGATGTACCCCCGGCCGAACAGATGGTCGCGGGCGTATTCGGCGCTGTCCTGGTCAGGCGCAGCGACGTCGAACCACCGGCCCTGAACGACCATGACCAGATCGTCAGGAAACTCGCGGGCGAGAGTGGGGACGTAGTCCACGTGGCGCCGGCCAGGACTCGGGCTTGGGAACGTGGCGATTTTGGGGTCCGCTTCCCGCAAGCGTTCCACCACCGTGGCGACCTGCTCAGGGCTCGGGTCGACCGCCTGGGGCACGATGACGGGACTGCTGTCCTGCCCGAGGAGATCAAGCACGCCTGGCGTCACGTCCGAGTACAGGGCGAGCCGGCGGAGCGACTGGCGGTCAGGCGCACGATAAGCACGACGACCCGGAATGTAGGCGGCCAGCCCCTCGACCACCACCAGGCGAACGTCGTGTTCACCTGCCCACTCACGCAGCTGGTCCTTGTCGGCGCCGTTGAACGGTGTGAGCAGAACACGGTCATTCGGCCGGAGCACAGCACGCACCCGCTCCTCGTCGAGGGTCGCGAACGCACCAGGAGCCCGGTAAACCTGATGGGACATGAGCTCGCCGAGATCAAACGGCTGCGCTGCGGTCACCGGCGCGCTGACCAGCAACAACAGGACCACGAACCCAAGAATGCCCCCGCAACGCATGCGTGAAGCGTCCCACACAGCTACTGCAGTTTCAGGAAGAACCGCGCGGGCGTCCGGACGAACGAGAGAACCGCACACACGTAGCTCGGCGAACCGCAGTGAGCACAGCGGCCGACTCGGGGCCATCGGTGCGCTCCAGCGGGGCACCACCGGGTGATGGCCGCACCCACCTCGGACGCGAACGCCGCGCACACCCCGCCAGGGCGCGGCGTATGCGGGGAACGCCGGCGCCAGCTCGCGTCCCATACTCAGCGGCCAACGCCTGGCCCCAACGCCAGCATCCTGATCAAGGCACCTCGAGCGGGTGTTGGCGCGCGACTCCGTCCTCAGAGCCTGTTCCTGAACTTATTTGGTGAGGCGTTGGCTGGT
>NZ_MSIE01000166.1 GCF_001921205.1 Actinophytocola xanthii | reverse complement strand
GAGGGCGTTGGCTGTTGTGCGTCGGGGCTGGGCAGTTGGCGTGGGGTTGGCTGCTCGGGGGAGTTGTTGTGTGCGGTCCGGCTTTGCGTGGCTGGCGCCTTGTTACTTGTGGGGGAGGAGTACTGCTACTCGGGCTAGTTCGTCCAGGAAGTTGTCGGCTAGTTCGCCTGCGGTTTCCTCCGCCTCGGCAACGACTGTCAGGGGGCCGGTGCGGCGGGAGGCGTAGTGCTGGCCCGACAACGGCGTGTCGGGGAGGCCGAGGGGGGTGGCGGGCAGGGGGTGGATCTGGCCGGTGCCCCAGGTGTCGTCCAGAGCGCGGAACTGTTGGGCCTGCCCGGCGGTGGCGAACCGGACCCAGGCCACGGCGACGACCACCGTGTTGCCGGCCTTGTCGTGCACGGTGAACAGGAGGCGGTCCATCCACTGGCAGGGGACGCGTCGGAAGAACGCCCGCACCTCTCCATAGGAGTGCGCCGCGCAGTCCGTGTCGCGGCGTCTGGTGCTGTCGGGGTCGGCGGTCATGCCCAGGCGGGCCCAGGCGGCGGCGACCTGGCCCCGCAGCATCGCGTCCCGGCTTGCGGTGAACTGGCTGGTGAGGGCCGGGGAAGCGGGGGTGGCGGCGGGAGTGGTGACCTCCGCCCCGTCTTCGTCGGCGTTGGCGAGGATGATCGCCATGGCCGCCGCGGCCAGGACCACGCCGCCTCGCTTCGCCATCGCCATCCCTCCGTCGAGTGATGATTCATTTCTAACAGCCCGGATCGATGCCCGAAAGGGAAGGGCGTTCACGTTCCGACCAGCATTGAATAACGGCGTGAGCGTCCTGGTTGGACGGGAGCGCGAGCTCGGCGAGCTGCGTGCGGTACTGGGCGAGGTCGCCGCGGGACGGCCGCGCGTCGTCGTGCTGCGCGGGGAGGCCGGGATCGGCAAGACCAGTCTGGCCAGGGCGCTGCTGGCCGACCTCGGCGAGGGTGCCGGGCTGTGGGCGACCGCGGACGGCACCGCGCCCGCCTTCTGGCCGTGGCGCACGCTGCTCGCCGCGCACGTGGCGCGGACCTCTCCCTCCGCCCTGGCCGCGCAGATCGGCGAGTGCGGGGCCGAGCTCTCCCGGCTCGTGCCCGAGCTGCGCCGCCGGCTGCCCGGTCTGGCCCTGCTGCCCCCGGCGGAACCCGGCCGCTACCCGCTGTTCCTCGCCGTGGCCCGCATGCTCGGCGCCGCCGCGCGGCCGGGGCCGCTCGCCGTGGTGCTCGACGACCTGCAGAGCGCCGACACCGACTCGCTGCTGCTGTTCGACTTCCTCGCCGCCGAGGTCCGCAGCGGCGGGCTGCTGCTCCTGGCCACGGTCCGGGCGGGGGTGGCCGGGCACTCGCCGGAGTTCCGCGCTGTGCTCGGCCGGCTGCTCGGCCGGCCCGAGGCGCGACTGCTGCAGGTCGACGGGCTCGGCCGGCGCGCGGTGGGGCGGCTGGTCGAGGCGGTCGCCGACCGGGACGTGCCGGCGGCCGTGGTCGAGGCCGTGCACCGGCGGACCGAGGGCAACCCGTTCTTCGTGACCGAGCTGGTGCGGCTGCTGTCCGCGCGCGGGCTGCTCGACGAGCCGGGCGTGCCGGGCTCGGCGTCCGCGGCGGCCGTCCCGCCGGGTGTGGACGCGGTGGTCGCCGGGCGGCTGGCCGCCTTGTCCGAGCCCTGCCGGACGGTACTGCGGACCGGTGCGGTGATCGGCCGCTCGTTCTCACTCGAGCTGGCGCGTGAGCTGACCGGGCTGCCGGAGGTCGAGGTGCTCGCCGCGCTCGAGGAGGCCATGGCCGCCGGACTGCTCCGCGAGGGCGCCGCCGACCGGTTCGTCTTCTCCCACCCGCTCGTGCACGAGGTGGTGGCCGCCTCGATCGCCCGGGCCCGCCGGGTCCGGCTCCACCGGCGGATCGCCGAGCGGATCGAGGAGGGCGACCCGACCAGCCACGCCGAGCTCGCCCACCACTGGTGCGCGGCCGGCGACGACGCGGCCCGGGCGCTCGAGTACACCGCGCGAGCCGCCGCGGAGGCCACCGCCAGCGGCGCCTACGGCGAGGCCGCGGCCCTCTACGAGCAGGCGATCGCGCTGGCCGGGCCGCATCGCGCCGGGGAGCTGCTGGTCGGTCTCGGCCACGCCCGGCGGGCGGCCGGGGAGGCGGCCACGGCGCGGCAGGCGTTCCTCGGCGCCG
>NZ_MSIE01000165.1 GCF_001921205.1 Actinophytocola xanthii | reverse complement strand
GCCAGCTCGCGCAGCAACGGCGGGACGAGCGGCCGTGCCCGCAGCGCCGCCCTGTCCAGCGGCGCCGCGAGCAGGGTGCCGCCGGCGGTCGCGGTGACCCGGTCGAACAGGGCGAGGCCGTCGGCCACGGACAGGGTGCGGAAGCCGCCGCGGGCCCGGTCGGCGTCGGGCAGGCCGGCGGCGAGGCCGACGGTCCAGGCGCCCCAGGCGATGGCGTGCGCCGGCAGGCCGGCCTCGCGTCGCAGCTCGACGAGGCCGTGGAGGAAGGCGTTGGCCGCGGCGTAGTTGGCCTGCCCCGGCGTGCCGAGCACACCGGCCGCCGAGGAGAACAGCACGAACCCGGCCAGGTCGAGGTCGCGGGTGGCCTCGTGGAGGTGCCAGGCCCCGTCGACCTTGGGCGCGAGCACGGCGCTGAGGCGCTCCTGGGTGAGATCGGCGACGACCCCGTCGTCGACGGCCCCGGCCGCGTGGACGACGGCGGTGAGCGGGTGGGCCGCGCCGGCCGCGCGGACCAGGGCGTGCACGGCGTCCCGGTCGGTGACGTCGCAGGGGAGGAACCGGACCTCGGGGTCCGGCTCGGCGAGGTCGGCGACCGGTTCGCGCCGGCCGGCGAGCAGGAGGTGCCGGAAGCCCCGGGCCAGGAGGTGGCGGACCAGCTCACGGCCGATGCCCCCGGTGGCGCCGGTGACCAGGACGGTGCCGTCCCGGTCCCAGGTCGTGTCGTCCGGCGTGGGGGTGGCGCGCCGCAGGCGCGGCAGGTGGACCCGGCCGTCCCGCACGGCGAGGTGGGGTTCGTCGTCGGTGAGGAACGCGGCGGCCGTCGCGGCGTCCCGGGGGTCGTGGGCGTCGAGGAGACCGAACCGGCCGGGGTGTTCGGCGGTGGCGGAGCGCACGAGGCCGGCGACGGCGGCATCGCCGGGGTCACCGGGGCGGATGCGGAACACCAGGCGGGACCGGTCGAGGCGCTCGTCGGCGAGCCAGGCCTGGACCAGGTCGAGCGCGCGGGCGGTCCGCTCGTGGGCGGCGGTGGCGAGGTCCGCCCGCTCGGCGCCGTCGGGGTCGACGACCACCACGGCCGGCGCCGGCTCGGGCAGGGCGGCGAGGTCCGCGTCGCGGTCGAGGAGGTGCACCTCGGGTTGCTGGCTGGGCGGCTGTTGGACCGGAACGAGGTCCACGGTGAACAACGCGTCGGCCGGGCCGGTGTCGGCCCGGGCGGGTGCGCGCAGGGTCAGCGAGCCGACCGACAGCACGGGCGCGCCGGCGGTGTCGGCGGCGGCGAGGGCGACGCCTCCGTGGGGCCGCGGGGTGATCCGCACCCGCAGCGTGGTCGCCCCGGTGGCGTGCAGGGACACGTCCTCCCAGGCGAACGGGAGGCGTGGTCCTGCCTCGTCGGGGGTGGCGAACGGGACGGCCTGGACGGCGGCGTCCAGCAGCGCGGGGTGCAGGCCGAACGCGGCGGCGTCCCGGGCCTGGGCCGGCAGCGCGACCTCGGCGAAGATCTCGGTGTCGCGTCGCCAGGCGGACCGCAGGCCGCGGAAGGCGGGGCCGTAGCCGAACCCGTCGGCGGCTGCGGTGTCGTAGAAGTCGGTCAGGTCGATCTCGGTCGCGTCCCGGGGCGGCCACTGCGCCGCGGTCAACGGCGGGGGCTGCTCGTCGGTCTCGGCGAGCCGGCCGGAGGCGTGCGTTGTCCAGGGCTGGTCGGGGACGTCGGCCCGCCGCGCGGTGACCGTCACCGAGCGCTGGCCGGTCTGGTCGGTGCCGACCCAGACCTGGAGCTGTGCGGCACCGGCCGCCGGCAGCTCCAGCGGGGTGAGCAGCGCCAGGTCGGCGACCCGGCCGCAGCCGACCTCGTCGCCGGCCCGGATCGCGAGCTCCAGCAGCGCCGTGCCCGGCACGACGACCGTTCCGGCGACGGCGTGGTCGGCGAGCCAGGGGTGGGTGGCGACCGAGAGCCGCCCGGTGAACAGCACGGCCGTGCCGGCAACGCTCGGGTCGGTGGTGGTGACGGTCGTCATCGCGCCGAGCAGGGGGTGGCGGGCGCGGTCGAGGCCCAGCCCGGTGGCGTCGCCGACGGGCCTCGCGGGGGGCCAGAACCGCTCGTGCCGGAAGGGGTAGGTCGGCAGGTCCACGACGGACGCACCGGTGCCGGCGAGCAGCTCGGCCCAGTCGACGGTCGCTCCGTCGACGTGCAGCGCGGCCAGGGCGCGGACCGCCGTCTCCTCCTCGTCCCGGTCTCGCCGCAGCACCGGCACCGCCACGACCTCGGGCAGGATCTCCCCCACCGCCGCGGTGAGTGACCCGTCCGGTCCCAGCTCCACCACGCGGGTCACGCCCGCCTCGCCGAGGGCGGCGACGGCGTCGGCGAACCGCACGGGCTCGCGCACCTGGCGAACCCAGTAGCCCTCGTCGAACCGGGCACCGGGGGCGACCGTGGAGACGATCGGAATGCTCGGCTCCCCCACCGGGAGTCCCTCGACCGCGGCCTGGAACTCCGCCAGCATCGGGTCCATCAACCCCGAATGAAACGCGTG
>NZ_MSIE01000164.1 GCF_001921205.1 Actinophytocola xanthii | reverse complement strand
GAGCTGGTGGCCGCGACGTTTTACAGCTTCGACCCGGGCATGGTGCGTGAGCACGTCCCGGCGGTCTGGGCGGTGGCGGCACCCGAAGCCGTGCTCGAGGCCCGGCGGCGAGCCGTGGACACGGCGCTGCGGGCCGTGCTCGGGGAGCGGGTGGACGATCCCGGCCTGGCGGAGGCCGCCGACATCGCCCGCCGGCTGGCCGAGGCGGCCGACACCTCCGGCCGCCCCCTGGCCGCGGCGAACGCGGCGCTCGACTGGCCGGCCGAACCCCACCTGGTGCTCTGGCAGGCGGCGACGGTCCTGCGTGAGCACCGCGGCGACGGACACGTGGCCGCCCTGCTCACCGCCGGACTCGACCCGGTGGAGGCCCTGGTGTCGTTCGCCGCCGTCGGGGCGGCGCCGGTGGAGGTGTTCGCGAGCCGGGGCTGGTCGGAGCAGGCCTGGGCGGACGCGGTGGAGCGGCTCGTCGCGCGGGGTTGGCTCAAGCCGGACGGCACCGCGACGGAGACCGCTGAGGCAGGGCGCGCCTCCCTCGAACGGGTGACAGATGAGCTGGCCGCCGGCCCCTACCGCGCGGTGGGCGCCGAGGCCCTCGGCCGGCTGGCCACGCTGGCAGCGCCGGTCACGATGGCCGTCGTCGGCACCGGGATGCTGCCGATGCGGAGCACGCTCGGCCTGGGCCGGCAGTAGTGCCCTTCACTAGCCTCGGTGGGCGTGCGACATGTGGCGGTGGTGGGCGGCGGGATCCTCGGCCTGGCGGTGGCGCGCGAGCTGACCGCGCGCGGGAGCCGGGTCACGGTGCTGGAGAAGGAGGACCGCTGGGCGGCGCACCAGACCGGTCACAACTCCAACGTCGTGCACGCCGGGCTGTACTACCAGCCGGGCTCGTTCAAGGCGAGGATGTCGGTCGCGGGGAACCGGTCGATCGTGGACTACGCGCGCAGCCACGACGTGCCCGTCGAGGTGTGCGGCAAATTGGTCGTCGCGACCAGTGAGGCCGAGGTGCCCGGTCTGCACGCGCTGGCGCAGCGGGCCGAGGCCAACGGGGTGCCGGCGAAGCTGGTGCAGCCGGCCGAGGCGCACTCCTACGAGCCCGAGGTCGCCTGCGTGGCGGCGCTGCGCGTGGAGTCGACGGCGATCATCGACTTCGCCGCGATCTGCCGGGCGATGGCCCGGGAGCTTGAGAGCAGCAGTGCCACGCTGCGGCTGGGCACACCCGCCCTCGCCATCCGCCGCGGCGGTGCCGGCGGCGTGGAGATCGCCACCGGCACCGACGTCGTGCGGGCGGACGCCCTGGTGAACTGCGCCGGCCTGCACAGCGATCGGGTGGCGCGCCTGGCCGGGGTGGTGCCGAGGGCGCGGATCGTGCCCTTCCGCGGCGAGTACTTCACGCTGCGGCCGGAGGCGGCGCACCTGGTCCGAGGCCTGATCTACCCGGTGCCGGACCCGACGCTGCCGTTCCTGGGCGTGCACCTGACGAGGATGCTCGACGGGTCGGTGCACGCCGGCCCGAACGCGGTGCTGGCGCTGCGGCGGGAGGGGTACCGCTGGCGGGACGTGTCGTGGCGCGACCTCGCCGAGTCGGCCCGGTTCCCGGGCCTGTGGCGACTCGCCCGCAGGTATCCCCGCACCGCCGTCGAGGAGGTGGTCCGGTCTCTGTCGAGGCGACGGTTCGCCGCCAGCCTCGCGCGCCTGGTGCCCGCCGTCGGTTCCGAGGACCTGGTGCGCTCGGATGCCGGCGTCCGCGCCCAGGCCCTCCTACCGGACGGGACGCTGGTGCACGACTTCCTGATCGAGACCGCGCCGAACCAGGTGCACGTGCTCAACGCGCCCTCACCGGCGGCGACGTGCGCGCTCGAGATCGCGAAGCACGTGGCCGACCAGGTCGGTTGACCGCCGCCGCGCCCCACACGAGGGCGGCGGCGACCAGTACCGCCCCGGCGATCCCGGCCAGACTCAGCCGCTCACCCCGCAGGCCGACCGCGAGCAGCGTCGCGGTCAACGGCTCCAGCATGGCGGCCAGCGCCGCGGAGGAGGCTCCCGCCGTCCGCGCCCCCAGCGCGTACACCCCGTAGGCGACCGCCGTAGGCACCACCCCGATGAAGACGACCAGGCCGAGGACCGACCCCGAGAACGGCACGCTCATCCCGGCGACCAGGGCGAACGGCGTGAGCAGCAGTCCGCCGAGCAGCAGACCGGCGGCCGTGACAGCGCCGTGGTGCCCGACCGACCGAGCGGTGACCAGGGTGAGCGTGGCGAACCCCGCGCCGGCGAGCAGCGACATCCCGATGCCGGCCGCGGCCCCCCAGCCCTCCGCCGAGGCACCCGACAGCAGCGCGAGCCCCGCCAACGAGACCGCGACGGGGACGAGCGTGGGCAGGGTGGGCCACTGGCGGTCGCGCACCGCGGTCACGGCCGCGACGAGCACCGGCACGGAGCCGATGGTGACGAGCGTGGCGAGGCTGACCGAGATCCAGGCGAGGGCGACCTGGTAGGCGGCCTGGAACTCGGCCAGCAGCGCGCCGGTGACGAGCACCCGCCACCGGACGGCGGGGTCGGTGAGGGGGTGGAGCCGACCGAACCAGGCGAGGG
>NZ_MSIE01000163.1 GCF_001921205.1 Actinophytocola xanthii | reverse complement strand
TGTCCACGCGACACGGTTACCGCGTCAACGTTCCTTGATGAGGCAGTAGAGCGTTGACGTGCAATGCCGGGCCGCTGTAACTGTGAGTCATGCGGCAGGGGCGATCTGGGAAAGGCTGATCCAGAAGCTCGCTGACCCTGGTGACGGCGCCGACGAGGTCCATGTGTCGAGACCCAACCATATCGGACAGCAGAGAGTCCGGCCGGCTGTCACCAGCGCGCCGCGGACCTGCGCCACGACAGGTTGGAGTCGTGTGAGGCGTCGGAGAAGGAGAACCGGCATGCCAGCTGAGATCAGCCGAGACCCGTGGGCGACGCTTGATGAGATCCTCGGTGTCGAGCCGGTCGTCGAGGTCGATGAGGGATCGGGGCCGGTGGCGTTCTATGGGCGGTGCTCGATCGAGGACAACCAGGATCGGAGACCGCCCTCGGTTGGCAGTTGGGTAACGCGAGCAAGTTCACGCGGCTCAGAAGGCCGCTGAAGTGGCCATCAGGCCAGGTAGGGACAGTGCGCGTGTCCGAGGGGCGTCGTGCACGCTGGCCACACGCGTCGAGCTTGACCTGAAGCGCGCCGTATGGTCGGCCCACTGTGACGGCGGTCTCGCCACGTCTTGGCTGGTGAAGGACGTGTGCGTCCGTTTGGCGGCTTGTCGCGGTGTATGCGATCAACAACTATCAGTGATGTTGTTCGGGTCGTGTGATGTCGGGGCATGCGCTGACCTTGCGGGGGTTCGTCGATAATGCGCCGCGTCACGACGCGCAGGTTTGACCTGCGCGTTCACTCCAGCCTGCGCCGGTTCGTGATCTCGATGGTGCTCGCCTCGCTGGTGGCTGTCCTCGTGGTTGCCGCGGCACCGTGGCGGGCTTCGGAGCCGGCGCCGCCGGCGGTGAAGGTGGCTGCCGACCAGGCGTCGGCCTCGGCTGCGGCGGTCCGGCAGGGCAGTCGGGTCGAGGTCGCGGGGCTGCGGTCGGAGATGTCCACGACCTTCGCGAACCCGGACGGGTCCTGGACGCTGGAGCAGTCGGTTGGCCCGGTACGGGCGCGGAAGGGCAGCAGGTGGGCGCCGGTCGATCCCACCCTCGCCAAGACGGCGAAGGGGACGTTCGCGACCAAAGGCCACCACGGCGACGGTCGAGGTCTCCGGCGGCGGCTCCGCCCCACTTCTGCGGGCCTCGGACGGTGATCGGGCGCTGACCCTGACCTGGCCGTCACCCTTGCCGGCGCCACGGGTCGACGGTTCGGTCGCGACGTACGAGGATGTGCTGCCGGGCGTGGATCTCCGTGTCCGCGCTTCGGATCAGGGCTTTGGGCACGACTTCGTGGTGAGGACACGGGCCGCGGCCACCGCGATGGCGCGGATCCGGCTCGGACTGTCCACGAGCGGACTGCGGGTCGCGGCTGATCGCGCAGGGAACGTGACGGCGGTCGACGCGACCGGTTCGGTGGTGTTCCAGTCACCGGCGCCGCTGATGTGGGACAGCACAGCCGAGTCCCCGGTTGAGCGGCCGGTCGGCGTCGTGCTGGGTTCCGGTTCGCTGACGCTGGTGCCGGACCAGGCGATGCTGCGAGACCCGGCGACGCGCTTCCCAGTGGTCATCGATCCCACGTTCAGCCACTACACCCCGAACGCCCGGAGCTCCTGGGCGCTCGTCCGCCGCTCGCATCCGAGCGGCAAGCACTGGAACCTGCAGCCGCGAGACGAGGACGAGCGCCTCGCCGGAGTCGCTCGGGTCGGGCACGCACCTGGGTGGCCGGGGGAGTACCTGGACCGGTCACTGTTCGCGTTCGACACCCAACGGCTCGCGGGAACGGAGATCCAGAGCGCGACCTTCCGGATCTGGCAGGTGTGGAAGTACTCGAACTCGTGCACCGCGGCGGACGTCGACCCCATGCAGTTGTGGCACACCGGAGGTATCAACGGGAACACGACCTGGAACCAGCAACCGGCTTGGCTCAGCAATCTGGCCCAGGTGCGGTCTGTGCCGAAGGCGGGTTACTGCGCTCCTGACTGGGTCGGCATGGACGCCAGAGCCGCCGTGGTCCAGAGTGCACAGAACGCCGCACCCACCGTCGTACTCGGGCTGCGGGCTGGGGACGAGGCCGGGGACAGCGGATGGAAGCGGTTCTACGTCCAGAACGGCACCTATCCGATGTTGTCGATCACCTACAACCACCGCCCCACGATTTCGGGCGTCGGTATCGAGCCGAGGCTGACCGCCTGCACCTGGTGCGGCGGGGTGCCGTGGGTCGGCAACTCGACGCTCAACCTGGTGGGCACGGTCAACGACCAGGACGGTGGACAGGTCACCGCCACCTTCAGGATTCGCAGGCCAGGCCAGAGCACCGTCTCGCAGAACCGGACCGCGGGGCATAAGGCCGCGACCCCTCTCGCGGTGAACTCCTCGATCGCCGACGGCACGACCGTCACGTGGGACGTCGCCGGCTCCGACGGTGACCTGGGCGTCGGTCCGGTCAGCGGGCCAAGTTTCCGGGTGGACAACACCAGGCCGGTCAACGGCCCCCGGGTGGCCTCCGCGTTGTACAAGTCGGACAACCGCTGGCACGGTGGGATCGGTGTCACCAGCGCGTTCACGTTCGCCCCCTCGCTCGCCACAGGTGAAACCAACGACATCGACCACTACACCTACGGTTGGCAGGATCCACCGGTCACCAAAGTCGCCGCAGCTGGCGGGCTCGGCGGCACTGCCTCGGTCGAGCTCGCACCACCTGGCGATGGTCCTCAGAACGTGTTTGAGATCTTGGTCGGCGTGGCTGGTTGATCT
>NZ_MSIE01000162.1 GCF_001921205.1 Actinophytocola xanthii | reverse complement strand
TCGACAACAACGCAAAGTAAAGACACCAGGATCACGCGACACTAGGGTCTCGGTCAGCACCTTCTGGGTCAACGGTTTATTGTGCGCCACCCAACCCCACCGTGCCTCGTGCTCATTGATGTCCTCCCGCAGGCCCGTGTAGGTCTTCCTACCAGACACGAGCGATGCAAGCACCGCTGTGACCCACTGCCCTGCCAGCACACCCATCGCTGTGTGGATGCTGTGCCGGTAGGGCAAATGCTGCTTGTCAACCATCACGCCCCCGCAGTTCATGAATAGTCACCGTTCATTGTGCTCGTTGCCCGGACGACGTGGGTGCAGACCCGGCAGAAATCTCATCGCGGCTTCACTGAGATCTCCACGAACCCCAGGGTGCGGCTGTTGAAGCACGTTGCAGTACGCCGGCCACGGCGATGTACGAAAGATCGGTCACCTCCTCCTGTAGGTCGTGGTGCCCGACGGGACCGGTCTTCTGGCCTGTGGGTACTCGGAGCCGTGCGATCGGGCGCGATGGCAATAGATGAGGTGGAGACGCACGGGACATGTCGACTTGTCGGAGGGTGGCTATCCAGAGTTCGCCGGGGCCTTCCTCCGGAGGCGTCAGGGGACGTCACGCAATGGAGGACTCGTGTGGCGCGTGGCCCTAGCGACGTTCCTAGAGGCGGAGGGCGATTCGAGGTGGGATCAGTGAGACCAAGTGGGGAGACGGGAACGGCTACCTGGGGGGTACGCTGGGCTGTCAACCCAGGCGTAGAGCTGAGAACGTGGCGCGCCCGACGTCGCCTGAGCCTGCGGGCCCTGGCGTCACGAGTGAGCTGTGACTACGGCTATCTCGGAAAGATCGAGAATGGGAAAGCCAATCTCACGCAGGGCATGGCCGTAGCATGTGATCAGGCGTTGGGTGCCAACGGCGCACTGATTCGCGCGTGGAAGACCGCCCAAGGATCAGTGCGGCCAGCCCAACTACCCGCTGCACCGGCGCTGTTGCTGGGCCGAGAGAACGAACTCGCAGCCTTGGCTGCTGGGTTGCGCTCGCGCGATACCGGGTCGCCCCGTGTGGCGGCTATCGACGGCGCGGCGGGGGTTGGCAAAACCGCGCTCGCATTGCGGCTGGCCCACGACATTTCTCACCAGTACGTCGACGGTCACCTCTATGCGGATTTTGGTGGGTTCGCTCCCCCAGAGAAGGCGGCATCGGCGGGAAAGGTGCTGATGAGCTTCCTGACTGCAATGGGAGCAACTCTTGTGCCGGACACAGCGGTGGAGCGGGCCAGCCTGTATCGATCACTGCTGATCGAGCGTAACACGCTCATCGTGTTGGACAACGTCAACGATCTCGACGACGTCGAGCAACTGATGCCGGCCTCGCCAGGTTGCGCCGTTCTCGTGACTAGTCGTCGCGCACTCCCGAGTCTCGTCGCTCGCCATAACGCGACGCGGGTTGTAGTGCGCCCCCTGTCCGAGGACAAATCCATCGAGCTGATGAGCATCGTGATTGGAAACGACCGCGCTGAGGCCGCCGGCGAGGCGATGGCCATGCTGGCGCGACGCTGCGGCCACCTGCCGCTTGCGCTCGCCCTGGCCGCCGAACAGATCGCGATGTATCCCAATCGACCGGTCGTCGAACTGGTGGACGAGATGATCGATGATGAAGACCGGCTGAGAGCATGGGGAAACACCAACCTACGAGAGGTACTTTCCTGGTCCTACCGTAACCTGAGCCCTGATGCCGCGCTCCTATTCCAGGTGTTCAGCCAACACCGCGACTCCCACCTGAGCGTCGCCGCAGCAGCGGCGCTGGCTGGCGTGCCGGCACTGCAAGTGCGACGGCTCCTACACCAGCTGGCATCGTTGCACCTCGTCGAGATCGACTCAGACCAGGTCATCCGGCTCCATGAAGTGGTTCGCGCGTACGGCCGAGATTTAGCGACCGCCGTCGACGCCGAGGAGCAGCGGATCTGGCCACCGCCGACGGTGGCGTGATCGATGTGGGAACTGAGGCGTGTGAATGCGCGACAATAGCGAAGTTGTGGAACGTCGCGTCGTAACAGGGTGAAATGTGCTCGCGATGCACCTCGAAGTCATCCACGCAGCGGCCATGCCCTGGTGAACGGCGTGGATTATGCGGCTATCTCTGCGTGACGTGACTACGCGTACATCGGTTTTGAAGAGCTGGCACCAACCTCGAACGTCAAGGAAAGGCACGATGTTTACACTGTTGAATCTGCATCTCGGGCACTTCGGCAATGCCGATTACACTGCCAGCCTGCGGCGCCTGGCAGCCACTGAGGCCGCCGGCCTTAGGATATACTTGGCTCCAAACCCATCCAGCGCTGGGATCACCTGCGCAACCGCTGCCCTATTCTCGGATCCGAATGTAGATTCGCACCAGGACAAGGACATGCCCCCGGAGCCGGCATTCATGGGACTGGCGTGTGGCGACGTCGCTCGTCGCGTCGCTAGCCTCGCTCCCGTACCACTGCTACATCTGCATCAACACCACCCGCTGGCGTCTCCGCGAGCTCGCGCTCTACGCCGCGTGGCTCACCCTCCCCACCGTGCTCGAACCCACCCGTGCGGCACCATTGGCCTCCGCTCACTCGGGCTACGGCTCCCGCCCCCGACGACGTGCTCATCATGCTCGACCACCGCTCCCTCACCGACCAGCTCAGCGGACGACGAAGACGCCCCTGTGGTCCCTCCTCGGCGCCCTCCACGGCCTCGCCCAACACATACGCGTCCACTTCGACCGCACCCCGCGACAACACGTACCGCGCTGTTCCCGCCACCGCCTACCTCATCGCCTGGTCCCCTGGTTTGTTGAGCAGCTCGCGGCGAAGAGGAGTGGGCCCCTGCCGCCATGTTCCGGCCCAGCCCGCCCTCGTGGACATCATCGCTAAGACAGTGTCTCGTATGGCTCTTCTGAGAGCCTGTTCCTGAACTTATTTGGTGAGGCGTTGGCTGGT
>NZ_MSIE01000161.1 GCF_001921205.1 Actinophytocola xanthii | reverse complement strand
AGCCCGGCGTGTCGGGCCGGAAACACCGATCTTGGAACAGTCCCCGCAGGTTCCGTTCAGCCACCGAGATCACGCATTTAGACGCATCGATGTTGCATTTGATACACCGCCGGTTGTAGTGGAGGTGGCGCCGGGTTCGGCGAGGCTGGTGCTGGCCGGGACGAAGGTGGCCGCTGGATCCAGCAGCAGCGGTGTTCGACGGCATGGTGGAGGGATGGGGCGGAACAGCGAGCGCGGTTCCTGCGTGAGCGCGAACCCAGGAACGCCAACCTGCACGGCCCAGAACCACCGGCGGGCCCCGCACATCCGCGACCTGGAACACCGGCTCTCCCAACTGCTCGGCCGGCAAGCCTTCGAACGCAGCGGACTGGACGCCGCCAGCAACACCGCCGCCCTGCAAGCCCAGATCGACCGGCAACACCAGATCGTCCTCGACCTCACCCAGGCCCTCGAGGAACGCGACGAAGAACTCGCCGCTGCCCGCGAAACTAACCGGCGCCTGATGACCGAGCTCAACCGAATATCGGCTGTCCGCTACGAACCCGAGGGTGCACACTGACCGCCGTGAACACCCTGTCGACCCGGACGCTCGGCCATCTCATCGCCGCGGCTACTACTTACGTGTCGGATTCCGAGCTCTCCTCGCCAGGCGTGGTCTCCGCCACGTTCTTCGTGAACAGCTTCAACAAGCCGTCCGGGCCGGTCAACGCCAACGCCCGAGCCCTCGCCCTCGCCCTCGGCCACCATCGTCGCCGCAGCGGCCTGCTCCGGCGACAGCTCCCGCGCTGGCTTCCGATCACTCTTGCGTGGAGTCACAAGGTCAGATGTCATCACTGTCAGTGCCCATGCCGCCGGACCTCAGCCCGGCGTGTCGGGCCGGAAACATCGATCTTGGAACAGTCCCCACTGCGGCCGATAGGCGCGTAGATGCTGCTGTGAGTACCACGTGCTCGGGGGACGCCGCAGGAGGGCGGCACAGGACGTGTGGAAATCGAAACTCCTGGTCGTGGCGAAGATTTCGAGGTGTTGGGCAGTGAGGGTCGTCTTCGGGGTGCCTGACGGGAGTTAGTAGGTGTGCCGGAACCCGCCGGCCGTTGGAATCGGAGGACAACCATGAGCACGCAGGACATCGGCCACCTCGTCGAAGTGGGCCAGGCGGACTGGCAGCCGGTCCTGACCGTCAGTGGCGGCCGTGTGGTCCGTCTGGTTCAGAGCATGGTGGACCAACGGGCCAGGACCAGGCAGGCTGGGGTCCTTGGCCGCACGATGGTCGAGTTGGCTGAGGTCCTGGGCCGTGCGCGGGCGGGTGCGGAGGTCGCAGTTGGGGAGGACAAGGGCGTGAGTTGGTCCATGAAGATCGCTCCCGCTGCCTCGGCTGGGGAGGACACGAACGCGTGAGGCTGCCACCCACTACCGACTGCGAAGACCTGCGGGTAGAGGCTCTTCGGGCGATATGGGTCGAACTGGCCGCCTACGTGCGGCGCCGCCTGCGCCCGTATGAGCAACATCTGCTCGAAGACTTCATGAACGAGGCCGCAGCGGACTTCACCGCCGTCTGGCGTCAGAAAGGACCGATGTCGGTCGAGCAGGCGATCGCGGTGCTCAAGCAGGCAGCCCGAGGCGACATCATCAACCACCGGCACAAGGAGAACAGGCCGAACACTCGGCCGTATTCTGTGGACGACGAGGTGCTGATCAACCATGCTGACCCGGACTCCGGCAACGACGTCCTAGCGGCACTGGGCCGCATCGATCACGAGCGGCTGATAGAACAGCTTCCTCAGCTGCTGACCGAGAGGGAACGGCAGGTGATCGTCGCTGTTGATGTCGACGGCCTGCCCGCCGGACGTGCGGCCGCGCTGCTGGGTATCACGGTGGACGGGCTCCGACGACGGCGGAACGCTGGGCTGGACCGGCTTCGCCGCCACTTGACCGCCGCCCATTCCCTCTCCTCGACCCGGGTCAACCGCGCCCATACCACCACCAGGGAGGTTCCGTCATGACGAGCCCTCAGCAAAACTGCGACGGCCTCCACACCTTCGACAACGGAGGCATCCCTCCGTTGGACCTGGACGCCATCGAGAACAAGCTGGCGGCACGCTCCCCCGAAGAGCACATCGCCCGACAAGCTCGCCTAGACGCCTGGCAGCTCGGACGGGACGCGATGACGCTAGGGGACCACCATCTGGCCTCCGGCGATTTCGTCGCCGCGCATGAGGCGTTCACCATCGCGGCCCGCTACGAGGCAGCCGACGCCGCCGCCATGGTCCACACCGTGAGCGCACTCCAGGACGCACTCCAGGACGGCGCCCAGCCCAGCGCTGCGCTATCGCCCCCTCGATACTGGGACGAGATCACTAACGACCGACCGGGTCAGGATGTGCTCGGCCAGCGGCCACAGGAGCTCATCCGCCAACCGGACGAGGTCAAGGCGCATCTCGACGAGCTGGTCGTCCCCGCCCAATGCATCCTCGATGAGGCAAGGATGAGGGCGAACAACATTGTCGCCGCGGCCCAGGCATACGCGGAAATAATCCTGGCCGAGGCCCTCGCTGCTCAAGCACCGTCCCCTGTCAGGGGGCAAGTCCCGACGATTAAAAGGGAATATCCTGAAACCGCGGATAGGTTTCGCAATTGTCGTCGTTCTAATGTTGAGCATGCCGCGGTGAATACTCCCATTTATCAGAGTTAGGGAGGCTGAGGCGAGGTGTGTTGGGGGCGCCGCTGATGCTGTGACAGGACTGACGCGAGCCGCCGAGACTTCTGGGCGCACTTGTCCTGGTCAGGCGCTCAACGGACGCGGTTGCTACTCGTCCTCGTCGTCCTCCGCGCGCTGACGGTGGATCCACGTCGTGGTGGCCTCGTATCGGGCGTGGGCGTTTTCGAAGTCCTCGCGGAGCTCGTCGTCAGTTTCAGCTGCGGCGGCCGCTGCGGCGGCCGTGCGGGCGCTTTCGAGTTCTGGCGACACACCGTTAGTCGCTGTCCAGGTACCGAGTTGCGTGGCCGCCACGATCTCGGTGCGCACGCTTTTTGCCGTATCCGCGCCGGCCTCCCTAGCCTTCGAGAGGAAGTGCCTCGCCAGTCCGGGTTGTCGGAGAGGCCACGTAGTGATGTTTCCTAGCAGAGCTGCGAGGGTGAGCAGTTGCTTTCCCTGCAGGCTGTCCACAGCGGCGTGAAGTCGCTGCGCCTGTCCGGCGGTCAAGCCGCCGTCCATGACGACGCCGACGACCGCCGCAGTCTCGCCGACGTCACCGCGGTGAGCCTGTTCGATCAGCCAGTCGACCAGGGCGTCGGCTTGGTCGTCGAACGCGTCGGCGAGTCTGTGCACCTCTGTTGGAAGGCATCCGGCTCGGTGCGCGCCCACTAGTGCCGCATCAAGCAACGTTGGGTAGGTAATCCGGGCGGCGG
>NZ_MSIE01000160.1 GCF_001921205.1 Actinophytocola xanthii | reverse complement strand
CCGAACTACAACCACACCGCCCCCGAACACCACCACCCCGCACGCGAAACGACGGCGGGTAGTGACCCACGACACGACATCACGCGTCTACGAGCAAAAGCGCCAGCGCTACTTCGCGCAGCGAGCTACCGCTGCTCCGCAAGCGCCTCGTGCCGGCCCGGCGTCAGCGGGGCTGCTAGCCCACGAGGCCTATCACCTGTCACATCGCCCAGAATCCGACCACCGCCGAGCAGGACGTGCTGCACCGGCTCGCCCGCTGCACCGCGATGGTGATCATCTGGAACGACCTCGCCTGCGGCGCCCCGAGGCCGCGACCGTGGGGACGTCCATCATTAGCTTCACCCAGTCGGGAAGGAGCCGTCCGGGCTGAGGCCTGCGGTCAGGATCTGGTCGGCGTTCGGCACTCTGCCTTGGCACGCTCGGTCGGCGAGGACGGCGGCGGCGAACGAGTCGCCGGTGGCTATTCGGGTGCCCAGTTCGGCGAGGTCGCCTTGGTCGGATAGTTGTTCGGCCAGCGTCGTGGGGGCCCACCTATCGGGGGTTTGGGCGCTGTCCTCCTCGACCAAGCCGCGGAGTACGGTCACAGCGTCGTTCACGGGGCCCTTGGCCAGCAGGAGTTCGACCAGTTCCTGGCGTGCGGTCTGGTTGCCGGTGTCGGCCAGGCGGCGGAGCTGATCGGTCAGCCCAAGCCTGCCCAGTTGCCGCGGCAACCACGTGTCCGCCCAGCCGCTCGTGTGCTTGAGCAGCTCCAACACCTCCGCCCACCGGTTCTCGCGGGCGAGCTGGTCTGCCAACAGCGTGTCAATCTGGGTTCGTGCCACGAACGAATCTATGTCGGCCGCCCGCAGCCGGGGCAGCAGCGTCAGCAACTCCGCGGACCGCCCCCGCTCGGTCATGCACATCGCGAAGTGCTCCCAGCGCGAGGTGGACTCGTCCCAACCGGTCGGCCGCAGCAGCACCTCCACGACCTCGTCCACCCGGCCGTGCTCGACCAGGGCACCGATCAACCGCTTGCTCGGTGCGCTCGGCACGAGGTGAGCGCACCTGGCGGCGTCGCGCGCCAACGCCTCGTCCACCCTGCCGCCCGCGAGAAGCAGCTGGTGCTCGCCAACCTCGACAAGGAGCTCTACCCCGCCGTGAGGTTCGGCAAGGGCGGTCATCAACTACTACCAGGCCGCTAGTTCGTATCCGCGGCTTGGAGCGTGTCGAGGCCGCCGTTGAAGCGGCTACCACCACGCGCCCGTAGTGTCGGCGTCCGTCGTGACGTTTCGGACCGTGGTGTGCTCGTCGTGTTTCGTCCAGATGAGGTTCGCTCCAGAGAGGTTCGCGCCGGTGAGGTTCGCCGCGCCGAGATCCGCTTCGACGGGATTCGAGTTGACGAGGTTCACGCGGGAGAGGTCGGCACGGCCGAGGGTCGCTTCGGCGAGGTCCGCATGGGAGAGGTCCGCGTGTGAGAGGTCCGCGTCCTTGAGGTTCGCGCGGATGAGTTTCACTCGCGCGAGGCTTGCTTTGGAGAGATTCGTCGCCGAGAGATCCGCCTCGGCGAGGTAAACCCGGGGAGTTTCGCTGTCGCGAGTAGCGCGTAGGTGAGGTTCGCTTCGGCGAGGTTCGATTCGGAGAGGTCCGCGTCGACGAGAAACGCACGGGAAGGTCCGCGTAGGAGAGGTCCGAGCGCGGGAGGAGCGCGCCCTCGAGCTCGACGCCATTGAGGAACGTTACCTGTAGGGAGACATCAGCACTGTCGTCGTGACGGGGATCGCGTCGGGCGAGCACGGTAGGCGCCGCCTGGACATCGACTCCCGGGGCGACCGGCGTGGGCGGGCATCCGTCTTCCGGACTGACGGCCACCACCACGCCCCTACGGACGCGGCGGCGACGGTCAGCGTGGACCTGTACGGTCATGACAGGGTCTGTCGACTACTGCCTGGTAGAGGTGTTGCGTTCGGAGTGGATGGTGAGCCGTCGGTCGCCGAGTAGCCAAGGAGGTCGTTCGTTCGAGCATCCAGCGGTGGCGACCGAGCTTTCGCTGGTTTCGTTACCTGTGCCGGCAGCCAGCGGCTTGAGCGCGTAAGAGTCGGCTGGCGTGAGCGGGCGAGACACACCAAGTACTCCCGCGCCCACGACCACAAGGGCGGCGCCACCATTTGTCACATGGAATCGACTGACCACACCCACTGATCGGACGGCTTGGCGCCTGTATCGATCAGTCCGCGACAGCTCCTTCGGTGGAACGTGGGCGGCGCGAGTCGGAGACTCCTGTCGGCCTGGGTATGGCGCTCCTTGGTCCTCCGTGTTGAAGGAGGGTGAGGGTTTGCCCATGCGATGCTGATGGGCATGGAGTTCTTCTTGCCTGTGACAGCTGAGGACGAGTACGAGCAGCGCTACGCGGAGCTGGCCCGGTTCGCCGGGGCGTCCGTGCCGGTGCCCGAAGCACGGTTGTGGGCAGTCCAGTGGGAGAGCCGGGGTGAGGTCTGGGAAGCCACCGTTGGTGAACTACTCGTCCGCGTCAGGCCGACGCCGAGGGTGCAGGACGGTGCGGCGGTCATGGCGATCTTCCCCGGCGACCCGTATCTGATCGTGACGTCCGCGCAGCCGCTCACGTCACTGCGTAGCAGCTGGCACAACCCGATCAACGCCGGCATCCCTCCACAGGTCAGGAAGACAGTTCCCTTCGACGTCTTGTGAGGCGGGGCCGCGTCGATGTCGTGGCTTCGCTCCGGCTGCGGCTGGCAGTTCCGGCGAGCGGACAGCACTCGTAGCTGGGACGCCTGTTCATGTCACTCGTGGACGGCCAGGTGTGCGGGTAGGTGGCGATGTCGAACCCATCTGTCGGGCCGCGGGCCAGGCTGAAGAACCCGGCGGTCACGAGGCGCTCGAGTTCGAGATCACCGTCGAGAGAGTGCGTGAGGTCCGCGTGCAGGACGGTTGCGATGCCTCGTTCAGCTGCCGAGATCTGACCTCAGAGGCGGGTGACCACGTTGTGGCGGCCGAGCCGCATCGCCTGGTTCACGTCGGAGGCCCACGAGAACAGCTGGCTCAGCAGTTGCGGCGGTGGTGGCTGCTCCTGGCGTCGACGCACGAGCTGTCGCCGACGGTGAGCCCGCAGGTTCTCCTGCCAGCGGAGCGGGTCTGGCTTGCTGAGAATCCGGTGTGAAACTCGGGATCGC
>NZ_MSIE01000016.1 GCF_001921205.1 Actinophytocola xanthii | reverse complement strand
AACCTCCAACAACTCCTCACCGGCAACGACACCTGGACCGTCTGAACCAGACAGACCCAGCCGCGAGACGCCGCGCCGCGCTCAGCAGTAGCGCCAGCTGCCGGTGCCGCCCCAGGTGCAGGTGTCCGCCAGCGCCCCGGTCGAGGTGCGCAGATAGGCCGTGTCGCCGGTGTTGTTCCAGATGTAGTTGCCGCTGCCCCAGTAACGGGTGGCGGCATTGTTCGTGCCGCGGCCGGTGCGGACGGTCAGGTACTGCCCGGCGCCGATCCGCGTTGTCGGGAAGCGGTAGACGTGGTTCTGCTTGTCCCGCAGCGTCCAGCCGGTCACGACCTTCGCCACGGTGCTGGTGTTCTTGAGCTGCACGTACTCCGCGTTCAGGCTGACATTGCTCCGGTTGTCGGTGCCGGGTGAGTTGTAGTAGGCGCGGTAGAGAATCACTCCACCGGCGGCCTCGGCCGGAACGGCGGCGAGCAGACCGGCGAGCATCGCCGTTACCGCGGACACCACGGCAAGAACTGTCTTTCGCATTTCTTTTGCCTCCGTGATCTCGGATGTCTACGAAGGTCGGCGTCGAGCGACGGGTCGTTACAGGACATTCCGGACCACGACCGTCCCGGAGGGACGGAACGTCACTTGCTGACGTTACGCGGTGGAGGCGCTACCGAGCGGACACGAACGATGAGGTTGCGGAACCGGCGGGCGGGCGCGCCGGTGTCGAGGATCAACACCGTGGGGGTGTCCCGGGGCGGCACCGCGGGCGTCTCGCTCATCGCGGACTCCTTTCGCCGGGAAAGCGGGAGAACCTCCAGCATGTGACCGACACCTCGAGCCTCGGTCGACCTCGAGCGGAGTCCTCGACTTCAGGCCGACTCGACCGATCTTTCAGCGGCGGTGAGGAAACTCACATACAGGTGCTCGCCAACCCAGAGGAGGCGACAACCATGACGGAGCTCAGCATCTGGACCGCTCGGCGGTCTGTCACGATCGCCGCACCGCCGCGACGGGTGTACCAGCTGGTCGCGGACATCGATCGATGGCCCGCGCTGTTCGGCGCGGTGCGCGCGGTGGAGCACCTGGGGGTCGACGCGACCGGTGAACGGCTTCGGCTCTGGGGCACTGTCGGCGGCCGGACGGGCAGCTGGCTGTCCTCGCGGGCGGCCAACCCCAAGCGGCTGCAGGTGCGGTTCCGCCACGAGAGCGTGCTGCCCCCGCTCGTCTCGCTCGGCGGGCTCTGGCTCGTCGTGCCCAAGGGCGGCGGCTCCCACGTCGAGCTCGCCCACTACTTCCGCGTCGTCGACGACAGCCCGGCCGAGGCGAGCCGGCTCGAGCAGGTCATCGCCGCGACCAGCGGCACGCTGCTCGCCTCCCTGCGTGAGGCCGCCGAGGGCCGGTGGCTGCCGCTGGCCCAACCGGTGGAGGTGATGCCGGCATGACCGGGCTGTCGTTCGCGAGCCACACCGACGTCCCCGTCGGCTCCGCGGACGTGCTGCCCAGGCTCGCCGCCACCCGCTGGCCGGACCGCGTCGCGGTGCGAGCGGGAGACCGGACTGTCACCTTCGCCGAGCTGGACCGGGACATCTCCCGGATCGCGTTCGGGCTGCGCCAGCTGATCGGCGGCGACGGGCTGCCGGTCGCCGTGTCCACCGGGCTCGGCCTCGGCCTCCCCGCGGCGTTCTACGCGGTTCTGCGCAGCGGGAACCTCGTGACCCCGGTGAACCCGAGGATGCCGGCCGAGACCTTCGCCCAGGTGCTGGACCAGACCGGTGTCCGGGCCGCGGTCCTCGGCCGGGTCGCCTACGAGCGGGTCCGGCGCGTGCTCGGCCGAACCCGTCTCGACCAGGTGGTGCTGTTCGACGGGCCTGGCGAGACCGGGCGCCCGACCTGCGCCGACCTGGCCGAGCGCGGGCTGCTCGCGGTGGAGCCCCGGGACCGCGAGGAGACCGCCCCGGCCATCGTGTCCGTCTGCGGCCGCTCCGGTCGCAGCCACCACCAGCTGAAGGCCGCGGCCGTGACCGCCGCGGCCCGCCTGGGGGAGAGGGCCCTCGTGCTCAACGCCGCCCCGTCCTACCCCCTCGACGACCTCGGCGCCGGCATCGCCGCCGGCGCTACCCAGGTGCTCTGGGGCAACCCGGACCCCGCCGCCGCCCGGCGGGAGGCACTCCGCCTCGGTGCGACCCTGGTCGGGGCGCACCTCGGGGTGGACGAGCAGGAAAGCAGGGCATCGTGATCACCACCTCGACCGTCTACCCGTGCTCGGCCCGTGACGCGATGACCCACTGGCCGACCGGCGTCGCCGTGGTCACCACCGCCGACCGGGACGGCTGGTGGTGGGGCTTCACGGCGAGCGCGGTCAGCGAGGTGTCCGCCCGGCCTCCGTTGGTCTCGGTCTGCGTCGACCGGGACGCGCACTGCCGGTCGGTGTTCACCGCCGCGGACGCCTACGCCGTGCACGTGCTGCGCGCCGGGCAGGAGGAGCTGGCCGACCGGTTCACCCGCGACTCGGCCAACGATTTCGAGGGCCTCCCGGTGAGTTGGGGGTTCGAGGACGTGCCGCTGCTGGACGACGTCGCGGTGCGGCTGGAATGTCGGTCGGTGCGCTCGATGCCGGCCGGTGACCACGTGATCCTGCTGGGTGAGGTGGTCCGGGCCAGGACCGGACCGCACGAGCCGCTGGTCTACCTGGAGCAGGGTTTCCGCCGGCTCGCCCGACCGGACACGCTCCCGCGCGCCAGCTGAGCCGTCGGCACGGGACGAAGCGTCCGTTTGTCGGAAAAGCGCAGATCCCGTGGACGCGGAGGGGTGGCGACACTTACGATCACGCGATCCACGGGTGTCCCCACAGCCGCAGCGGAGCGTGCTCATGACCAACCAGACCCCCGCCTCCAACCACATCACGCTCTGTGCGGCGTTCCAGGACCGCGTGCGTCGAACCCCCCACGCGGTCGCACTTCGAACCCCGGGCGGGGGGGTCGAGGTCACCTGGCGGCAGTGGGACCAGCGGGTGCGCGCCATCGCCGCGGGGCTGGCCGCACTCGGCGTCGGCCGGGGGGACACCGTCGGGCTGATGCTCACCAACCGGCCCGAGTTCCACCTCGCCGACGCCGCCGCACTGCACCTGGGCGCGACACCGTTCTCGATCTACAACACCTCGGCCCCCGATCAGATCTCCTACCTGTTCGGCAACGCGGGGAACGCGGTCGTGTTCTGCGACGAGCGGTTCCTGCCCCGGCTGCGGGAGGTCGCCGGCACCGTCGAGCACATCGTGTGCGTCGACGGGGAGGCCGAGGGCGCCATGTCGCTGACCGAGCTGGAGTCGCGGGGCGACTCGGGGTTCGACTTCGAGGCGGCCTGGCGGGCCGTCGAACCGTCCGACCTGGCCACGATCATCTACACCTCGGGCACGACCGGGCCGCCCAAGGGCGTCGAGCTGACCCACGCCAACGTGATCGCCGAGGCCGACGCGATGCGTGTGCTGTTCCAGATCGACCCGGGGGACCGGGTCGTGTCCTACCTGCCGGCGGCGCACATCGCCGACCGGGTCACCGCGCAGTACTCGGCGATCATGTTCGGCATCCAGGTCACCTGCGTCGCCGACCTCACCAAGCTCGTCGAGGGGCTCACCGACGCCCGGCCGCACTCGTTCTTCGCCGTGCCCAGGGTGTGGCAGAAGTTCAAGGCCGCCATCGACACCGGGCTCGCCGCCGAACAGAGCGGGGCCAAGCGGAAGATCGCCGACTGGGCGATCCGCACCGGCATCAGGGCGGCCAGGCTTGAGCTCGCCGGCCGGTCCATGCCGCCGGCGCTGGCCGTCCAGCACCGGCTGGCCGACAAGCTCGTGCTCGGAAAGCTGCGCGAGAAGCTCGGCCTCGACCAGGCCCGCGGCCCTGCCTCCGGGGCGTCGGCGATCTCCCCGGAGATCCTCGAGTTCTTCTGGGGGCTGGGCATCCGCATCTACGAGGTGTGGGGCATGTCCGAGACCGGCGGTGCCACCACCGCGAACGCCCCCGGGCAGACCAGGCTCGGCACGGTCGGGCGAGCGGTGCTGAACATGGAGGTGAGGATCGCCGAGGACGGCGAGCTGCTCACCCGCGGCCCGACGGTCACCCGGGGCTACCGCAACGATCCCGAGCGCACCGCGGAGCTGTTCGACGCCGACGGCTGGCTACACACCGGTGACATCGCCACGGTCGACGCCGACGGGTACGTCACGATCGTCGACCGCAAGAAAGAGCTGATCATCACCTCGCACGGCAAGAACATGTCGCCGTCGAACATCGAGAACGCGATCAAGGCGGCGACCTCGCTGGTCGGGCAGGTAGTGGCGATCGGAGACAACCGGCCCTACGTGGCAGCGCTCGCCGTCCTCGACCCGGACGCGGCGGCCGGCTTCGCCGCCACCCACGGCATCAGCGCGTCCTCGCCGGCGGAGCTCGCCGCGCACCCGGACATCCGGGCCGCCGTGCTGGCCGGGGTGCAGGAGGGCAACGAGAAGCTCGCCCGGGTCGAGCAGCTCAAGCGGGTACGGATCATCCCCACCACCTGGGACCCGGGCGGCGATGAGCTCACCCCGACGATGAAGCTGCGCCGCAGGCCCATCGCGGAGAAGTACCGCCACGAGATCGAGTCGCTGTTCGAGCCGGACCCCACCGACGACGTCCTACGCCTTTAGGGCACGTCCGCGACTCAGCGCCAGGGCAGGCCGTCCGGGAGGTCGGCCGGCACCGAGCCCCGCCAGTGCGGGGCTCGGTGCTGTAGGAACGCCAGGATGCCCTCGACGGCGTCCGGGCTGGTGAACGCGCCCGCGATCAGCCTGGAGTCCAGGCGGCGCACCGGGAACGGCGAGTCCAGCGGCGCCATCCGGTAGAGCAGCTGGCGGATCACCGCGACCGACACCGGAGCCGTGTTCGCGATCAGCTCCCGGGCCAGCTCGTGGGCGCGGTCGAGAACCCGGTCCGGCTCGTGCAGCGAGTGGACCAGGCCCGCACCGAGGGCCTCCTCGGCGTCGAACACGCGGCCGCTCACCATCCAGTCCAGCGCGCGGCCGAGCCCGACCAGCCGCGGCAGGAACCAGGTCGACGCGCCCTCGGGGTACAGGCCGCGCCGCGAGAACACGAAGCCGAACCGCGAGTCGGTCGAGGCCAGCCGGTAGTCGGCGGGGAGCACGATCGTCGAGCCGGCACCGACCGCCGCCCCGCGCATGGCCGCGATCACCGGCTTGTTCATCGCGAAGATCCGCATCGAGCAGCGACCGGCCGGCTCGTCCCAGGCGGCCGGGTCGGCGCCGTCCAGGTCGAGGCCCCCGGCGGACAGGTCGGCGCCGACGCAGAAGTCCCGGCCGGCGCCGGTGAGCACCACCACCCGCACGTCGGGGTCGGCGTCGGCCCGCTCCAGGGCGTGCGCGAGCTCGTCGGACATCCGCACGGTGTAGCCGTTGCGCGCCTCCGGGCGGTCGAGGGTGACCGTCGCGACGCGGTCGGCGACGGCGTAGCCGATCTGCTCGTAGTCGAGGGTGGGATCCACGACAGGCAACGCTATGACGGGCGCAACGCGGTGGCCAGCATGTCCCGGCAGGCCGCGCGCAGGTCGGCCTCATCCATCGGGTTCCCGCCGACCCCGGCGAGCTGGTGGTAGACGACCCCGTCGAAACAGGCGAGCAGCGCGTGAGCCCGTCGGCGGGGCTCGGGGGTGCCGGCGGCGGTCAGCAGGGTCTCGGCCATGAGCCGGAAGCGGGACCCGTACTCGGCCATCTTCGCGCGCAGCTCCGGCCGCCGGGTCGACTCCAGCGACAGCTCGTAGCGGGCCAGCGTGCGGTCCCTGCCCTCGCCGAGCCAACGCAGCGCCAGGGCGGTCACCAGCTCGGTGAGCTCGTCCAGGCCGACCGTTCCGCCGAGGGTGGGCAGCTCGCCGACGTCCGTCATGTCCAGCTCGGCCATCCTGGCCAGCACGGCCAGGATCAGCGCCTCGCGGGTCCGGAAGTAGTAGGAGGTCGAGCCCTCGGCGAGGCCGGCCGCGCGGTCGACGGCGCGATGGGTGAACCCGCGCATGCCACCCGCGGCCAACGCTCGGATGGCCGCGTCGGCGATGTGATCCCGGCGATTGTCTGCCATGACGGCACTCTACGGGTGTAGAGTCACTACAGCTGTAGAGGAGGAGTTCATGGCGATGCGCAGTGCGGTGGTGGTGGGTGGCGGGATCGGCGGGCTTGCCACGGCGGCCGGCCTGGTCCGAGCCGGGTGGGACGTGCGGGTGCTCGAGCAGGCCCCGGAGCTGTCCGCGGTGGGAGCGGGAATCTCCCTGTGGCCCAACGCCTTCCGCGCCCTCGAGGTGATCGGTGCCGCCGACCGGCTGTCGGCGGAGCGGCTGCCGGAACCCGGCGGCGTGCGGGACTGGCGCGGCCGGTGGCTGGCTCGGCTGGCCGGCGACGCCGCGGTGGGGGACACCTCCGCCAACGCGGTGGTCGCCCATCGCGCCGAGCTGTTGGACGCCCTGCTCGCCGGTGTCCCGGACGCGTGCCGGATGACGGGCACGCGGGTGCGAGGCGTGCGGCGGGACGGGACACACCCGGTGGTGGAGTACACGACCGAGGGCGGCGAGCCCGGGGAGCTGGCGGCCGAGCTCGTGGTCGGCGCGGACGGGGTGCGCAGTGCGGTCCGCACGTCGGTGTTCGCGGAGGCCGCCCCGCCCCGGTACGCCCGGCGAACCGCCTGGCGGCTGGTGCTGCCGATGCCCTGCCCGGTCAGCGGCGAGTCGTGGGGTCCCGGTTCGGTGTTCGGCATGTTCCCGATGCAGGGAGAGCGGATCTACTGCTACGCCACCGCGACCGTCCCCGCCGGCGGCCGCTCCGCCGACGGCGAGCTGGCCGAGCTCCGGCGGCGCTTCGCCGGGTGGCACGACCCGATCCCGGCACTGCTGGCGGCGGCGACGCCGGAGGCGGTCCTGCGCAACGACCTCTACGAGCTGCCCCCGCTGCGGACCTACGTCCGGGACGGGGTCGCGCTGGTCGGCGACGCCGCCCACGCGATGACGCCCCACCTCGGCCAGGGCGGGTGCCAGGCGCTCGAGGATGCCGCGACGCTGGTTCGCCTGGTCGGCGCCACGGGCGACCTCGAGGCGGCACTGCGCCGCTACGACGCCCTGCGCCGGCCACGCACGCAGGCGCTGGCCCGCAGGTCGCACCTGGTGGGCGAGGTGGTCCAGGCGCACTCGCCCCTCGCGGCGGCGGCCAGGAACCTGGTGGTGCGGCTGACGCCCCGCTCGATGTTCGTGCGGTCCCTGCGTGGCGTGTTCGACTGGCAGCCCCCTGCTGACACGGACCAGACCGACCGTGTGATCAGCTAGGAGCGTGTGGGAGGACCTGTTCGGCCGCATCGACCCGCCGGACACCATGGTGCTCGTCGCGGCGGGCATCGCCCTGGCCATCGTCGCGCTCTCGATGACCTGGCGGCTGTCCCGGCACGTGATCACGATCGTGCACGAGGCCGGGCACGCGCTGGTCGCGGTCCTGGCCGGGCGGCGGCTGGCCAGCATCCGGCTGCACTCCGACACCTCGGGTCTGACGGTCACCAAGGGCAAGCCCTACGGCCCGGGGATGGTCCTCACCGGGTTCGCCGGCTACGTCGCGCCCTCGCTGCTCGGGCTGGGCTTCGCCGCCCTGCTCGGCGCCGAGCGGGTGACCGCGCTGCTCGTGGCCTGCGTGGTGCTGCTGCTCGGCGTGCTGGTCATGGTGCGCAACATCTACGGCGTGTTCTCGGTCCTGGTGACCGGCGCGGTGCTGGTCGGTGTCGCGTGGTGGGCCAAGGGCGAGGTGCAGGCCGCCTTCGCCCACGTGATCACCTGGTTCCTGCTGCTCGGCGGCGTCCGCTCGGTGGCCGAGCTGCAGGGCAAGCGCCGCCGCGGCCGGGCCAGGGACTCCGACGCCGACCAGCTAGCGGAGATCACCGGCGCGCCCGGCCTGTTCTGGGTGGGCAGCTTCATGCTGATCGACCTCGGGTGCCTGGTGCTCGCGACGGCGTGGTTGCTGGCGTGAGGCAGACTGGGGCCATGCCGGTCCTTGACGCCGAGACCCCTGCCGTCGCCGATGCCGTCGCCGCGTGTGCCGCCGCCGCGAAGAAGGCCGCGCCGGCCCTGGCGGCCGCCCCGGACCACGCCGTCGACGGGGCGCTGGCCGCGATGGCGACCCGCCTGACCGACAGCAGCGCCACGGTTCTCGAGGCCAACGAGGCCGACGTGGCGGCGGCGCGCGAGGCCGGGATGAGCACGGGGCTGCTCGACCGGCTGCGCATCACCGAGGACCGGCTCGCCACGATGGCCGAGGCGCTGCGCCTGCTGGCCGACGCGCCGCACCCGGTTCGCTCGGTCGAGCTCGGGGAGCTGCCGGGGGGATTGCGCCTGATCGAGCGGCGCCGCCCGGTCGGCGTCATCGGCGCGAACTACGAGGCGCGTCCGAACGTGACGGTCGACGTGGCCTCGCAGCTGGTGAAGTCGCGCAACGCCGGCGTCCTGCGCACCGGGTCCGCCGCCCTGCGCTCGGCGACCGAGCTGCTGCGGTCGGTCATCGCCCCAGCTCTGTCCGATGTAGACATCGATCCGGACGCGGTCCAGCTGGTGCCCAGCGCCGACCGCGCCGCGGCCGGCGCGCTGGTCACCCTGCCGGACGCGGTGCCGCTGGTGATCCTGCGCGGCAGCGGGGACAGCACCAGGGAACTGAGCCGGCTCGCCGCGCAGCACGGCGTGCGCACCCTGGCCCATGCCGACGGCGGCGGCGTGCTGTTCGTCGACGTCGCCGCCGATCTCGACCTCGCCGTCGACATCGTCCGGCGCAGCCTCGACCGGCTCGGCGTGTGCAACCGGCTCAACCTGCTGCTGTTGCACCAGGACTGCTACGAGCGCGTGCTGCCGGCCGTCCTCGGTGTGCTGTCGGACCTGGGGGTCGAGGCCTCCCTGCCGCCCCACAGCCACGCGGTCGGCTACGAGTGGGCCCTGGACGACGAGCGCGAGGCCACCGTCACCGTGCTTCCCGTCCGCGACGCCGCCGACGCGGCCAGGGTGGCGAACGAGGAGACCTCGGGGCTGGCGGCGGCCATCGTCACGGCGAACGAGGCGACGGCCGAGGCGTTCATGGCCGCCTACGCCGGCACCGGCGTCTTCTGGAACGCCCCGACCCGCCTGCTCGACGGCTTCCGGATGCTGGGCGTCCCCGAGACCGGCATCAACATCGACAAGGTCCCCGGCCCCCGCGGCCCGGTCACCTACCCCGACCTCTGCCTGCGCCAGTACGCGGTCCTGCCCGGCTGATCCGGGCACCTGGGCTCAGGAGGAGCGGGGCGGGCCGAGGGACTCGCGGTGGACGAGGGTGGCCTCGGCGTCCTCGACGCGGGGGTTCGGGTGCTGGGGGTCGAGGGCGAGTGCGATCGCCCGGGCGCCGATCTCGACCAACGGGAGGCGGACCGTCGTGAGGGCCGGTGTCACGTCGCGGGCGATGGGCATGTCGTCGAAGCCGACGACCGACACGTCACCCGGCACGGACAGGCCGCGCTCCCGCAGGACGGCCAGGGCGCCGATCGCCATCGAGTCGTTGAGGGCGGCGATCGCCGTCAGCCTGGGCTCGGCGTCGAGTAGGGCGGCGGTCGCCGCGGCGCCACCGTCCCGGTCGAACTCGGCGTACTCGATCCGGCGGGCCGGCAGCGTGCGGCGGTACTCCCGCGCCGCCCGGCGCAGGCCGGCGAGGCGGTCGGTCGTGGTGGTGAGCTGCTTGGGGGCGGCCACGACACCGACATGGCGGTGGCCGGCGGCGAAGATCTCCCTGCCGATCAGGTAGGCGCCGTGCTCGTTGGCGGGCATGACCGCGTCCCCGGCGACCTTGTGCCGGCCCACCACCGACACCCGCCCGCCGGTCGCCATGTACGCGCTCAGCTTCGCGTTGAGCGCCTTGGTGAACGCCGGGTCGTGGTAGCCCGAGCCGGCCAGGATGATGGCCTCGACCTGCTGGGCGCGGAGCAGCTCGACGTACTCGAGCTCGCGCTCCGGGTCGCGGTAGGAGTTGCAGATGATCACCAGCCGGCCCTGCTCGCCGGCCACCCGCTGGAGGCCCCGGGTGATCTCGGCGAAGTACGGGTCGGACACGTCGTGCACGATCACCCCGACCGTGGTCCGGTGCGAGCGGGCGAGCAGCTGCGCGTGCGCGTTCGGCACGTACTGCAACTCCTGCACCGCCCGCAGCACCCGCTCGCGCAGCTCCTCGGACACGATCTTGGGACTGCCGTTCACGATCCGTGAGACCGTCGCCGCGGACACCCCTGCGCGCCGTGCGACATCGGCGAGCGTGGCCACCTCGCACCTCTCTTCGAACGTTGACGGACGGCCCCCGCGGCCCTAGCGTCAGGCTACAAGGAAAGCCTTTTCCTCGCGCCTGGAGGCGTCATGCCGGCACGGCTCGCGGTTGTCCAGCTGCCCAGCGTCCACCTGTCCAGAGTGTCCACCGCGGTCGCCCGCCACCACAAGATTGCCACGGGTCCCCGATGAGTGATCCACTGCCCGGCGGGGTCGGAGTTTCGCGACTGTGCGTGTACGACACGGTTACCCCCGACGGCCGCCCCGGCGGCTCGCCGCACCTGCACCTCTGCTGCAGCGAGGCGTACGTGGTCATCGGTGGCCGCGGCGCGGTGCAGACGATCTCGGGCGCCGGGTTCGCCGAGCACGCCCTCGCGCGGGGCACCGTCCTGTGGTTCACCCCGGGCACCGTGCACCGGCTGGTCAACCTCGGCGACCTGGAGATCGTGGTGCTGATGGCGAACTCCGGCCTGCCCGAGGCGGGGGACGCCGTGCTGACCTTCCCGGCCGAGGTCCTCGCCGACCCCGACCGCTACGCCGCGGCCGCGGCCCTGCCCGACGGCGGCGCGCCCGGTACCGACCCGCGCGCCGCCTACGCCCGGCGCGACCTCGCCGTCGAGGGGTTCGAGCAGCTCCGGGCGGCCGTGGAACGGGACGGGCGGCGGGCCATGGCCGCGCTCCACACCGCCGCCGCACAGCTCAAGCAACCGCAGCTGGAGACCTGGCGTCGGCGCTGGGAGGACGGTGCCTTCCGCGCCGCCCAGCTCACCGGGGTGCACCTGGACGCGCTGGCCCGGGGCGACGCCGGGCACCTCATGGACGCGCGGGTGCACGCGTTGGACGGGCCGGTCGAGCGCGGCCGGCTCGGCATGTGCGGTCACCTCGACACCTACCCGTTGCGCCGTCCGGAGGAGTAACGGGAAAGCCCTTGCCGATCGTGGACGGCCGGAATAAGGTCGCAGGAAAGCGCTTGCCTGGCAAGGTGGCCCCCGGCAGGAGGATCTCGTGCGCAAGCCGTCCCTCGTCCTCGCGATCCTGTTCTCCCTGGTGCTCGGCACGGTGGTCACCGCCACCCCGGCCACGGCCCAGCCGAGGTTCAGCGTGCTGGTGTTCTCGAAGGTCAACGGCGAACATCACGAGTCGATCCCCGCGGGGCAGCAGGCGATCACCGAGCTGGGGGCGGAGCACGGCTTCGACGTCACGGTCTCCGACGACGCGGCCCTGTTCACCGACGAGGGCCTCGCCCCGTTCGACGCGGTGGTCTTCAACAACACCAACAGCCGCGCCGGGGCCATCCTCGACGCCGCCCAGCGCTCCGCGTTCGAGCGCTACGTCCGCGCCGGCGGCGGGTTCACCGGCATCCACTCGGCGAGCGGCACCGAGTACGACTGGGCCTGGTACGGGCAGCTGATGGGTGCCTTCTTCAAGGCGCACCCCGCGGTCCAGCCGGTCGCGATCCAGGTGGACGACCGCGCCCACCCGTCCACCCGGGACCTCCCGCCCGTCTGGCAGCGCACCGAGGAGCCCTACGACTTCGTGGCCAACCCGCGCGGGAACGTGCACGTGCTGGCCAGCCTCGACACCCGCAGCTACACCGGCCACACCATGGGCGCGGACCACCCGATCTCCTGGTGCCAGAACTTCGAGGGCGGCCGGTCCTGGTACACCGGGCTCGGGCACGAGCCATCAGCGTTCGACGAACCGCTGTTCCGCGAGCACCTGCTCGGCGGGATCGAGTGGGCGGCCGGCGCGGCCCCCGGGGACTGCGGCCCCACCGAGAACGAGCGCTGGCGCAAGGTCGCGCTCGAGGCCGACACCGACGACCCGCTGGACATGGAGATCGACGCGCGCGGGCGGGTGTTCTTCATCGAGCGCGGGGGCTGGCTCAAGGTCTACGACCCGGCCGCTGACGTCAGCCGGGAGGCGGGGAAGTTCAACGTCCTGGTCAACCACCAGCACGGCATGCAGGGCCTGGTGCTTGATCCGGACTTCGCCACCAACGGCTTCATCTACCTGTACTACTCGCCGGCCGACAAGGTGGTGAACCGCATCTCCCGGGTCACCTTCGACGAGTCGGCCAACCGGGTGGACCCGGACAGCGAGCGGGTGCTGCTGGAGTTCTTCGCCCAACGGGAGGTCAACGGCCACGAGGCCGGCGGCATGGCCTTCGACAGCAAGGGCAACCTCTACGTCGCCACCGGCGACGACACCGACGCGTGCTGCGAGGGGTTCAGCCCGCTGGACGAGCGGCCGGGCCGAGAGCCCCAGGACGCCCAGCGGACCTCCGCCGATACGAGCGACCTGCGCGGCAAGATCATTCGGATCCACCCCGAGGACGACGGCACCTACACGATCCCCGAGGGCAACCTGTTCCCGCCGGGCACCGAGCGCACCCGCCCGGAGATCTACGTGATGGGCCTGCGCAACCCGTATCGGATCCACATCGACCCCGAGACCGACTGGCTGTACTGGGGCGAGGTCGGCCCGGACGCGCGGGCCGACGACCCGGCCCGCGGCCCGAAGGGGCACGACGAGTTCAACCTCGCCAAGGCCGCCGGCAACTTCGGCTGGCCCTACTGCATCGCGGCCAACCGGGCCTATGTGGAGCACGACTTCGCCACCGGCCAGTCGGGCGCCGCCTACGACTGCGCCGGGGGGCCGACCAACGACTCCCCGAACAACCGCGGGCTCAGCAAGCTCCCGCCGGCCCAGCCGGCCTGGATCGCCTATCCCTACGACGAGTCACCCGAGTGGCCCGAGCTGGGTACCGGGGGCCGGCTCGCGATCGGTGGGCCGAAGTACCACTACGACCCCGAGCTCGACTCGGAGACGAAGCTGCCGGAGTACTACGACGACGCCGTGTTCGTCGCCGACTGGACCCGCAACGCGATCTTCGAGGTGCGGTCCGACCAGGACGGTCGGGCGCTGACGGTCAACCGGTTCCTGCCCGCCGAGCAGTTCCTGCGGCCGATCGACCTGGAGATCGGTCCGGACGGCTCGCTCTACGTCATCGAGTGGGGCACCAACTACGGCGGCTCCGGCCGTGGCGACCCGAACTTCGACTCGGCGCTCTACCGCCTCGACTACCTCCGACCCGGTGAGCGGGCCCCGCTCGCGGAGGCCTCGGCCACGCCGTCCTCGGGCCAGGCACCGCTGACCGTCCGGTTCGACGCCGGCGGCTCGGCCGACCCCGACCAGGGACAGGCCCTGACCTACGGCTGGGACTTCGACGGCGACGGGACCGTCGACTCGACCGAGGCGAGCCCCAGCCACACGTTCACCGAGAACGGCACGTACACAGCCAGGCTGACCGTCACCGACCCCACCAGGCGTTCGGCCTCCGCCCAGGTCACCGTCACCGTAGGCAACACCGCGCCGGAGGTTGACCTGTTGACGCCGGTGGACGGTCAGGTGTTCGACTGGAGTGTCCCGGTGCCGTTCGAGGTCGATGTGACCGACGCCGAGGACGGGTACACCGAGGACGGCTCGATCGACTGCGGGGACGTGGTCACCGAGTCCGGTCTCTGGCACGCCCGGCAGAAGCACCGCACGGGGCAGCGGACCGGGTGCACCGGTCGGGTCGAGACCGTCATCGACAACCTGCACAGCACGTCGGAGGACCTCGAGTACTACGTGGAGTCGTCCTACACCGACAGCGGTGGGCTCACCGACCGGGAGCGGGTGCGGCTGCAGCCGAAGGTCAAGCAGGCCGATCACTTCGACGCCGCCAGCGGCGTGCGCGTGGTCGGCAACACCGCCGACGGCAACAGCGCGGGCCTGGTCGGGCAGATCCACCACGGCGACTGGGTGAGCTACACGCCGGTCAACCTCACCGGCGTGCCGGACCTCCGCTTCCGGGTGGCGAGCCAGGCGGGCGGCGGCACGATCGAGGTCCGCCAGGGCGCGCCGGACGGTCCGCTGCTCGGCAGTGCCGCCGTCCCGGTGACCGGTGGCGGCACCACGTGGACCGAGGTGAGCGCCGCGGTCACCGACCCCGGCGTGACCCACGAGCTGTTCCTGGTGTTCACCAACCCGAGCACCACCGGCACGCTGTTCAACCTGGACCGGTTCGAGTTCGGCTCGATGGTGGAGCTCGCGAACCTCACCCTGCCCTCGCCGACGGCCGCCGGGGACGCCGGCCACGCCGAGGTCGACCTGGTCAACCGCACCAACCGGAAGATCCAGGCGACCGTGGGGCTGCGGGTGCCGGCGGAGTGGACCCAGACGCCGGTCCAGGTGGAGGTCCCCCGGCGCGGGAGCGTCCGGGTACGCATCCCCTTCACCTCCCCGGAGCCCGCCGCGGCCACCGGTCCGCTGCTGGCGGCGCGGCTGACCGCCTACGGCACCGCCGACCGGGGCGTGCGGGTGAGCAGTCGGGCCAGCGCGTCGACCTACCTGGTGCCCTCGACCGAGCGGGCCGTGTACTCGCTGGATGCCGGCGCGCCGGGCGGCCCGGTCCAGGACGGGTTCGCCGGGCTGGACCCGACGACGGTCCACACCGACCAGACCGGCTTCGGCTGGGCCGACGCGCCCGGCCTGGCGGGTCGCGACCGTGGTGGACCGGACGCGTTGCGCCGGGACGTGGTGACCTCGGCCAACCCGGGGACGCTGCGGCTGCGGATCCCGGCCGGCGCGCACACCGTGTCGGTCCTGCGCGGCGACCCGCAGGCGGCCGCCCCGCCCATCGTGATCACAGTGGACGGTGACCGGGTGGTCGACGGCGGGGTGCCGGTCGCGGCCGGCAGCTGGGGTTGGGACCAGTTCACCGCGGACGGCGGCGCGGAGGGGCGGACCGTGTCCGTGACGTTCGGTGGCGCCGCCGGCCAGTCCTGGGCGATCGACGCGGTCGTCGTGGAGAAGGTGGTGACCCGGTGACGAGCACGACGGCGTCCAACGACGTCCAGCCCTCCGCCGGGGAGGAGCCGGGCCCGCCCGCGCCCGGCGGGCCGCGTGCCCGGATCGAGCTCGGAGCGCGGTTCCTGCGCTTCCTCGAGGCCATGTGGCGCCCGGCGATCCTGCTCGGCCTGGTGTTCGTGCTCTGGTGGGTCGCCACCGCCCGGGAGTGGGTGGCGAACTACCTCGTGCCCACCCCCAAGCAGGTCTGGGACCGGATCATCGCCGAGTGGTCCTCGCTGATGTACCACTCCTACGTCACGCTCTACGAGACCGTGATCGGGTTCGTGCTGGCAAGCGTGCTCGGCCTGGCCACGGCGGTGCTGATCGCCTACTCGCGCACGATGGACAAGGCGCTGTACCCGATCGTCCTGTTCGCACAGGTGATCCCGAAGATCGCCATCGCGCCGCTGCTGGTCGTCTGGTTCGGAAACGGACTGGCGCCGAAGATCATCCTCGCGGTGCTCATCGCGTTCTTCCCGGTCGTCGTCTCGGGCGTGGCGGGACTGCGCTCGACCGACCACGAGCTGCTGGAGCTGTCCTCGACGATGGGCGCGTCGCGCTGGCAGACCTTCCGCAAGATCCGCTTCCCCAACGCGCTGCCGCACCTGATGGCCGGGGAGAAGGTCGCCGTGACGCTGGCCGTGGTCGGTGCGGTGGTCGGTGAGTTCGTCGGGGCGAGCGAGGGCCTCGGCTACGTCCTGTTGTTGGCCAACGGAAATCTGGACTCGGCGCTGCTGTTCGCCGCCCTGATCCTGATGTCGCTGATCGGAATCCTGCTGTTCGTGGTGGTCGAGGTGGCCGAGGCGCTGCTGATCCCGTGGCACGCCAGCCGTCGCTCGGTCACCCCGCTCACGACCTCCTGAAAGGCTTGCCAATGAACGTCAAGCAGTTAGCCGGTCTCGCGGCCGCCGTCGTCCTGCTCGCGGCCTGCGCCCCCGGCGGCAACCCGGACGAGGGCGGCAACGACGCCGGCAACGCCCCGGCGGACGCCGAGAAGGTCACGCTGACCCTGAACTGGGTGCCCTACGGCGAGCACGCGCCCTTCTACTACGGCCTCGACAAGGGGTTCTACGCCGACGAGGGCATCGACCTGGAGATCGAGCCAGGCAACGGCTCCGGCGCGACCATCCAGGCCGTCGCCCAGGGGCAGACCACGTTCGGGTGGGCGGACACGCCGCCGCTGCTCAAGGCGATCAGCACCGGCATGCCGGTGAAGAGCGTCGGGGTGTTCCTGCAGAAGGGCCCGGCCTCGCTGGAGTTCCTGTCCGACCAGAACATCACCAAGCCGCAGGACCTCAAGGGCAAGACCGTCGGCGGCACGCCGGGAGACGCGATGTACGCGACGTTCCCGGCCTGGCTGCGGGCCAACGGCATGCAGCCAGGCGATGTCAAGGTCGTGAACATGGACCCGGCCAACAAGATCGCCCAGCTCGCCGAGGGCCAGGTGGACGCCATCATGGGCTTCTTCCACGACCAGGGCCCGACGATCGAGGCCCGTACCGGCAAGCAGGTGGACTACCTGCTCTTCGCCGACTCCGGCCTGAACATGCTCGGTACCGGCATCGTCGCCAGTGAGGAAACCCTGTCCGGGAAGGCCGACCTGGTGGGCCGGTTCGTCCGGGCCACCCAGAAGTCGTGGGCCGAGGCGGTCAAGGACATCCCGGCGGCGGCCGAGGCCATGGCCGAGGCCGCGGAGAACGAGCCCCCGGTCGAGGTCCTCACCCAGCAGCTCGAGCTGGCCGAGCCACTGTTGCAGCTGGACACCGCGGGAGAGCCGGGAGTCAACACCGAGGAGCAGTGGACCGGCACGATCGACCTGATGGAGCAGTACGCCGAGCTGAAGGACGCCGGCGACCCGGCGACCTACTGGGACGGCAGCCACGCTGGCGGGTCGGGGTCCTGATGACCGGCACGCTCACCGACACCGCGGTCGACGTCGAGGGCCTGACCGTCCGGTTCCGGTCCAAGCGGTCGGACACGACGGCGCTGGACGACGTCAGCCTGCGGGTCGCGGCGGGCGAGTTCGTGAGCATCGTGGGCCCCTCCGGTTGCGGCAAGTCCACTTTGCTCAAGGTGGTCGCCGGGCTGGTCCGGCCGAGCTCGGGCTCGGTCAGCCTGCTTGGTGAACCGGTGACCGGGCCGCAGCGGGACATCGGGTTCGCGTTCCAGCGGGCCGCGCTGCTCGAGTGGCGCGGGGTCCGCAAGAACATCCTGCTGCAGGCCGAGATGCGCGGCATGGACAAGGCACGCGCGGCCCGCCGGGCCGACGAGCTGATCGAGCTGACCGGCCTCGCCGGGTTCGAGAAGGCGTTGCCGCACGAGCTGTCCGGTGGCATGCAGCAGCGGGTGGCGCTGTGCCGCGCGCTGCTGCACGAGCCGCCGGTGCTGCTGATGGACGAGCCGTTCGGCGCGCTGGACGCGCTGACCCGCGAGCAGCTCAACGCCGAGCTGAACCGGATCTGGCGGGAGACCGGCACCACGATCCTGCTGGTCACCCACTCGATCGCGGAGGCGGTGTTCCTCGGCACCCGGGTCGTGGTGATGAGCCCGCGGCCCGGCCGGTTGATGCGTACGTTGTCCGTGGACCTCCCGGCCGAACGGGACTACGCCCAGGTGATGACCGACTCCCGGTTCGGGGAGCTGACCCGGGAGATCCGCCAGTTGCTCGGCTCGGTCGAGAGCCACTGAGAACACCCAAGGAGCGAGGAATGACCCGTAGGTCGATCGGCGTCGTGGTCAACGGCGTGACCGGGCGGATGGGTTACCGCCAGCACCTGGTTCGCTCGTTGCTGGCCATCCGGGCAGACGGCGGCCTGCCGCTGTCCGACGGCACGCTGCTGTGGCCGGAGCCGGTGCTGGTCGGCCGGAACGACCGCAAGCTCGCGGAGATCGCCGAGCGGCACGGGCTGTCCGACTGGACGACCGACCTGCACGAGGCGCTGGCGCGGGACGACGTCGAGATCTACTTCGACGCGTTGACGACGCAGCGCCGGGAGAAGGCGATCGCGTCGGCTGTCGAGGCGGGCAAGCACGTCTACACCGAGAAGCCGGTCGCGATGGACCTCGAGGGCGCGCTCGTGCTCGCCCGGGCTGCCGAGGCGGCCGGGCTGAAGGTGGGTGTCGTCGCCGACAAGCTCTTCCTGCCCGGGCTGCTGAAGCTGAAGCGACTTGTGGACAGCGGGTTCTTCGGCCAGGTGCTGTCGGTGCGGTGCGAGTTCGGCTACTGGGTGTTCGAAGGGGACTGGCAGCAACCGCAGCGCCCGTCCTGGAACTACCGCCGCGAGGACGGCGGCGGCATGGTGCTGGACATGTTCCCGCACTGGCACTACGTGCTCGAGCACCTGTTCGGGCGGGTGCGCACGGTCCAGTGCACGACGGCAACGCACATCGCCCGCCGGTGGGACGAGGACGGCGAGGAGTACCCGGCGACGGCCGAGGACGCGGCCTACGCGGTCTTCGAGCTCGACGGCGGGATCATCGCCCAGTTCAACTCCTCCTGGTGCACGCGGGTGTTCCGCGACGAGCTGGTCCAGTTCCAGGTGGACGGAACGCACGGCAGTGCCGTCGCCGGGCTGCGGCACTGCCGTGCGCAGTCCAGAGTGGCCACCCCGCGGTCGGTCTGGGACCCGGACCTGGCACCGAACGTCGACCAGCGCGGGGACTGGGCGGTCGTGCCCGACAACGCCCAGTTCGGCAACGGCTTTCGCGAGCAGTGGGAACGGTTCCTGCGCCACGTCGCCGCCGACGAGCCGTTCCCCTGGGACCTGCGTGCGGCGGCCCGCGGCGTGCAGCTCGCCGAGCTGGGCATGCGTTCGGCGGCCGAGGGCAGGCGGATCGAGATCCCGGAGCTCGCCTGATGCCCGACGAGGTCGTGCTGCCGGGCGTGGGCCGGTACCGGCTGCGTGGTGCCGGTGACGCGGCATCCGTTCCCGGCCCACCGCGGGAGCGGATCGCCTACGCCGCGGCCCACGTCGTCGCCGCGCCGGACGCGGAGAACGTGCCGGACGCGCCCGCCGTGCTCGACTGGGAGGCCACGCTGGCCTTCCGCCACCACCTCTGGCGCCACGGCCTCGGCGTGGCGGAGGCGATGGACACCGCACAGCGGGGGATGGGGCTCGACTACCCGGCGGTGCGGGAGCTGGTTCGGCGCAGTGCGGCGCAGGCGCGGTCGGTGGGCGGGCGGATCGTCGCGGGGGTGGCGACCGACCAGCTGCCGGCGGGTCCGGCGACGCTGCCGTCCATCCTGGACGCCTACCGCGAGCAGCTCGCGGACGTTGTCGAGGCCGGCGCCGTACCGGTGCTGATGTGCAGCCGCCATCTCGCCGCGGCGGCGAGCGGGGTCGAGGACTACCTGTCGGTGTACTCGACCCTGCTGGCCGAGGTGTCCTCGCCGGTCGTCGTGCACTGGCTCGGCCCGATGTTCGACCCGGCCCTGGTCGGCTACTGGGGGTCGCCCGAGCCGTCGACCGCGGTGGAGACCGTGCTCGGCCTGCTGACCGAGCACGCCGAGCGGGTGGAGGGCATCAAGGTCTCACTGCTGGACGCCGGGTTCGAGGTCGCCATGCGCCGCCGGCTCCCCCCGGGCGTGCGCATGTACACCGGCGACGACTTCAACTACCCCGAGCTGATCGCCGGGGACGAGGCCGGGCACTCCGACGCGCTGCTCGGGGTGTTCGCCGCCATCGCCCCGGTCGCCGGGCGTGCCCTGCACGCGCTCGACGCCGGCCGCCGCGAGGAGTTCCACGCGCTGCTCGACCCGACGGTGCCGCTGGCCAGGCACCTGTTCGCCGCGCCGACCCGGTTCTACAAGACCGGGATCGTGTTCCTGGCCTGGCTCGGCGGCCACCAGGACCACTTCACGATGGTCGGTGGGCTGCAGTCCGGGCGCTCACCCGCGCACCTCGGGCGCCTGCTGGTGCTGGCCGACGAGGCCGGGCTGCTGCCGGACGCGTCGCTGGCCGCCGCACGGGCCAGGGCGTTCTTCTCGGTCTGCGGGGTGGCGCAGTGAGCCTGGCACGGTTCTCGTTCAACCAGGCCACCGCGAAGTTCTGGCCACTGCCCGAGCTGGTTGCCGGCTGCGCCGAGGCCGGCGTGCCCGCCGTCGGGCTGTGGCGCGAGCCGGTGGCCGAGCACGGCCTGGCCCGCTCGGCGGCGCTGGTCCGGGAGGCGGGGCTGTCGGTCAGCTCCCTGTGCCGCGGCGGCTTCTTCGGCGCCGACGACTGGCTGGAGGACAACCGCAGGGCGCTGGACGAGGCGGCCGAACTGGGCGCGCCCGCACTGGTCCTGGTCTGCGGCGGACTGTTCGGACGGGACCTGGACACCGCCCGGTCCCGCGTGGCCGCCGGCCTCGAGGCGCTGGCCCCCTACGCCCTCGACGTCGGCGTCCGGCTGGCGGTGGAGCCCATGCACCCCATGTTCTGCGCGGACCGGAGCGTGGTCACGACCCTGGACGCCGCGCTGGCACTGGCGGCGCCGTTCCCGCCGGAGGCGGTCGGGATAGCGCTGGACACCTACCACGTCTGGTGGGACGAGCGCGTGTGGAGCCTGCTGGCGGGGGCCGGCCCCCGGATCGCCTGCTTCCAGCTGGCCGACTGGATCCTGCCCCTGCCCGCCGACGTCCTGGTGGGCCGGGGCCTGCCCGGTACCGGCCACATCGAGTTCCCCCGGTTCCTGGCGGGGGTGGCGGCCGCGGGCTACACCGGTCCCATCGAGGTGGAGGTCTTCAACGCCGAGCTCTGGCAGCGCCCCGGCCGGGAGATCCTGCACGAGACGATCAGGGCCTACCGCGCCTGCTCCCCGAGCTGACCGAGCGCGGCGACGAGGGCGGTTCTGGTCGCCGGCCGGGGCCGTTGAGCGGACGAACCGACAACGTCTGCGCGTGGTACCTGTCACGCCGCGTGTCCGCTGGCGGCCGTACCCTCCGTGCGTGTCCGTTCCCGCCGTCGATCACGCCGTCGCCTGTCGGGGGCTGGGGGTGGTGGTCGGCGAGGAGTGGTTGTTTCGCGGCCTCGACCTGTCCCTCTCCGGCGGCGAGTGCCTCGTCCTGGCCGGGCCGAACGGCAGCGGGAAGTCCACCCTCCTGCACTGCCTCTACGGCCTGCACCCACCCACCGAGGGCACGGCGACCGTCGCCGGTCGGTCGCCCGACGAGCGGGACGTCCGGTTCCGCCGTGACGTTGCCGTCCTCCTGGACGACTCGGACCTGTTCGCCGAGCTCTCGCCGCGCCAGCACCTCGAGCTGCTGGCGACCTCCTTCGGCGGCCGGGCCGGCGACCAGGCCGGCGAGATCGACGACGCGCTCGAGGCAGCCGGGCTCGCCGATCGCGCCGACGTCCACGCCTACCACCTCTCCGCCGGTCAGCGGCGTCGGCTGCTCCTGCTCGGCGCCGTCGCGCGGCCGCACCGGGTGCTGCTCCTCGACGAACCCGAGCGGGCGCTCGACGACCAGGGCCGCGGCTGGCTCGCGACCCTGGTCGGCCTGGAGCGGGATCGGGGCCGCGCCGTCGTTCTCGCGACCCACCACCCGCCCCTGCTCGACACGGCCGACACGGTGGTCCGGCTGGGATGAGAGCGGTCCTGTCCCGGTGGCTCCGCGGCGACGACCGGACCCTCGCCCTGTACCTGGGCACCGGGATCCTCCTGATGGCGCTCCTGCGGCTCGACCGGGTCCGGCAGGTCGTCGGCGTTCCCGACCGGCCGCACGACACGCTGGTCCTGGTCCTCCTCGCCACGGTGCTTGCCTGGTCCTCGATGCTCTCGCGCGGGTTCGTCTGGCTCGAGCCGGCCGTGCTGACCTGGAACGACTTCGGGGCAACCGACCGGGAACGGCTGCTCGCGCGACGCCTGCTGGTCCAGTGGGCGGCTCGGATGCTCGCGCTCGGATACCTGTTGGCACTGCTGACCGCCGTGGCGGGCCTCGGCACGCGCTGGGTGCTGGCCGGGGTCGCCGCGCAGGTCGCCGCGGGTGCCCTCGTGCTGGGAGCGGTCGGTCGCCCACGGCGCCCGGGATGGGTCGAGCCGCTCGTCGTGCTCGGGTTCGCCGCGGCGGCGGTGGCGGTGCGGCCGGGGCCGGACGCCCTCACCGGCGTGGCGGTGGCGCTCGGACTGGCGGCGGCCGTGCTGCTGACGCTACTGGCGAGATCCGGGCCGCTCACCCGGCCGGAGATCGTCCGGGCCGGCCGGGGCGACCTGGTCCAGGGCTGGCGCGAGCGGGTCATGCGCGTCGTCGGCACCCATTTCCTCGACGTGGCCATGCTGCTGCCGGCCGGTCGGCCGGTGCGCGGGTGGCGGCTGACCGCGCCGGTCGGGGTGCGGCTGGCCTGGGTGGGCGTCGCGGCGCGGACCCGGCGGATCCCGACCGCGCTGCTGCTCGCGCTGGTCGCCGTCGCGGCGCACCTGGCGCTGCCGGCGCTGCCGGACGAGGTCGTGTTCGCCCTGTTCGGTTACCTGGCGCTGGTGCCGCTGACCGGCGGGCTCGCCGAACTGTGGCGCTCGCCTGGGCGCCGCCGCTGGGTCGGCCACTCCGACCTGCGGCTGCGCGCGGCCCACCTGGCCGTGCTGACCGTGCTCGCCGCCGTCTGGGCGGGGCTGGCCCTCGGCCTCGCCGCGGCCGCCGGTGCGCCGTGGGAGACCGGCGTCGTGCTGGCCGTGCCGCTGGTCTCCGCCTGCGCCGTGCGGACGGCCACCGGGGCGCCACCGGCCTACGACAACCTCATGCCGGTGGCGACCCCGTTCGGCACCCTGCCGGTGCGGTTGGTCACCCGCACCCTGCGTGGACCCGACCTCGGCCTGTTCGCCGTCCTCCTGGTCCCGACGGTCCCGCTCCCGGTGGGCGCGGCGGTCGTGACGGCCGCGGTCGCGGTGGCCGTGCTGCGCTGAGCGCGGGTAGCGAGATCGGGTGAACTCCTGAGGTAGAGCACCTCGGCGAGGGCTCGCGTCCGGCTCGCGGCCACCGCTCCCGGGTGGCAGGCTTGGGCTCGGCGGGGATCGCCGTCGGGCGCCCTGCGTGGGGCGATCCCAGCAGGCCCGCAGGCGAGCCCAGCGGCGCTGGTTCGAGCCGGGCGGGCTACGATCCAGTACGAATCACGGCCACGCGTGGTTGTAGATACAGGAGGCAGGAGTGACGGCAGTAGCCCCCAAGCCGATCGCCACGCGACCGTATCCGGCGCGCCCGACAGCCAGGGGTTCGTACCTGCTGCAGCTGTTCCGGGAGACCGATCCCAAGAAGATCGGGATGATGTACCTGGTCACGGCGTTCGCCTTCTTCATGATCGGCGGCGCGATGGCCATGCTCATCCGCTCCGAGCTGGCCTTCCCCGGGCAGCAGTTCCTGTCGGCCGAGCAGTACAACCAGCTGTTCACCATGCACGGCACGATCATGCTGCTGCTGTACGCGACCCCGATCCTGTTCGGCTTCGCGAACTTCGTGCTGCCGATCCAGATCGGCGCCCCGGACGTGGCCTTCCCCCGGTTGAACGCCTTCAGCTACTGGCTGTTCCTGTTCGGCGGCCTGATCGTGGTCTCCGGCTTCCTGACCCCCGGCGGTGCCGCCGACTTCGGCTGGTTCGCCTACACGCCGCTGTCGGGCAAGACCTTCTCCCCGGGTGTGGGCGGCGAGCTGTGGATCGTCGGCCTGGCCCTCGGTGGTCTGGGCACCATCCTCGGCGCGGTCAACATGCTGACGACCGTGATCTGCCTGCGTGCCCCCGGCATGACGATGTTCCGGATGCCGATCTTCACCTGGAACATCTTCATCACCTCGATCCTGATCCTGATCGCCTTCCCGATCCTCACCGCGGCGCTGTTCGGCCTGCTCGCCGACCGGGTGCTCGGCGCGCACGTGTTCGACCCCGCCAACGGTGGCGTGATCCTCTGGCAGCACCTGTTCTGGTTCTTCGGCCATCCCGAGGTCTACATCGTCGCGCTGCCGTTCTTCGGCATCGTCTCCGAGATCTTCCCGGTGTTCAGCCGCAAGCCGTTGTTCGGCTACCGCGGCCTGGTCTACGCGACGCTGGGCATCGCGGCGCTGTCGGTGGCGGTCTGGGCGCACCACATGTACGCCACCGGCGCCGTGCTGCTGCCGTTCTTCGCCTTCATGACCTTCCTGATCGCGGTGCCGACCGGCGTGAAGTTCTTCAACTGGATCGGCACGATGTGGAAGGGCTCGCTGACCTTCGAGTCGCCGATGCTGTTCTCGGTCGGCTTCCTGGTCACGTTCCTCTTCGGCGGTCTGACCGGCATCCTGCTGGCCGCGCCGGCCATCGACTTCCACGTCTCGGACACCTACTTCGTGGTGGCGCACTTCCACTACGTGCTCTACGGCACCATCGCGTTCGCCACCTTCGCCGGCATCTACTTCTGGTTCCCCAAGATGACCGGCCGGTACCTGGACGAGTCGCTGGGCAAGCTGCACTTCTGGACCACGTTCATCGGGTTCCACGGCACGTTCCTGGTGCAGCACTGGCTGGGCGCGGAGGGCATGCCCCGCCGGTACGTCGACTACCTGGCGATGGACAACTTCACCACGCTGAACACGATCTCCACGATCGGGGCCTACATCCTGGGCGCGTCGACGCTGCCGTTCGTGTGGAACGTGTTCAAGAGCTACCGCTACGGCGAGACCACCACCGCGGACGACCCGTGGGGCTACGGCAACTCGCTCGAGTGGGCCACGAGCACGCCGCCGCCCCGGCACAACTTCACCGAGCTGCCCCGGATCCGGTCCGAGCGCCCGGCGTTCGACCTGCACTACCCGCACATGACCGAGCAGGCCGCGAAGGACAAGTACACCGGCCTGTTCAGCGCCAAGCACAGCGACCCGACCAACGTCGGGCCGGCGCCGTCGGAGATGCTCGCCGAGAAGATGAACCCGGACGAGATCTCCAAGGGCGACCCGAAGAAGCCGAACTGAGTCCTCCTCGATGAGCCAGCCGAGTACGCCGGTCCTGATCACGGTCACCGGACCGGACAAGCCCGGCGTCTCGTCGGTGCTCTTCGCCGTGCTGTCCCGGCACGGCGTGGACATCCTCGACGTCGAGCAGGTCACGATCCGCGGCCAGCTCGTCCTGGGGGTGCTGGTCGGCACCGACCACGACCCGGAGGGTCTGCAGGAGGCCGTCGAGCAGGCCATGGCGACGGTCGCGATGCAGGTCACCGTGGAGGTCGGGGCCGACTCGCTCTCCCCGGCCCGGGTGGGCTCCAGCCATGTGCTGATCGTGCTCGGCCGTCCGGTCACCGCGCGCGGTTTCGCCGAGGTCGCCCGTAGGCTCGCCGCGCTGGACGTGAACATCGACACGATCCGGCGGATCGCCGACTACCCGGTGACCGGGCTCGAACTGCGGGTCTCGGTGGCGCAGGACACCCTCGACGGCGACACCGCGCTGCGTTCGGCGCTCGCCGACGTCTCCGCGCGGGTGGGCCTGGACGTCGCCGTCGAACGGGAGGGGCTGAGCCGGCGGGCCAAGCGGCTCATCGTGTTCGACGTCGACTCGACGCTGATCCAGGGCGAGGTCATCGAGATGCTCGCCGCCCACGCGGGCTGCGAGGACGAGGTCCGCGAGATCACCGAGGCGGCGATGCGCGGCGAGCTGGACTTCGCCCAGTCGCTCGAGCGCCGGGTGGCGTGTCTGGCCGGGCTGCCCGAGTCGGTGCTGGACGAGGTGGCCGACTCGATCGAGCTGATGCCCGGTGCGCGCACCACGATCCGCACGCTCAAGCGGCTCGGCTTCCGCTGCGGCGTGGTGTCCGGCGGCTTCACACCGATCATCGACCGGCTGGCGGAGAGCCTCGGGCTGGACTTCAGTCTCGCCAACGACCTCGAGGTGGTCGAGGGCAAGCTCACCGGCCGGGTGGTCGGCGACATCGTCGACCGGGCCGGCAAGGCGACGGCGCTGCGCCGCTTCGCCGCCAAGTTCGACGTGCCGCTCGCCCAGTGCGTCGCCGTCGGCGACGGCGCCAACGACATCGACATGCTCTCCGCCGCCGGGCTCGGTGTGGCGTTCAACGCCAAGCCGGCCCTGCGCGAGGTCGCCGACACCGCGCTGTCCCACCCCTACCTGGACGTCGTGCTGTTCGTGCTCGGCGTGACCCGCGCCGAGGTCGAGGCGGCCGACGCCGCGGACGGCCTGGAGCCGTTGCGCCCGTGAGGATCCTCGACCCCCTGGCCGGGCGCTACGCGGCCTGGTTGCGGCTGCCCGCCGAGGCCACCGCGGACGTCTCCGCCGAGGACCCGGCGCTGGTGCGGGCAATGCCGATGATCATGCGCATCGAACGCGCCGAGCCGCCCCCGCGGACCGCGATGCTCGAGGCCGCGGCGGCGGCCGCGGTCGCCGTCTGCCTCGACCCGAGGGCCGCCGAGCCCGACGGCGAATGGCACGACGCGGTCGCCGAGTGGGTCCGGGCCCACATCCGCAAGGTCGCCCGCCGGGCCCGCGGCGCCCACTGGGCGGCCGTGGAGGAGCTTCCCGGGGTGACCGTGACCGTCGGCGGGGCCTCGGTCCGGGCGCTGGTGCCCGGCCGGGTGGTGGACACCCCCAAGGAGGTCTCCCGGCTCCAGATTGCCGGCAGCGACCTGCCCGCCGACGAGCCGGACCCGCCCGAGTCCGATGTTCCCGTGCTCTGGGTCAACCCCAAGGTCGAGATGACCGCCGGAAAGGCGGCTGCCCAGGTCGGCCATGCCACGATGCTGCTCGCCGCCCTGTGGCAGGCCGACGGCGCCGACCTCGCCGACTGGGCAGCGGCCGACTACCGGTGTGCGGTCCGCACCCCGTCGCCGCAGCGGTGGGCGGAGCTGCACCCCGGCGAGGAGCCGGGACGGGCCTGGCGCGAGCGCGGCGTCGTGGCCGTCCGCGACGCCGGCTTCACCGAGGTCGCGCCTGGAACGGTGACCGTCGTCGCACAGCTGCCCCGGCCTGACTAGTCCTGCGCCGAGCGCTGCCAGACGACGAACAGGCCGTCCTCCTGGGTGGTCATCGCCTCGATGAAGGCGTCGTTGTCGAAGCCGGGCATCGACTGGAGCCGGTTCATCAGGTCGTCGGCGGAGGGGTCGCCGGCCGGGACCGCGCAGCCGCCGCCACCGGTGCGGACCAGCAGGAAGAACACGTCCTCCTTCCACGGGCCCTCCGGGGTGGTCCTGATCGCCACCTCGGCGAGGTCCGCCCAGGTCACCGACTCCTCGGTGCCGTCGGCGAGCAGCCGGCGGACGCCGTCGTCGTCGACGGTGATACCGGAATTGTTGGACACGCTGAGTTCTCCCTGAAGCCGTGCTGTTGGGTGCATTCGATCAGTTCGCCGCGGCCAGCCTGCGCAGGGCCGCCCGAACGACCTCGGTGTCGGACGTGGTCCAGTAGGCGGGCAGCGACGCACGCAGGAACGCGCCGTAGCGGGCGGTCGCCAGCCGGGGGTCGAGGATCGCGACGACACCCCTGTCGTTGGTCGAGCGCAGCAGCCGGCCGGTGCCCTGGGCGAGCAGCAGCGCCGCGTGGGTCGCGGCCACCGACAGGAACCCGTTGCCGCCGCGTGCTTCCACCGCCCGCTGCCTGGCCGAGGCGAGCGGGTCGTCCGGCCGCGGGAACGGGATCCGGTCCACCACGACCAGCGACAGCGACGGCCCCGGCACGTCGACGCCCTGCCAGAGCGAGAGCGTGCCGAACAGGCAGGTCGCCTCGTCCTCGGCGAACTTGCGGACCAGCAGGGCCGTCGAGTCGTCGCCCTGGCACAGGATCGGCACGTCCGAGCGGGACCGCAGCGCCTCGGTCGCCTGCTTCGCAGCACGCATCGAGGAGAACAGCCCGAGCGTGCGTCCACCGGCGGCGGTCATCAGCTCGGCCAGCTCGTCGAGGTAGGCGGGCGGTAGCCCGTCGCGGCCCGGCGGGGGCAGGTGCCTGGCCAGGTACAGGATCCCGGAGCGGGCGTGGTCGAACGGCGAGCCGACGTCCAGCGCGGTCCACCTCGGTCCGTCGGGGGCCTTGTCGGTGGCCGTCCCCGCGGTCTTCTCGCTCGGGCCCTGCTGCTCGGGCGGCAGCCCCCAGGAGCGGGCCATCGAGTCGAACGTGCCGCCCAGGGTCAGCGTCGCCGAGGTGAGCACCGTGGTGTGCTGGGCGAACAGCCGCTCGCGGAGCAGGCCGGCGACCCCCAGCGGGGCGACCCGCAGCGCGGGCGGACGCGGCGGCCCGAGCCCGCTGTCGCCGGTGCGCCACACCACGTCCCGCTTGTGCGCGTCGTCGGCGTCGAACGCGCCGAGCAGCCGGACGGCGGTGTCGTGCACCTCCTCCAGCTGCGACTGGGCCAGCTTGCGCGCGGTCGCCACGTCCACGTCCGCGGGGCGCTCGGGTCCGAGCCCGTCCAGGCAGGCCCGGGCGGCGTCGCGCACGACCGAGAGCGTGCCGGACAGCGCGACCGGCAGGGTGTCCAGGCGGCCGGCCGGCAGGTCCTCGAGGATCAGCGTGAAGCCGTCACCGGCCTCCAGCAGCCGGTCGGCGATCTCCTGGTCCACGACGCGGCCCGCCCGCCGGGCCGCCGCGGCGACCGAGGACGAGGTGAGCTCGGCGGTGGCGACCGAGGTGACCCGGTCGACCAGGTCGTGTGCCTCGTCGACGATCACCAGGTCGTGCTCGGGCAGCACCTGGAAGCCCTGCAGCGCGTCGATCGCGAGCAGGGCGTGGTTGGTCACGACCAGGTCGGCACGGCCGGCCTCGCCCCGGGCCTTCTCCGCGAAGCAGTCGGTGCCCACCGGGCAGCGGGCCGCGCCGAGGCACTCGCGCGCGGTCACCGACACCTGGCGCCACGCGTGCTCGGTGACGCCCGGCACCAGCTCGTCGCGGTCCCCGGTCTCGGTGTCGGACACCCACTCCCGCAGGCGGGTGATCTCCCGGCCGAGCGCGGAGACCTGGAACGGGTCGAACAGCGCGGCGTCGTCCGGCTCGTCCTGCATCCCGCTGTCGAGCTTGTTCAGGCACAGGTAGTTGCGCCGCCCCTTGAGGATCGCGAACGTCGGCTTGCGGCCGAGCGGTTTCGCGAGGGCCTTCTCCAGCCGCGGCAGGTCGCGGTCGACGAGCTGGCGCTGCAGCGCGATCGTCGCGGTCGAGACGACGACCGTCGCCTCCCGCTCCACCGCGTGGCGCAGGGCCGGGACCAGGTAGGCCAACGACTTCCCGGTGCCGGTTCCGGCCTGAACGGCGAGGTGGTCGCCGGTGCGGATCGCCCGCGCGACGGCCTCGGCCATCGCGAGCTGGCCCGGCCGCTCGGTACCACCCACCGCCGCCACCGCGGTCGCCAGCAGTTCGGAGACGCCAGGGAGTTCGGTGGTGGTTTCCGGCACAGCGAGACCGTACCTCTGCGCCCCGTCAATCCTGCGCATGCACCCGCCGTCGCCCGGACGGGTTGTCCCCGGGCCTCGTCCGAGTGGCAGCGCCGGCAAGGCCCTGGCCTCCGCGCGGAGGCGGGTGTGGGCTCGTCCCATGACCGTGAGAAAAGCCAGACACGGCGTCCTCGTCGGGCTGTCCCTCCTGGCCCTGGTGCTGCCCGGCGTCGGCTACGCGGGGGCCGACACGGTGGCCCCGGGGGTGCGGGCACCGGCCCTGGCGAGCGGCTCGATCGGTGCCGTGAACATCGTCGTGGACGGGACGCCCCAGGCGATCCCGCCGATCGCCGAGTGCCAGACCGGGGCGAACCAGCAGGCCAGCACGCCGGGGGTCGGCGTGACCGACTTCGTCGAGTTCGCCGCCGGCTCGACGAGGTGCAGGGCGAGCGTCGTCGCCTGGACGACGACGGCGACCGTGACCGGCGGGACCTTCCGGCTGCCTGGGCTGCGCCGGTACGGCGGACCCCTGATCCGCCTGGCCAGCTACCGCGTCACCTGTGCGATCACCACGAGCGGCACCGAGGCGCGCTTCCAGTTCACCGGCCTCAACGGGTTCTTGGCCCCCTCGACCGTCCCGCGCAACCACGTGGTGATGATCCCCGGGCCGGCCGGGTCACCGCCGCTGGCGCGGGTGACGCTGAACGAGTTGGTCACCCCGACCCCGCCGGACGGGAGCGTGCGGCTCAACCTCATGCGCATCCGGCTGTTCCCGACGACGCCGTCCGCCGCACCGGCGACCGGAGACATCGTCGTCGGCTCGGTGCACTGCGACCCCTCCTGAGCCGTTCAGGAGGCGACGACGGGGGCGCCGGTCAGCCTGACGGCGTTCGAGGTGAGTTCGCGCAGCGCCCGGTCCACCGTGGCCCGGGCGACGCCCGCGGTCAGCTCCAGCCGCACCGTGGTCGAGAAGCCCTCCCGAACGGCGTCCAGCGCGGTCGCCCGCACGCAGTGGTCGGTCGCGATGCCGACCACGTCCACGGCCGACACGTCGTGCGCCCGGAGCCAGGTCGCGAGCGCCGTGCCGTCCGGCGTGGCGCCCTCGAAGCCGGAGTAGGCCGCCGCGTGGGCGCCCTTGGAGAACACCGCCTCGAGCCCGGCCACGTCCAGCTCGGGGTGGAAGGAGGCGCCCGGCGTGCCCGCCCGGCAGTGCGGCGGCCAGGAGTCGACGAAGTCGGGAGCCTCGCTGAAGTGCCCGCCCGGGTCGAGGTGGTAGTCGCGGGTCGCCACGACGTGGTCGTACTCGCCGGCCTGGATGAGCTGGCTGACGGCGGCGGCCACCACGGCCCCGCCCGCGACGGCGAGCGACCCGCCCTCGCAGAAGTCGTTCTGCACGTCCACGACGATCAGTGCGTTGGCCACGCTCGCTCCCTGTCCTCGTCCAGCCGGTCTCTCACCGGTACACGGTAGGGATGGCCGGCTCGCCCTGGGACAGCTTGAGGCCCTCCCACGGCAGGCTGACCAGCCCGTCGCGCACCCGTCTCCTGCTTTCCTCCAGCGTGGCCAGCCCCTCGACCGGTTGTCCACCGCGCATCAGCGGCACGACCAGCGACCGGTCGTGCTCGCCGGCCTCCGGCTCGCCGTCGGCGACCACGTACACGACCTCCTCCATCGCCGTCCCGGTCGGCTTGTGCCGCCGCAGCGCTGACTTGCGCCCGGCCCGGGACTCCTTGTGCGAGCTGCGCTTCGCCACCGGTCGACCCTCCACTTCGACCAGTTTGTAAACCATTCCCGCGGTCGGCGAGCCCGAGCCGGTGACCAGCGAGGTGCCGACGCCGTAGGCGTCCACCGGCTCGGCCCGCAGGGCGGCGATGGCGTACTCGTCGAGGTCGCCGGACACCACGATCCGGGTGTTGCGCGCGCCGAGCGAGTCCAGCTGCGCCCTGGCCTGCCTGGCCAGCACGCCGACGTCGCCCGAGTCGATCCGGATCGCGCCGAGCTCGGGCCCGGCGACCTCGATCGCGGTCTCGATGCCCGCGGTGATGTCGTAGGTGTCGACCAGCAGCGTCGTGCCGGTGCCCAGCGCCTGGACCTGCGCGGCGAACGCCGCCCGCTCGCTGTCGTGCAGCAGGATGAACGCGTGCGCGCAGGTGCCGGCCGTGGGGATGGCGTAGGTGCGCCCGGCCTCGAGGTTGGAGGTCGTCGCGAAGCCGGCCAGGTAGGCGGCCCTGGCCGAGCTGACCGCGGCCTGCTCGTGGGTGCGGCGCCCGCCCATCTCGATGATCGGCCGGCCGTTGGCCGCGCTCACCATCCGGGCACCCGCGGAGACGATCGCGCTGTCGTGGTTGAGGACCGACAGCACCAGCGTCTCCAGCAGCACCGCCTCGGCGAACGTGCCGCGCACGGTGAACAGCGGCGAGCCCGGGAAGTACAGCTCGCCCTCCGGGTAGCCGTCGACCTCACCGGTGAACCGGTAGCCGGCGAGCCAGTCGAGGGTGGCCGCGTCCACCACGTCGCGGTCGGCGAGCTCGCGCAGCTCGTCCTCGCCGAAGGTGAACCTGCTGATCGCCTCGATGGCCCTGGCGGTGCCGCCGACGACGCCGTAGCGCCGGCCGGCCGGCAGCCGCCGGGCGAAGGTCTCGAACACGCACCGCCGGTCCGCGGTGCCCGCCGCCAGCGCGGCGGCCACCATGGTCAGCTCGTAGTGGTCGGTGAGCAACGCGGTGCTCATACCGGATCCGGTCATGAACGGTCAGCCTAGACATGCCACCATGGACGGTATGGCGGTCGGGATGTCTTTGCCTGTCGAGCAGGAGCAGACCCAGGTCGAGCCGGTCGGGACCGACCTCGCGGCCGAGGACAAACCGTGGCAGACCATCGTGTGGAACGATCCGGTCAACCTGATGTCCTATGTGACCTACGTCTTCCAGAAGCTGTTCGGCTACTCGAGGGAACACGCCACCAAGCTCATGCTCGACGTTCACCACAAGGGCCGGGCCATCGTGTCCTCCGGCTCCAAGGACAAGGTCGAGGGCGACGTCGCGAAGCTGCACGCGGCCGGCCTCTGGGCGACCATGCAGCACGAGTCGTGATCCCCTGGGAGCGTGTCGGCGACACCGTCACCAGCAAGGTCGACCGCCGGGAGGCGAACGTGCTGCGGGGCCTGGTCGGCCAGGTCGAGGGCATGTTGCGAGCCAGGCAGGACGCGACGCCGCAGGACGAGCTGGCCGAGCTGACCGGGATCCGCACCGGCATGAGCACGGCGCCGGAGGACCCGATCCTGTCCCGCCTGCTGCCCGACTTCCACCGGCTGGACCGCGGCGACGGCGAGCCGTCGAAGGAGGAGCGGGACTCGGCGGCGGCGCTGCGCTCGCTGCACGAGCCGGAGCTGCTCGACCTCAAGACCGGCGTCGCCGGTGTGGTGCTCGACACCTGCCCCCCGGAGGGCGGGACGATCAGGCTCTCCCTCGAGCAGGCAGAGTCCTGGCTCTCGGCGGTCAACGACGTCCGGCTGGCGCTGGGCACCACCCTCGGCGTCACCGAGGACATGCCCGAGGAGCTGCCGCCGGACGACCCGCGCAGCCCGCACCTCGGCGTCTACCAGTGGCTGACCTGGCTGCAGGAGCACCTGGTGCTGGCCCTGTCCGGCGACGACGAACTCCCGTGACGACGTTCAACGCGATCACCGACGTCGTCGGGGTCGAGGTCGGCCACCACCAGCGGATCGGCGGCGGCTGGGCCACGGGCACGACCGTCGTCCTGCTGCCGCCCGGGTCCACCGGCGCGGTGGACGGCCGGGGCGGCGCGCCGGGCACCCGGGAGACCGACCTGCTCGCGCCGGAGAACCTGGTGCGACAGGTCGACGCCGTGTGCCTGTCCGGCGGCTCGGCCTACGGGCTGGCCGCCGCCGACGGCGTGATGCGCTGGCTCGGCGAGCAGGGCCGCGGCATGCGGGTGGGCGCGGAACCGCACGAGGTGGTGCCGATCGTCCCGGGTGCGGTGATCTTCGACCTGCCCCGGTCGTCCTGGGGCAACCGGCCCTCGGCCGAGTTCGGCTACCTGGCCTGCACGGCCGCCTGCTCGGGGCCGGTCACGCAGGGCACGGTCGGCGCCGGTACCGGCGCCAAGGTGGGCTCGCTCAAGGGCGGCGTTGGCTCCGCGAGCGCCATGGTCGACGACTTCACCGTCGGGGCGCTGGTCGTGGTCAACGCCGTGGGGGAGGCCGTGGACGCCGGGACCGGGCGCCCGTGGGTGGCCGACCACGAGGTGGCCGAGGAGTTCGGCGGGCGCTGGCCGGACCGGCCGGGCGTGCTGCCGACCGCCGCACGGGCCGAGCTGAACACCACCGTCGGCGTGGTCGCGGTCGACGCGGACCTGACCAAGGCCGAGTGCCGGCGCATCGCGATCGCCGCCCAGGACGGGCTGGCCCGCGCGGTCCGCCCGGCCCACTCGATGTTCGACGGCGACACCGTGTTCGCGGCCGCCACCCAGGCTCAGCCGCTGGTCGCGGCCGACGCGCCGTTCGGCCCGGTGGCCCGCGCCGCCGCGCTGGACCGGCTGTGCACGGCGGCGGCCGAGGTCTTCGCCCGTGCGGTCGTGCACGGCCTGCTGGCGGCCACCTCGCTCGCCGGTCTGGTGGCCTACCGGGAGGTGTGGCCACCAGACGGGTCGTGATCCCGGGCCGCTCCCACGGACTGGGAACCGTGTGTCCAGCCCGTAAGATTGTGATCGTGCTGCGGATACGCGAGGACCTGGTGGACGCGATGGTCGCGCACGCGCGCCGGGACCACCCGGACGAGGCGTGCGGCATCCTCGCGGGGCCGGAGGGCTCCGGCGAGCCCCAGCGGGTCATCCCGATGCTCAACGCGGCCCGCTCGCCCACCTACTACGAGTTCGACTCCACCGAGTGGAACGCGGTGTACCGGGAGATGACGGCCAAGGACGAGGAGCCGGTGGTGATCTACCACTCGCACACCGCCACCGAGCCGTACCCGTCGCGTACCGACATCGCGCGGGCGCAGGAGTACGCGCAGTTCCTCGCCCCGCCGCACTACGTGCTGATCGGCACCCGCGACCCGGAGCGGCACGAGCTGCGCTCCTACCGCATCCTCGACGGCGAGGTCACCGAGGAGCCGGTGGACGTGGTCCCGACCTGAAATACCAGCGGGCCCACGGACGTCTTTCCCAACAGCAAGCCCACTAGCGGAGGTAGCACATGGCCGTCACCGTCTCCATCCCGACGATTCTGCGCACGCACACCGGCGGCGAGAAGCAGGTGCAGGCACGCGGCGCCACTCTGGCCGAGGTGATCGACAACCTCGAGGCCAACCACGGCGGTCTCAAGGCACGCCTGGTCAAGGAGGGCACACTGCACCGGTTCGTGAACGTCTACGTCAACGACGAGGACGTCCGCTTCGCCGGTGGGCTGGACGCCGCGATCGCCGACGGGGACAACGTCACGATCCTGCCGGCCGTCGCCGGAGGCTGAGCCGGGTGGCGCGCTTCGACTCCCTCCTGGACGCCCTGGGCGACACGCCGCTGGTCGGCCTGCCGCGGCTGTCCCCCTCCCCGGAGGTGCGGCTGTGGGCCAAGCTCGAGGACCGCAACCCCACCGGATCGGTGAAGGACCGGGTGGCGTTGCGGATGATCGAGGCCGCCGAACAGGACGGCGTGCTGCACGCCGGGTGCACGATCCTCGAGCCGACCTCCGGCAACACCGGGATCTCGCTGGCGATGGCCGCGAAGCTCAAGGGCTACGGCCTGGTCTGCGTGATGCCGGAGAACACCTCCGAGGAGCGCCGCCAGCTGCTCAAGGCCTACGGTGCGCGGATCGTGAACTCGCCGGCGGCCGGGGGCTCCAACGAGGCCGTGCGGCGGGCCAAGGAGCTGGCCAAGCAGAACCCGGACTGGGTGATGCTCTACCAGTACGGCAACCCGAACAACGCCGGCGCGCACTACCACGGCACCGGCCCGGAGGTCCTGCGCGACCTGCCGACCGTCACCCACTTCGTGGCGGGGCTGGGCACGACCGGCACCCTGGTCGGGGCGGGCCGGTACCTGCGCGAGCACAAGCCGGACGTGCAGATCGTGGCCGCCGAGCCGCGCTACGGCGAGCTGGTCTACGGCCTGCGCAACCTCGACGAGGGCTTCGTGCCGGAGCTCTACGACCCCGACGTGCTCACCGGCCGCTACTCGGTCGGCTCCTACGACGCGCTGCGCCGCACCCGCGAGCTGCTGGAGACCGAGGGCGTGTTCGCCGGCATCTCCACCGGAGCCATCCTGCACGCCGCGCTCGCCGTGGCGGACAAGGCGGTCCGCGCCGGCGACCGGGCCGACATCGTGTTCGTCGTCGCCGACGGGGGCTGGAAGTACCTGTCGACCGGTGCCTACAGCGGCTCGCTGGACGAGGCCTCCGAACGGCTCGACGGGCATCTCTGGGCCTGAATATCGGGGAGAACCCCGATCCGGACCGGCCGACCGCTCCGTAGCCTCGAAGACGTGAGCACACTGCCAGCCGCTCCGGCGGCGCGCCCCACACCGGTCAACCGGGTCCTGCCGGCCAACCCCCTGCGGGCGGCGGTCGTGGTGGCCGCGTTCACCGCGCTGCTGTACCTGGTCGAGGCGGTCGACGCGGTCCTGCCGGCGAACCTGGACAACCTCGGCATCCACCCGCGCACGGTCGGCGGCCTGGACGGCATCCTGCTGGCGCCCCTGCTGCACTCGGGGTGGTCGCACCTGTTCGCCAACACCCTGCCGATCCTGGTCTTCGGTTTCCTCGCGCTGGCGGGCGGGTTCGGCCAGTGGGCCGCCGTGACCGCGACGGTCTGGCTGGCCAGCGGTACGGGTGTCTGGCTCACCGGCGCCGAGGGCGTGACCGTCGGCGCCTCCGGCCTCGCGTTCGGCTGGCTGGCGTTCCTGCTGGTACGGGGGATCTTCACGCGCAGCGCCGGCCAGCTCGTGGTCGCGGTCGTGCTGTTCCTGTACTGGGGGAGCACGCTGCTCGGCGTCCTGCCGGGAAACCCCGGCATCTCATGGCAGGGGCACCTGTTCGGTGCGCTGGGTGGCATCCTGGCGGCGTGGCTCGTATCGGTGGCGAACAACGCCAGGCGCCGATCGGCGTCTTCGACTCCGGCGTCGGCGGCCTGACCGTCGCCCGCGCGATCGCCGACCAGCTGCCGGCCGAGCGGCTGCGCTACGTGGGGGACACCGCACACGGCCCCTACGGCCCGCTGCCGATCGCGCAGGTTCGCCGGCACGCGCTCGCGGTGGCCGACACGCTGGTCGCCGACGGGGTGAAGATGCTGGTGATGGCCTGCAACACGGCATCGGCGGCCTGCCTGCGCGACGCTCGGGAGCGCTACGACATCCCCGTCGTCGAGGTCGTGGTGCCGGCCGTGCGGCGGGCCGTCGCGAGCACGCGCAACGGCCGGGTCGGCGTGATCGGGACCGAGGGCACGGTCCGGTCGCGGGCCTACGACGACGCCTTCGCCGCCGCCCCGCACATCACGGTCACCAGCGCCGCCTGCCCCCGGTTCGTGGACTTCGTCGAGCGCGGCATCACCTCGGGCCGGCAGGTGCTCGGCCTCGCCCAGGCCTACCTCGAGCCCCTGCAACAGGCCGACGTGGACACGGTCGTGCTCGGCTGCACGCACTATCCGCTGCTCACCGGGGTCCTGCAGATCGTCATGGGCGACCGCGTGACGCTCGTGTCCAGTGCCGAGGAGACGGCCAAGGACGTCGTCCGCGTGCTCACCGAGCTCGACCTGCTGGCCGAGCCGGGTGAGCCGGCCCACGAGCTGGTCGCCACCGGACCCTCGGCCCCGTTCACCCGCCTGGCCAGGCGGTTTCTCGGGCCCGGGCTCGGCTCGTTCGTGCCTGTGCCCGTGAGTTGAATGAATGTGTCAGGCTGTGGCCCGTGAAGCTGTTCGTCCTCGGCTGCTCCGGAAGCTCTCCAGGCCCCAGCAACCCCTCGTCCGGCTATCTCCTCGAGGCCGAGGACTTCCTGTTGGGCATGGAGCTGGGCAACGGGACGCTCGCCGAGTTACAGGCGCTGCGGGATCCCTTCGACCTCGACGCGCTCGTGTTCTCGCACCTGCACCCCGACCACTGCGCCGACTTCACTGCCCTGACCGTGTTCCGCCGGTACCACCCCGCCCCGCCGTACGACCCGCGGGTGCGACGGCTGCCCGTCCACGCCCCGGTCGAGGCTCCGTCGAGGTTCGCCGCCGCCTACAGCCCGGACGAGGCCGACCGCGCCGAGACCGACCTGACCGACGTGTTCGAGTTCCACCCGCTGCACAGCGGAACGATCGAGATCGGGCCGTTCCGGGTGGACGTGGGCAAGGCAGCGCATCCCTGCGAGGCCTACGGCTTCCGCATCAGCCACGGCGGGCGGACGCTGGTCTACACCGGTGACACCGGGCCGGAGGCGCCGTTGGAGGAGCTCGCGACCGGCGCGGACGTGTTGCTCGCGGAGGCGTCCTGGACCCACGCCGAGGACCGCCCGCGGGACCTGCACCTGTCCGGGCGGCAGGCCGGTCGCCTCGCCCGGACGGCCGGCGTCGGCCGGCTGCTGGTCACCCACGTCCCGCCGTGGACCGACCGGGACGCGGTACTGGGCGAGGCGCGCGAGGAGTTCGGCGAGGAGCTGACCGAGCTCGTGGTCAAGGGCGCCACGTTCGAGATCTGACCGCGCCGCCAGGCGCCCTAGGATGGGCCGGTGTCCCGGATCGCCGAGCCCAAGGCCGGCAAGTTCGCCGACCGCCGGTCCCAGCTGGCCGCCTCCGCCCTGCACACCCTCGCCGAGCTCGGGTACGCGCGTACGAGCCTGCGGGAGATCGCCCAGAACTCGGCGTTCTCCCACGGGGTGGTGCACTACTACTTCCGGGACAAGGTCGAGCTGATCACCTGCTGTGTGCGGCTCTACAAGGAGTCCTGCATCGCCCGCTACGACCACGCCGTCGCCACCGCGCTGACCGCCGACGAGCTGCGGGCCGACCTCGGCGAGTCGATGGCGACGACGCTGCGCGAGGAGACCTCGATGCACCGGCTCTGGTTCGACCTGCGCAACCAGAGCCTGTTCGAGGAGTCGTTCCGCGCCGACGTGCGGGAGATCGACGGCAGCCTCGAGCGGATGATCGGCCGCATCGTCGCCCGGTATGCCGAGCTGGCCGGGGCGATCCCGGCGGTGCCGGCGCGGGTGGCGTACGCGCTGCTCTACGGCGTGTTCCACCAGGCGCTGCTGAGCCACCTCGCCGGCGACGAGGACGCCGCGGCCCGGCTGCGCGAGGACGTCGGGCAGATCCTCGACCGGTTGGTCCGCTGACCGCGCCCTCCGGCCGCGGTCGTAGGGTGATCCGGTGGCGCGAAGCGATGGCAGGAACGACGACCAGCTCAGGGACATCTCGATAACCCGCGGTTTTCAGGTGTGGCCGGCCGGATCGGTACTGGTCGAGTTCGGCCGGACCCGGATCCTGTGCGCGGCGAGCGTGACCGAGGGGGTGCCCCGCTGGCGCAAGGGGTCGGGGCTCGGCTGGGTCACGGCCGAGTACGCGATGCTCCCGTCGGCCACCAACACCCGGGGCGACCGGGAGTCGGTCAAGGGCCGGATCGGTGGCCGCACCCACGAGATCAGCCGCCTGATCGGCCGCTCGCTGCGGGCCTGTATCGACCTCGCCGCGTTGGGCGAGAACACCATCGTCATCGACTGCGACGTCATCCAGGCCGACGGTGGCACCCGCACGGCCGCCATCACCGGTGGCTACGTGGCCCTGGCGGACGCGGTGACCTGGCTCGGCGCGGCGGGGCGGCTCGCCGACCCGCAACCGCTGTCGTGCGCGGTGGCGGCGATCAGCGTCGGGGTCGTGGACGGCCGGGTGCGCCTGGACCTGCCCTACGAGGAGGACGTGCGGGCCGAGGTCGACATGAACGTCGTGTGCACCGACGCGGGCACGATCATCGAGGTGCAGGGCACCGGCGAGGGCGCCACGTTCACCCGGTCCACGCTGGACGCGATGCTCGACCTGGCGCTCGCCGGCTGCGCGGAGATCAACGAGAAGCAGGCCGCGGTGCTCGCCGAGCCCTACCCGGGCGAGCTGCCGAAGCCGAAGTCGGTCCGCTCGTGACCAGGCTGCTGGTCGCCAGCCGCAACGCGAAGAAGCTGGCGGAGATGCGCCGGATCCTGGCCGGCGCCGGGGTCGAGGTAGTCGGCCTCGACGAGGTGCCGCCGTTCCCCGAGGCGCCGGAGACCGGGGCGACGTTCGAGGACAACGCGGTGGCCAAGGCCAGGGACGCGGCGGCCGAGACGGGCCTGCCCGCGGTGGCCGACGACTCGGGGCTCGCCGTCGACGCGCTCAACGGGATGCCCGGGGTGTTCTCCGCCCGCTGGGCGGGCCGCACCCGCAGCGACGAGGCGAACCTGCGCCTGGTGCTCGAGCAGGTCGCCGACGTCCCCGACGAGCGGCTGACCGCCTCGTTCGTCTGCGCGTCGGCGCTGGTCCTGCCGGACAGCACGGAGATCATCGTGCGGGGAGAGTGGCCGGGCAGGCTGGTGCGGGAGCCCCGCGGCGGCAACGGCTTCGGCTACGACCCGATCTTCGTCCCGGAGGGCGAGACCCGGACCTCGGCCGAGCTGACCTCGGCGGAGAAGGACGCGATCTCCCACCGAGGCCGGGCCTTGCAGCTGCTGCTCCCGCACCTGCGAACGCTGTCCCGTCCCTAGGGAGGGTCCTGGTTCACGCGGTCGCCGGTGCGAACTGGGCCAGGGAGGCCTCGGTCGCCGCGGTGACCTCCTCGGGGCTGGCCGCGCCGGAGGCGGTGATCGCCTCCGCCCAGACGTGCACAGAACGCCGGGCGAACTCGATGCCCTCCGGGGAGTTGCCCGCAGCGGCCGGGTCCTCGGCGACCTCGCCGTCCAGGTACAGCCCGAGCGCGAGCAGCGCCCCGTCCCAGCCGGGGCCGACGTAGAGCGCGCCGGCGCCGCTGCCGGCCAGCTCGAGGGGGACGGTGTGCTCGAGCTCGAGCAGGGTCGAACCGTCCGCCGCGGACAGGCGCAGCTCCAGGATGCTCGTGGGGGCGCCGAAGGTGACCCGCAGCAGGTGGGGTGCCTCGCAGGTGAGGATCTCGCCACCGGCGTTGCCCTCGAGCTGGAAGGTGCCGCCGACGCGCAGGTCGCCGCTGACGGGGGTGAACCACCGCCGGAGCTGGTCCGGCTCCGCAACGGCCTGCCAGACGTCGGCGGCCTGCGCCTCGTACCGCCGCCGGAGCAGGACGGCGACCTCCTCCGCGCCGTCGGTCCCCCGGGTGGCTACCTCGCGCTGGATCGCGCTGAGCTGGGTGTCGATATCGATCATGCCGAGTATCTTGCAGGCACTGCTTATATAAGTCAACTCTTTACAATCCGGGTAGGACGCGCAGCGTCCCGGCGGCGGCGGTCACCGAGGCGGCGGCCGTACCCCAGTCCGTCCCGAGTGGATGTTCGGTCAGCAGCACCACGATGTAGCGCCAGTCCTCGCCGACGAGCCCCGTGCTGTGCAGGACCATCGCCGTGTCGTTGTCGCCCCAGCCCTGCTTGACGGCCCAGGTCGAGCGCAGGCCGTCGGGGATGCCGAAGTGCTGCTCGAACCCGTCGGCGGCGAACCGCGGGGCCTGCTCGAGCGCGGCCAGGATCAGCCGGCGGTCCTCGAGGGGCATGCCGAGGATGTAGGTGTAGACGCGGACGACGTCCGCGGCGCTGATTCGCATGTCGCCCCACCGGCCGGGCTCCTCGGGGGGTTCGGTCGCGGTCAGCCCGAGCTTCTCGCTCGTTCGCACGATGATGTCGGAGTAGCCGCCGGCGACCCAGTACGCGCTCGCCACCGTGTCGTCGCTCGCGCCGAGCATCGCGCCGATGTCGGCGCGGTCCTTGTCCGTGACCGGGCGGGTGCCGCCGTCGGGGCCGTTCTCGAGGATGTCGATCGCGATCAGCAGCTTGACCAGCGACGCGCAGCGGAACTGCCGGTCGGCGTGCAGCGAGAGCACCGGGTCGCCGGAGGTCCGGTCAACCACCAGCGCGCCGATCGTGACGTCGGGTTCGACCGTGGCCGCGGCCTCGAGCAGGCCCTTCGCCTCGGCGTTCCCCTCGGCCGGGGCGGGCCGGGGGGCCGGGAGGCGCGGTTGGGACGGCGCCGCCTGGGGTGCCGGGTGGTGGGCGACGCGGGTGGGGGGAACGGGTTCGGGCAGGGCGGTGCCGGTCACGGTGCCGCAGGAGGCGAGGAGGGCGACCGGTACCGCCGCGAGCAGCCGGTGAAGCCGGCGCTTCCGGAGGCTGGGCATGCCGTGAATACGCCGTTGTGATGGGCGAAGTTGACCCGGTCGGGCCGCAACTTTTCGCCCGTCGGGGACGTACGTGGCACCCCGTCACCGGGTTGCCCCGGTGTTCTACACGCCGAGGTCCTTGCGGAGTTTCGCCACGTGACCGGTGGCTCGGACGTTGTAGAGGGCCTTGGCGATCGTGCCGTCCGGGTCGACGACGAAGGTGGAGCGGATGACGCCGGTGACCGTGCGCCCGTAGTTCTGCTTCTCGCCGTAGGCACCCCACGCGGTCATGACCGAGCGGTCCTTGTCGGAGAGCAGGGGGAAGGTCAGCTCCTGCTCGGTGGCGAACTTGGCGAGCTTGGGCGGGTCGTCGGGGGAGATGCCGAGCACGGTGAAGCCGGCGTCGTTGAGCTCGCCCAGGTTGTCGCGGAAGTCGCACGCCTGCTTGGTGCAGCCGGGCGTGCCGGCGGCGGGGTAGAAGTAGACGAGGACGTGCCGGCCGCGGAACTCGCTGAGGGACACCTCGGTGCCGGTGGCGTCCGGCAGGCGGAACTCGGGCGCCGGGTCACCGGCGGACAGCCGCTTCTGCTCAGTCATGGGGTGACGCTATCGCGTTCAGACGGTGCCGTCGTACAGCAGGATCGGGGTGGCGCTGTCGGCCTCGGGCTGGACCGCCATCCGCATCCGGCACGGTCGGTCGCCCACCGCGAACGCCACGGCGATCCGCAGCGACTGGCTGGGGGCGACCTCGTCGGTGGCGCCGGACGTGCCGGTGTAGCCCTGGGTGGAGTCGATCACCTGCTCGGCCGCGGCGCCCTCGACGGTGGCGGTGAAGGAGAGGCTCGCGGGCCGGTAGGCGATCGTGCTGCCGTTGTCGATGACGAGCTCGAAGGCGACGGCGCGCTTGGCGCGCGGGTAGGCGGTGTCGGTGGGGGTGAAGGACTTGGGTGCGGAGATCGTCAGCACCACGCCGTCGCCGATCGACTTGCGGGTTCCATCGGCGCGGTACTCGGTGCGCTCGGCGGCGGCGCTGGGGGTAGCGGTCTGTTGAGGACGGGAGGCTTCCGAGGAGTGTCCGATCCCGCATCCGACCAGAACCAGCAGTGCGCATGCTGCGACCGCGAGCCTGGCGATCACCACGGGGCGCCCCTTCCTGGGGGAGGATGTACGTCTGAATGCACTATCCCGGTGGGACACCTGGTGCACCGGGGAAGAAGCGGAGCTGGTGTCGTGCCGTGGCCGAGCTGTAACCCCCGGCGAACCGGGAGTGACCGGCACCACGAAGATCGTCAGGCAGCGAGCGCGAAGAACAGGATGAAGACGGCGACGGTGACGAGCCAGGTGGCGATGAGCCAGCCGAAGTCGCGCCAGGGCGAGATCGTCGTGTGGTCCTCGCCGGGGACGTACACTCCGCGAGCTTCGAACCGGTCGACGAGCTTGTCCACGGCGTGCCGGGGCGTGCGCATCGACGACTCCCTTCGGGGCCTAGGCGTCGGGCGGCGGAATCGGACCGGTGGCGTAGAAGGCTCGGCAGACTCCGTCGACGGTGTCGGTGGCGAGGTGGAGGACGCTGGTGCCGTCGGTGGAGACGAGCATGCTGGGGCTGAAGTTGCGGCAGGGCGCGTTGTTGGGGTCGGGTACCTCGACCGGGGCGGGGATCTCCCGCCAGGGACCGGTGCCGTTCTGGTCGTTGACCAGGAGCGTCCTCCCGTTGCCCGGGGCGTGGGTGCCGTCGGCATTCACGAGCATCTCGCTGGCCAGCAGGATCGAGCCGGTCGGGCTCACCGCGATGGTCGGCGTGTGTCGAGGATACTTGCCGTCGGCCGTTCGCACACCGGTTCCGAGGTCGAGCGGATCCCCGAAGTCCCACCCGTCCTGGGAGGTGCGGAAGTACGCGGAGCACATCGGCTCGTCCAGGTTGCAGACTTCGTACACGAGGAAGTAGGTGCCGTCGGCGAGCCGGCGTACCCCAGGCATGCCCGGCCGGACGTAGAAGTCCATGTTCTTGACGGTGTCCCGCTGGTCGGTCCAGGTAATCCCGTCGACCGAGCGAACCTGAACAATTTTTTGGTCATGCGTTGGCTTGTCGGTCTCGTCCGCGTAGAAGGCGACAAGCGCCCCGTCAGCCGCGACGGAGAGTTCGGGCTCCCAGGCGTTGTACCGGTTGGGTGAGGTGGCGATGTCGGACTTGAAGGTCCAGGTGCGCCCGAGGTCGCGGCTCTCCCAGAGTCGTTGCTTGACGGCCCGCTGGGCCTCCGGCACCCGGTAGCCCGCGGTAGTGGCCCACAGCAGGGTGCCCTCCGGCATGTCCCCCACCGGGCGCGGCAGCTCGAACAACGTGCCGCAGCACATCCCCCGCCCGTCCGCCCCCTCAGGGTCGGCGATGGTCCCCACATGCGCGAACGTGGCGCCGGCGTCCGTGCTCTCCAGAATGATGCCGACGCTGTCCCCGTTGATCACACTGCCCACGGTGGCGAAAACCCGCCCGTTGGCCGGCCCGCTGTGCTCGAGCCGAATGACCCGGGGGTAACTGGCGCCGCCGGGGTAGATGAGCTGCCGCCTGACCTGCTCACCGCCGCCACCCCGTTCGGCGACCGCCGGCGCTGCCGTTGCTCCCGCAACCAACCCCACCAGCCCTGCGACAACGCCCACCCAGACCCGCAACCGCATCCTGATCACGTCCCGATCCGTGCTCATGCTGCTCCGGCATGTCGGATGGTAACGAACTCGGAGCCGCATGTCGTGAGCCAATGCCACATGGGGCTCGATACGCTGTCCGTCGGCGCCTCCCGGGCGCTCGGGGCCGTAGCCCAACGGCAGAGGCACTGGATTTAGGTTCCAGCCAGTGAGGGTTCGACTCCCTTCGGCCCCACCAGTTCTGGCCAGCGAAAACATGCAATTTGACCGGCATCAAGCCAGCCCTTGGGGTGCGGAATGGGTGCGTACTCCATTCAATGCGGTCGCCTGAGCGTGTCCTTGAGGCCTCAAGCGCTGGCGTCCCTAGCCATGTCGTATAACCACCGGGCGCCCACACCGAACGCGAGGTCGCTGGAAGGTTGCCCGCACCGCGGCATGAGCGGAAGTCAAAGATGCGCCGTTACCGGAAACCGCTCAACTCACGTGGAACTGCCGTCGGAGCCGTGAGTCGCATGGCGCGCTGATCGAAGAACAGGCGGGCGACGAGGTCGCCGCGGGAGCCGGTGCCTGTCTTGGAGAAGATCGACTTCAGATGGTCCTGAACGGTGTAGGTGGACATCCGAAGCTGGTTGGCGATCTGTCTGGTCGGCAGGCCTTGGGCGACGCATTCGGTGACCCGTCGCTCCTGGGAAGTGAGGCCGTACACGTCGGCCAGCAGTGGTGCCATCTCCGCCGGGCGGGCTGCTTCGAGCAGGATCGCGACCGGTGCCGTCGTGCCCTCGCCCAGCAGCGATGCCCGGACTATCACCCAACGCCCTGCCTTGGTGCGCACGCGCGCTCTGGCTGGTCTGGGGCTCCCTTCGCCCACTTGCCCCTTCTCCCGGCCGCCGATGGCGCGGGCCTGCCTGGCGACCGCGCGGATCACCAGTGGGAGCGTCGTGCCTGCCCTTGTGCCGATACCGAGTTCGTCGATCCATTCCTCGGCCACCGGATTGGCGAGGTCGACGCTGTCATCGGGGGCCAGGACGAGCATTCCGGTGTCGTGGCGGTCGGCGCGGGCGTCGTCCAGTAGCAGCGACCGGCGCAGCCCGTCTGCGACCAGGCCGGTCAGCGAAGTGACGAGCCGTACCTCGGAAGGCGAGAAGTGCGGGCGCCCCGTCTCCCGGAACACGGTGAGCGCGCCCCACGTGCCGGTGCTGCTGGACAGGACGACTCGGAGTTCGTCGGAGTAGCCCCCGGGGCGTCGGACCTCCCGGTGACGCCGGCTGAGGTCGAGCTCGCCCGCTGTGACGTCGCTGAGGCTCGCTGCGGTTCTACCCGCGCGCGCCATGTCGACCCACTTGGTGTAGTCGGGTCGCGTAACTCGATCTCGACGAGCCGGCTGATCGCGTCCGCGGGCATCCCGTTCTCGACGAACTCCGCGGTCGGCAGCATGGTCGCCGGGTCCATCGTCATCAGGCAGGAGCCCTCCGACGGCACCACGCCATCCAACGCATCGCTCACCGCCCGCCAGTAGTCCTCCACACCAAGCCCGCGGTGAACCAGCCGCGAGATGGTGTCGCGGAGCCGGTCGTGCACTGGCTGGGCGGAAGCCATGCCTCAACCTAGCCGAACCCCCAGAAATGTGGGGATAGCCGCGAGACCCCAGGCCGCAGCATGATCGACGCACGCGATGGAGGTACTGGGATGAGAACGTTGCACGTCGGACTGCGGGTGACCGACCTGGAGCGGTCGCTGGCGTTCTACACGGCCGTCGGCTACGAGGTCGTCGGCAGCGTGCCCGCGACGCCTATCGGGCATCTGACCATGCTCAAGCTCCCCGACGATGGGTTCGTCACCGTCGAGCTGGTTCACGACGGCAAGCCCGTCGACCGTGGCACCGACGTGAGTCACTTCGTCGTGCAGGTCGAGTCGATGGCCGACACGCTCGACGTGCTGGCCGACCACGGGATCGAGCCGGTCGCTCCAGTGCAGGAACGCGACGACGGCCTGACGACGACGTTCATCTCCGACCCGGACGGCCGCCGGATCGAACTTGTCCAGTGGCCCGCCGGCCACCCCGCCGGCATGACCGCCGCCGACTGGGCAGAGGAAGGGGACTGACGATGGTGAGGACGCCGCTGCGGCTCTACATGTCCATGTCGGTCGACGGGTACATCGCCGGGCCGGACGACCGGCCGGGCCAGGAACTCGGCCGCGACGGAGGACGACTGTTCAACTGGCTCGACGACCGGATGTCCGAGGGGGTCAACGGACAGGTGTACGCCGAGATCCTGTCGACCGGCGCCGTGATATCCGGACGCCGTACGTTCGAACTGGCTGGTCGATGGCAAGGCGACCACCATGACGGCGTGCCGATCCACGTGCTGACCCACCACATCGACCCGGCCGACGAGCCGCCGGGCAGCGCGAAGTTCTACACCGACGTCAACACGTGCGCCGCCGAGGCCCGGGCCGCGGCGGGCGAGCGAGCCGTGCTGGTCCACGGCGCGGGCGCGGCGCAGGCCTTGCTGGCAGCCGGCGAGCTCGACGAGCTCGAACTGCACCTCGTCCCCGTACTACTGGGTGACGGACGACGGCTGTTCGCACCAACCGGACTCGACCACATCGAACTGGAGCCCGTCCGTCGGCTCGAAGGCCGCGACGCCACACATCTGCGTTACCGCATAGTCCGTCGAGAAGGGAACAGCCACCACAGCGTTACCACCTGATGGGCAAGGTCCGCGGAACGGACGGAGCGCTGTCCAGCAGCTGAGAATCGGAATCCGCCGCTGCCGCCTACGCTGCGACGTTCCTGGAAGACGTACGGCGAGCGGCTGATCTACGACAACCGGTGGGTGAAGCTGGGTCTGGTGGACGTGGAGGCTCCGAACGGGGAGCGCTGGGAGTACCTTGTCGTTCACCTCGACCGGATCGCGATCGGGCTGGTCGTCGATTGTGAGGATGACCTGCTGTGGGTCCCCCCCCCGGACCGGGTCCCCCCGGACCGCGGCGCTGCGCCACTGAACTCGCGTCCCTCGGGTGAGGGTCGAACTCGGTCAGGTTCTCGGCCCCGTCGCCGGTCAGGAGCCGTGCCAGGGCGAGCAGAGCCTGGTCCCAGCCGACGCCACCGGCGCCGGACCGTAGGTCGGGAAGTAGTGCGGGTCGGCGACCGCGGCGTGGATCAACTCGAACTCGGTGGCGCAGGTCGAGCCGGGGGCCAGCCACGTTCATCGATAATAGCGTATATAAGTCAGTGTTACTGGGCATCGTTTGTCTACTGAGGACCTGCGACATGCGCGGACGACTGTGCGGGGCACGGTGGCTGCAAGACGGTCCGGTCGGGAGTTGTCGGGCCTCAGTCCATTGGCTCGAGCATCAGCGATTCCGCCGTTAACGAACGGATGTAGAGCAGTCAGGCCACCGACGGCGGCCCCAAATGATCGCCCTGAGCGTGACCTTCTCCCAGTGACCGCATCTCGGCAGACGGCCGCGGTCCCTGGCCCTTGTCCACCAACTGGTCTGCCGCCTTTGGGTCAACTCGACGCGCCATCTCAAGGGATTGATGTGATCAGCACCGCGTCGAGTGCCGCCATTCGGCGGTGTCGCAGCGTGACCTCCTCGTCGCATTGTGTCTATCGGGCGAGCGTCGTCCTGTCGGGGGGATTCTTTCTGGGGAAGGTCGTTGATGCGACGTGTGTCGTCGCGTGGCTTCGTGCTGCGCTCGGTGAGTGTGTTGGCCGCTGGAGCTGTGGCCGCGGTCGTGGTGCCGGTAGGATTGGTACCAGTCGCGGCGGGTGAACCGAGGCTGGAGATGCCCACGTCAGCCTGGTCGCCAAAAGCGGCGAACCGGGAGGTGGTGGGTGGACTGCCGCCTGCGGTCTCGCCATGGGCAGGGGAAACTGATGCTCGGCAGCCGAGGCGAACGTCCTGCGCGACCGACCGGGAGGGCGTTCTGCCCGACTTTCCCATGGAGCGGTTCCGGATCAGTGACCGGCTGCAGTTCGCGGTGAACCTGAGCAACGGAAACCTGTGGGTGGACCACCTGGCGCTGTCGGTACGAGGGACTGGGTTGAATCTGAACCTGCGGATGTCCCATGGCGTCGTGTACTCGGAGCGGCGGTGGCACGTCAACGCCGGCCGGTCGATGGCGTTGGACCTGTCGTTCACGGACACGGTGCTGATGCCGACCGACGGCAAGTCGTGTGCGCGGTTCACGGCCAACGGAACCGGCGGCTACAGCATGGCGAGCAACGGCCTGCGGGCGAAGTTGGTGAAGAACGCCGGTGGTTCGTACACGGTTCGGTTCATCGACACCGGCGAAACCTGGAACTACAACCCCAACGGCTGGCTGCTCAACCGCACCGACCGCAACGGCAACGCGATCGTCTATTACTACAACACCGACGGGTCGCTGGCCTCGATCGCCGACACTCAGGGCAGGGTCACGACGTTCGAGGCGATCGGTGCGCGGGTCACCCGCGTCGTCGATCCCAGTGGAGAGACCGCGGCCGAGTACACCTACGACTCGAACAACAACCTGGTCGAGATCGAGGACCGGGAGGGCGAGACGATCCAGATCGGCTACAACGCCGACGGCCGGGTCGAGTCGTTGATCGACCAGCTCGGCCGCACCTGGTCGCTGACCTACAACGGCGGAAAGGTCTCGGGCGTGACCACGCCCCGGCAGTCCGGCGGCGCGGTCACAACCTCGTTCACCTACGACAGCGCCACCCAGACCACTCAGACCGACCCGAACAACAACAAGACCACCTACACGTTCGACAGCCAACGCCGGCAGATCCAGGCCAAGGACGCGCTCGGACACACCCAGTCGCAGAGCTGGACAGCGAACAGCGACATCCAGTCCACCACGGACGGGCTGAACAACTCCACGACCGGCACCTACGACACGATCGGCAACCTGCTGACACGGCGTTTGCCGACTGGTGCGACCGCGACGGTGGGCTACACCAGCCCGGACCACCCGAACCTGCCGACCTCGACGACCGACCCGGCGGGGAGGCAGCTGACCCGGGAGTACGACGCCGGGGGCAACGTCACCAAGATCCGCTCGACCCCGCTGAACGCCGACATCGAGACTCGAGACTACTCCGGACCCAAGAATCTGCTCACCACCGTCACCGACGGCAACGGGCGCGAGACCGACTACGGCTACGACCCAGCCGGCAATCTCACGTTGATCACTCCTCCCGCGCCCTTGGGGCAGACCCGACTGACCTACGACTCGCTGTCGCGGGTCAGCAGCATCACCGACGGCAACGGCAAACGGATCGACTATGCCTACGACCGGCTGGATCGAATCGTGGCGATCAGTGAGCACAACGGCCCGGTGTTGCAGACCATGAGCTACGACGCGGTCGGCGGGATGGCCACCCGCAACCACGGCATGGTGTCCACGACGTTCTCCTACGACACCTATCCGAGCGGACGGCTGATCACCACCGCGGTACGCACCAGCGCCGGCGCGAGCGAGACCGTGTCGTACACATACGACAAGGTCGGCAACCTCAAGACCCTGGTCGATCCCGCCGGCGTCGCCACCTACGGCTACGACGCGGCGAACCGGCTAACGTCATTGGCGGACCCGTTCGGGCAGAGCACCACCTTCGGATACGACAACGCCGACCGCCGCACCACGACCACCTTCCCGGGCGCGGGCAGCCAGACCAACACCTACGACAACTCCGGTCGCCTGACCGGGGTCATGGCCAAAAACACCGCTGGCACCGAGCTGTTCAAGGCCAGCTACAACTACTCCGTGGACGGCGCGGACCGAGACCAAATCCAATCCCGCACCGTCAACGGAAACACCATCACCTACACCTACGACTCTCTCCAACACCTGACCCAGGCCGGGTCGACGAGCTACACGGTCGACAACAACGACAACACGACCCAGTTCGACGGCGCACCGTTCACGATCAACGCCGCAGACCAACTCACCGCCTACCCCAACAGCACCGTCACCTACGACGGCGCCGGCAACACCAAGACCATCACCAGCCCCACTGGGACCGCCACCTGGAACTACACGGCGACCAACCAACTCACCACCGCCGTGCTCGGCCAAACCACCCAGGTGAGCGCCGACTACGACACAACAGACCAGACCCAGGTCCGGCGCATCACGGAGAACACCAGTGGAACGACCACCGAGCACGTGTTCACCCACACCGCCCTGGGCCTTTCCAGCATCAAGGTCAACGGCACCCGCACCAGCGTCGCCCGTGACCCCGACGGTCGTCTGGTCACCCAGCAGAAGGGCACCACTCGACACAACCTGATCATCGACCACCAGGGCAGCGTCCTCGCCGCACTCACCACCACCGGCACGCTGGCCGCCACCCCCGCCCGCACGCCCTACGGTCGTTCCACCACCAGCCCGGCACCGGTGACCCCGTTCGGTTACCACGGCGGCTACACCCTCAACAACGGGCTGGTTCTCTTCGGCTACCGTTACTACAACCCGTCAATCGGGCGATTCACCGCACCTGATCCCACTCGGCAGGAACGCAACGACTACGCCTATGCGCAGGCCGACCCGATCAACAACAGCGACCCCACCGGGGCATGGTCACTGCCCTCCATCGGAGGGACGGTCGGCGGCTTCATCGGTGGGGCCATCGGTGTCGGTCTCGCCGCGGCGTGCCCCGCGACGGCTGGTCTCGGCTGCCTGGGGGCCAGCGCCGTCATGGGCGGTTTGCTCGGTGGTACGGGCGCCGCCCTCGGCTCACGGCTGGCGGGTGGCGAGGACGAGGACGTCAGCAACGACGGCCTCAACGGCGTGCTCGGCGGCATGTTGAACCCACTAGGTAGGTTTTTCAGTTGATGGAAGAAGAGCGACAAGAAACCTGGCTGGTGCCAGGAGCCAGTCGGCGTGCCCACCGCCGCGCCGCACTGACCGCGTTCGCGGTGAGCGTCGTCGTGCTGGTCCTGTCGTTCGTGCTGGCTGACGTGGTGCCGTGGTTGCCCGTCGCGGGAGGGGCATTCGCGGGCTCAACAGCGGTGATGGGGGTCTACCGATGGCGCGCTGCGCGGAAACAGGACGGTGACAAGCCGCAGCCACCCACCTGAACCGTGGAACGAGGGGTGCTGGCACCGACCCCACCAGCGGCGCCAGCACCCCTCGCGTTGCGCCTCCGGCGCGCCTACCCCCGAGCCAGCTCGGAAACCTCCCGGCCCTCTCTGACATCCGGCGAACGCCGCACGCGCAGCACCAGCAGCAACAACCCGATCGCCAGGACAGCCGCTACCGATGCCACCGGCGGCAGTGCACCGACGCCGGCCACGCTCACCACCGCCCCACCGGCCAAACTGGACAGCCCGACCCCGAGGTAGATCGCGGACGCGTTCAACGAGAGCACCAGCCCACTGCTGGCCGGATCCAGCCCGATCAGCAGGTTCTGCATCGGCGGGTTGAACGCCCATGTGACCATCCCCCACACGAACATCACCACCGCGGCCGCCGGCACGCTGACCGCCAGCAGCGGCAACGTTGCGAGCAGCACCACCGACGTGGCGAGCGACGCCATCAGCGGGCGCGTGCTGCCGAACCGGTCGGTGGCGCGGCCGCCCAGCGAGTTGCCGACCGTGGCGCCGACCCCGTAGCCCAGCAGCAGTAAACTGACCGCCACCCCGTGTGCGCCGGCCGTCGTGGACAGGAACGGTGCGATGTAGGTGAACGGTGCCATCGCCGACAGCACGCCGAGCACGGTCACCCCGAGCAGGAGCTGTACCCGCCGATCCGCGGCGACCGCGAAGCGCTCCCGCAATCCGACGGCCGGCGGCGCCTGGACGGTCGGCACCCCGGCCCGTACGGCGATCGCGCCTACCAGCGACACGACAGCCACCAGGGCGAACACGCCGTGGTAGCCAAGCGGTCCACTGAGGAGGTTTCCGGCGGGAACCCCAGCGAGCAGGGCGAACGTGAGCCCGGCGAACACCATCGCCACCGCGCGCCCCCGGCGTTCCGGCGGGTTCAGCACGGTCGCGACCACGGTGGCGGCCGGCATGTAGCTCGCCGCGCCGAGTGCCGCTACTACGCGGCTCGCGATCAGTAGCTCGTAGTTCGCTGCGATCGCGGCGAGCGCGTTGCCGACAGCGCTGACCGCGAGGGCGACGACCAGGAGCCTGCGGCGTTCCCACCGTCCGGTGAAGGCCGCGAACGGCGCGGACGCGACGGCAAACGTGAAGGCGAAGGCGGTGCCGAGCTGGCCGGCGGTGGAGATCGAGACGTCCAGCTCGCGGCTGACCGCCGGCAGCACCCCCGAGACGATGTATCCGCTGGTACCGACGGCGAAGGCGCCGAAGGTGAGCAGATAGGTGCGTGGCGACATGGCTCTCCCTGCCGAAACCAGTGGTACGACGAACATCGTACTACGACCATCGTCGAACTACGACAGGAGTCGTACAATGGGCGACATGACCGAATCGCTCCCGCACCCGACGAGGTCGGACATCCGGATCGAGGCGGTCCTCCATGCGCTGGCCGACCCGATCCGCCTGCGGTTGGTGCGTGAACTGGCCCGGCGCGGGTGCGAGGGCGCGCCCTGTGGGTCGATAGAGCTACCGATCACGAAGTCGACCCGGACCCACCATCTGCGCATCCTTCGCGAGGCGGGGGTCATCCACATGCGACCGGAGGGCACGGCCCGGATCTCGACCCTGCGCCGCGACGACCTGGACGTCCTCTACCCAGGCCTCCTGGACTCGATCCTGGCCGCGGCCCGCTGACCGCCGCTTTTCTCGTCGCGCTGCGAGGTCCGAGGCGCCGGCACGGTACGAGAACGTCGCGGCAAGGAGAACCGGCCTGCGAGATATTCAGCCGGCGAGCTTGCTCGTATCTCCAACTGTCCTCGAGTCAACCCGTGAAATATCCGAGGGTATTTCGGTTGGAATGATAGGAGTACCCTTGCGAAACAAACTGATCATATCCCTGATCACTGTCGCGGCGTCCCTTCTCCTGGTGGCGCCGGCGTCCGCCAACGCGGCGGCGGAGTGCGGAGCTACCGCGCAGCAGTGGGTGGGCAGCTTCGACGGCGACCACATTCGCGACTGGGGCGACCCCATCCCGTTGCACATCGACGTCACGCGGGACTCCGCGGGAGCTCTTCGCGTGACGACCGATGTCGACGGAACGGTCTACCCCACGTCCGGCGCACAGATCACCCTGAACCGGCTGTTCTGGAGCATTTCCTACCCTGAGGGGTCATTCATCCCCTGGACGGGGTACGACACCGAGTATCAGGGAGTGACCTGTTCCGGCGGCGTCGTGACCCGCTTCACCGGGTACGCCCTGGACTACTTTCCCGGTTACGGACCAGTGTTTTTCGCCGATTTCGAGCTCGTCAGGGCGAGCTGATCTCGCTGGCCGTTTCGACAGCTGTCACGAGTTCGGGCGCGTAGCCGTACAGGCCGGGCATGCCGCCCGTGTGCAGGAAGACCACCGGCTCGCCGGGGTCGAGGTCCAGGGTGTGTTTCCAGTCGAGCAGTGCCGCAGCCACTTTGCCGGTGTACACCGGGTCCAGCACGACGCCTTCGGTCCGGCCGAAGGTCCGCAGGGCCTCCCACACCGCCTCGGTCGGGATGCCGTAGCCGGGGCCGAGCGTCGCTTCGGTCATCGAGAGGCGAGCCGACACCGGTTCGACGCCGAGCAGCCCGGCGGCACCCGCTCGGAGCTCGACCAGGTTTGCCGTCGCTTCCTCGGCCGGGTGGCTGACGCAGACGATGTTCACCGCGAGGCCGCCGAGCAGCCCGGCGGCGAGGGTGATCCCGGCCGCGGTGCCCCCGCTGGCGTGCGGGATGACCAGTTGGGCGTGGTCGATGCCGCGCTCGGTCAACTGCTCGGCCAGCTCGCGTGTGGCACGGACGTATCCCAGGGCTCCCAGGTCGTTGGACCCGCCGACCGGCACGGTGGCGACCTTCCGCCCGTCGGCCTCGGCCTCGGCGAGGAGCCGGTCGTAGGTGCGGCCGGCCGCCTCGTCGTCGGCGCAGACGTGCACGGTCGCGCCGAAGAGCTTGCTCAGCGGGATGTTGCCGGACCGTTCGTACGCCTCGCCGGCCCGCGGGACCTTCGCGGTGAGGACGAGTTCGCAGCGCAGTCCGAGCTTCGCGCACGCCGCCGCGGTCTGCCGGCCGTGGTTGGTCTGCAGCGCCCCGAAGGTGATCACGGTGTCGGCACCGGCCTCGAGGGCGGCGCCGAGGTGGTACTCGAGCTTGCGGAGCTTGTTGCCGCCGGCCCCGAGTGGGTGAACGTCGTCGCGTTTGACCAGCAGCGTCGAGAGGCCGAGAGCTTCCCCCAGCCTCGGCGCCTCCTGGAGTGGGGTCGGCCAGCCGCCCAGGTCGACGCGGGGGATCGCGTCCAGGGCGGCAGCGGGAAAACCTTCGACGTCGAACGGCATGAGGCCTCCAGGCTCGGCATGAGCACTGTAGTCGGCCTGCTGGGGATGTTCGGGTGCGCCGCGAGGAACGAAGCCGCGTGTCAAGCAGGCGTAGCGACACCGGGTGAGGCGATCTGGAGCGAGGAGCAACCTCCACTGGGGTTGGTGCGTATCCGCCACGTGACCTGTCGGGACAGCTCGTGGAGGACTTGGTGACCAAGGAGATCGACCGCAAGGGCTGGCTGCAGCTCGTCGGCTTCGTCGGCCTGATCGTGGCGGTGGCCGTCACCGTCGTTGTCGTTGTGCTGGTTCAGCTGCTCTGACACCCGCGGGGACCCGAGAAAGTTACTCCGACGGACCTAGTGACGGTCGCCATTAGAACAAGTATAACTTGTTCTAATTCTCGATGAGACGAGGCGATCACGTGTGCGCTGACAGCCGCCAGGGAAACGGTTCGCGATCCATCACGAGGCGCACCTTTGTAGTTGCAACCGGTTCTAGTGTCGCCGCCGCTGCGCTCGCCGGTCGCGCCGCCGCGGCTCCGAGGGCGATCGTCGACGGCGCCCACGTCCCGGTGCTCGTGGTCGGGAGCGGCTACGGCGGCTCGGTCGCCGCCCTGCGGCTCGCCCAGGCCGGGGTGGACGTGCACGTCGTCGAGATGGGCATGGCCTGGGACACTCCCGGTCCGGACGGAAAGATCTTCGCCAACACCACCGCGCCCGACTACCGGTCCTACTGGCTGCGCACCAGGACCAAGCAGCCCCTGAGCAACTTCCTCGGCTTCCCCATCGACAGGGACGTTCCGCGCTACACCGGCATTCTCGACGCCGAGGACTTCAGCGGCATCACCGTCTACCAGGGACGCGGCGTCGGCGGGGGCTCACTGGTCAACGGCGGCATGGCCGTCACCCCGCGGCGGGAGAACTTCGGCGCCATCCTGCCCTCGGTCAACGTCGACGAGATGTACAACGTGTTCTACCCGCGCGCCAACGCCGAGCTGGGCGTCAACAACGTCGACCAGGCCTGGTGGGAGACCGCCGCCTGCTACCAGTACGGCCGCGTCGGCCGCAAACACGCCCAGCGCTCGAACTTCTCGTTCGTCCTCGTGCCCAACGTGTACGACATGGCCTACATGCAGCAGGAACAGGCCGGCACCGTACCCAAGTCGGCCGTGGCGGGCGAACTGCTCTACGGCAACAACCACGGCAAGAAGTCCCTGCCCAAGACCTACCTCGCGCGGGCGAGGGCCACCGGCCGGGTCGCGATCACGCCGCTGCACCGGGTGACCTCGGTCGCGCCGGTCTCCGGAGGACGGTTCGCCGTGGTCGTCGAGCAGCTGGGCACCGGTGGCGAGGTGACGGCGACCAAGCAGGTCACCGCGGACCGGGTGTTCTTCGCCGCGGGCAGCGTCGGTACCAGCAAGCTGCTGACCAGGCTGAAGGCGACCGGCCGCCTGCCCAACCTCAACAACGAGATCGGGAAGGGCTGGGGGGACAACGGCAACGTCATGTGCGGGCGGGCCAACCACCTCTGGGACCCCACCGGCTCCGTCCAGTCCTCGGTCCCCACCGCTGGCATCGACAACTGGGCGGCCGGCGGCGCCTTCGCGGAGGTCGCGCCGCTGCCGACGGGGATCGAGACCTACGCCTCCTTCTACCTGTCGATCACCCGGAACCCCAACCGCGCGCAGTTCTCCTACAACGCCTCCACCGGCACGGTCGACCTCAACTGGCAGACCGCGTGGAAGCAGCCGTCGATCGACGCGGCCAAGACGATCTTCGACAGGATCAACGCGACGGAGGGGACGATCTACCGCACCGACCTGTTCGGTGTGTACAAGATCTGGGGCGACCACCTCACCTACCACCCACTCGGCGGCGCCGTGCTGAACCGCGCCACGGACAACTACGGGCGGCTGCACGGATATCCCGGCCTCTACGTCATCGACGGCGCGCTGATCCCGGGCAACACCAGCGTCAACCCGTTCGTCACGATCACCGCACTCGCCGAGCGGAACATCGCCCGGATCATCGCCGACGACCTGTGATCACGGGTGGGGCAGCACGCACACGCTGTCGATGCCCAGCACGTGGTTGAGCCGACCGAACGCCAGCCAGGAGCCGATGCTCATGCTCAGCTCCACGATCTCCCGCTGGCTGTACCGCGCGCTCATCCGCGCCCAGAACTCGTCGTCGAGCTCGTGGTGGGCCAGCGCGTAGCGCTCGGCGTACTCCGCGGCCAGCCGGGTGCGGTCGTCGAACGCGTCGGTCGTGCGCCACTGGCTCACCGCGTCGAGGAAACCCTCCTCGACCTTCTGCCCGTCCCGCTCGGTGCGCCAGTCCAGGCAGAACACGCACCCGTTGATCTGGGCGATGCGCAGCCGAGCGGCCTCGAACTCCCGCAGGCCCAGCGTGGAGTGGGCGTACACCGCCAGGGAGAACTTCGATGCTGCCGTCCCGATCTCCGGCACCATCTCGCCCCAGACGTAGCCGATGGGGTCCTTGCCCTCCGGGAGGTCGATCCTCATCGCGGGGTCCTTCCAAGTGTGGCGGGGCGCAGCGGGACGTCGAGCGCGTCGTAGAGGCCGGGATCCGCGGCAGCGAGCCAGTCGATGGCGCCGACGAGCCGGCCGACGGCGGTGGCGTTGCCGCCGGCCGACCGGTTCTCGCCCTCGTCGGTGGCCTCGAGGGTGACCTCGATCCGCGGCCGGCCCTCCACGATCACCCGGTGCGCGCCGTCGCCGCTCGGCGGCGTCGGCCAGTCCGGTGCGCAGGCCGGGTGGATGCGCGTGACGTGCTCGATCACGATGCGCACCACGCCGTCGACGACGCCCTGCACCTCGAACCGCACCGCACCCTGGGTGCCCGCCTCGAAGCTGCCCATCGTCCTGGTGTCCACCGTGGCCTCGAGCGGGCGGCGGTCCAGCGTCTCGCGGATCTCCTCGACCTCGACCCCCAGTGCCCTGGCCATCAGGCGGATCTGCCCACCCCAGACCATGCTCGGCACCCCCGGCGCCAGCATCGGGGGTTGGTAGTCCATCGGCTGGCCCATCCCGACGAGGTAGCGGACCGAGTCGGGCTGGTCGTAGGTGGAGTAGTCGAAGATCTCCTGGCAGCGAAGCACGTCGATCCTGGTTCCCAGGCCGCTGACCAGCAACGGCAGCACGTCGTTCGCCCAGCCCGGGTCGACGCCGGAGACGAACAGCGAGCCGCCGCCCTCCGCGACGGCGGCCAGGACCGGCTCGCGGACCTCGGGCGGCGCGTTGCGCTGGTCGTAGAGGGCGTAGAGCGAGGGGGTGACGACCACCGCTCCGGCACGGACCGCCCGGACGACGTCGGCGAGCGCCTCGTCGGGGCGAACCTCACCCGACGCCGCGTAGACGACGGCGCGGGGACTGGTGGCCAGCACCGCGTCGACGTCGTCGGTGGCCGCGACCCCCAGCTCGTGGCCGACGTCGCCGAGTGCACCGGCGTCGCGACCGACCTTGTCCTGGCTGTGGACGACCACCCCGGTGAGCTTCAGCGCCGGATGGGCCTCGACGGCGCGGATGGCCGCCCGCCCGACGTTGCCCGTACCCCAGACAACAGTGGCGATCATCCTTTGAGGCTAACGAAACCGGCCACCGGTGCCTAGTGCGACGGGTGGATGTCGGTGCTGGCGGCTACCGTGGACACGTGCGACTGGCGACGTGGAACGTGAACTCCGTCAAGCAGCGGCTGCCCCGGTTGCTGCCCTGGCTGGACCAGCGGCGGCCGGACGTGCTGTGCCTGCAGGAGACCAAGGTCCCCGACGACACCTTCGCCGCGCTGCTCGACGAGGAGCTGGCCGAACGCGGTTACGAGGTCGCCGCGTACGGGGAGTCCCGGTGGAACGGCGTGGCGATCCTGTCCCGGGTCGGCCTCGACGACGTCGTGCGGGGGATCGAGGGCGCGCCCGGGTTCCCGCACCCGGAGGCCAGGGCGCTCGCCGCCACCTGCGGCGGCGTGCGGGTCCACTCGCTGTACGTCCCCAACGGCCGCGAGCCCGACTCCGACCACTACCGGTACAAGCTCGCCTGGCTCGCCGCGCTGCGGGACGTGGTCGCGGCGGGCCCGGCGGACGCGATCGTCTGCGGTGACATGAACATCGCGCCCGCCGACGCCGACGTCTTCGACCCGGCCGCCTACGTCGGGTCCACGCACGTCACCGAGCCCGAACGGGCCGCGCTGGCCGAGCTGGCCAAGCTCGGGTTGCACGACGTGGTGCGCGAACGGTGGCCGGACGAGCGGGTGTTCACCTACTGGGACTACCGCGCCGGCATGTTCCACCAGGACCTCGGCATGCGCATCGACCTCGTGCTGGCGAGCACGCCGGTCGCGGAGCGGGTGCGGGCGGCGTGGGTCGACCGGCACGCCCGCAAGGGCACCGGGCCGAGCGACCACGCGCCGGTGATCGTGGACCTCGACGAGGCGCCGGACGGCGACATCGGGCCGGTCGTGCCGCCGCCGTCCGCTCCGGCCAGGCGACGGTCGGCGCGCCTGCCTCAGGCGCGCTGAGACCCCGCCGGTGCGATCTCTCCGAGTCCGGTCAGCACGCGCGGCAACGGGCCATGGTGCACGACGCCGAGGCGTTGGGTGGCGCGGGTGAGGGCGACGTAGAGCTCGGCCGCGCCCCTGGGACCGTCGGCGAGGATCCGCTCCGGCTCCACGACCAGCACGGCGTCGAACTCCAGCCCCTTCGTCTCCGCGGCCGGCACGGTGTCCGGCACGCCCGGCGGCCCGATCACGACGCTGGTGCCCGGGCGCCCGGCTTCCTCCCGCACGAACTCCGCGATAGCGGCGGGCAGCTCGGCCTCGCTGACCTGCCTGGACCACGGCTGGACGCCGCACGCGCGAACCGACTCCGGCGGCTGGACACCGGGTGCGAAATCGGCGAGCAGCGCGGCGGCGACGGCCATGATCTCCGCCGGGGTGCGGTAGTTCACGGTCAGCGACCGGTACACCCAGCGGTCGGGCACGTACCGCTCCAGCACCTCCGTCCACGACGTCGCCCCGGCCGCCGAACGGCGTTGGGCGAGGTCACCGACGACCGTGAAGGATCGGTTGGGGCAGCGCCGCATCAGGACCCGCCAGTCCATAGCGGACAGTTCCTGGGCCTCGTCGACGACGACGTGCCGGTAGGTCCAGTCCCGGTCGGAGGTGGCGCGCTCGACGAGGTCCCGGGTGTCACGCTCGATGAAGCGGTCCGCCAGGTCCTCGGCGTAGAGCAGGTCGGTGGCGAACAGGTGGTCCTCGTCGTCCATCGAGTCCTGGCGGTCGACGAGGAGGTCCATCACGCCGGCGGCGTACTCGGCCTCGGACCTCCGCTCCCGGTCGGCGGCCCGCTCGGCGGACCTGTCGGCCGCCGTGTCACGGCCCAGCAGGTCGACCAACTCGTCGAGCAGCGGCACGTCCGACACCGTCCAGGCCTCGCCGTCGGCGCGGAACAGCACCGGGTCGGCACCGGCGGCTCGCAGGCGTTCCGCGGACGCGTACAGCGGTGCCAGCACCGCCTCCGGCGTGAGGATCGGCCAGAGCTCGTCGATCGCGGCGGCGAACGTGTCGTCCTCCGCGAGCTCTTTGAGCAGCTCCGACCGCAGGTTCTCCCACGCGTCGCGGTCGCCGCGGGACAGCCAGCCCTGGCCCATCCGGCCTATCGCCCGCTCGGTGAGCACGTAGGTGACGATCTCGGTGAACACGGCGCGGGCCTCGTTGTGCGGCAGCCCGCTCGCGCGCGCCTCCTCCCTGGCCCACTCCGCTGTCTCCGCGTCGATCCGCAGCGTGAGGTCTCCCAGCTCGATCGGCAGCGGGCGCTCCGGCAGCCGCTGGCGGTCCGCGACCGCCGCGGCGAGCACGTCGAGGATCTTCAGCGATCCCTTGGCCCGGGACACTTCAGGAGTGTCCTCGGCGGTGACGCGCAGGCCGGGCACGAGGCCACCGGTGGTCGTGAACACCACGTCGGACTCGCCAAGTGACGGCAGGACGCGGCTGATGTGGTGCAGGAACGAGGGGTTGGGACCGACCACGAGCACGCCGTGGCGTTCCATCCGTTCCCGCTGGGTGTAGAGCAGGTAGGCGACGCGGTGCAGCGCGACGACGGTCTTCCCGGTGCCGGGGCCGCCCTCGATCACGAGCACGCCGGGGTGGTCGAGCCGGATGATCTCGTCCTGCTCGGCCTGGATCGTCGCGACGATGTCGCGCATCCCCTCGCCGCGCGGCGCGCTGACCGCCGCCAGCAGGGCCGCGTCTCCCCGCTCCGCACCGCCCGGCCGGCCGAGCACCTCGTCGGTGAAGTCGAGCACCTGCCGCCCGCGGGTGTGGAACTGGCGGCGGCGACGCATGTTCTCCGGGTGCGCGGCGGTGGCGACGTAGAACGCGCGCGCCGCCGGCGCCCGCCAGTCCAACAACGCGGGCTCGTAATCTTTCTCCTCATCGAAAAGGCCGATCCGACCGATATAGGAATGTTCACCCGAAAGGGTGTCCAGCCGTCCGAAACACAGCCCGTTGTCGACCAGCTCCAGCCGCTTCAGCTCCCTGGCCCGGGCGCGCACCTCGACATCCCGTTCCATGGCTGTTCCGCCGGTTCCCCGCAATGCCGCGCCGTACTCACCTTTCACCCGCTCCCGCTCGGCGTCGAGCCGGGCGTAAAGGCCGGCCACATAGCTCCGTTCGGACCGCAGTTCGTCCTCGTACCCCTGATCTGACACATTCCCCTCACAGCTGAACAGCAGTTGGTTTGGCGGGTGCGACGTTCGACCACGAGGACCCGTTTCCGATTTCGTCGATTTCTTTGATTTCCGCGGATGGACGGTTCAGGCGGACAACAACGGACCTTGTTCCCGGAGCTCGTCGAGCAGCAGCCGCGCGGCCTCCGCCGTGCCGTCGGGCCGGTCCCTGCCGGCCAGGTCCGTCGCCGTCGCCCGCGTCCGCGCGGCCAGAGCCGTCGCGAGCGCGGCCGACAGGGACGCGACAGTCGGCGTCGGGCCCGTGTGCGCCACACCGATGCCCAGCTCGGCCACCCGACCGGCCCAGCAGGACTGGTCCCCGAGCTGGGGCACCACCACCTGGGGCGCGCCGGCCCGAGCGGCAGTGGTCGTCGTGCCCGCGCCGCCGTGGTGCACGACGGCCGCCACCCGGCGGAACAGTGCCTGGTGGTTGGCCTCGCCGACGGCGAGGCAGTCGTCCCCGTCGTTGACCGTCGTCAGTCCGGCCCAGCCCGCGGAGACCAGCACGCGGCGGCCCTGCGCGCGGGCCGCCTCGATCGCCACCCGCGCGGCGTCCTGGTGGCGGTTGTCGCGGCAGTGGCCGTGTCCCGTTGTGAGCGTGTCGCGTTGCGACCAGCCAGTGAAGCCCATCGGAGCCGTGTGCGTCCACGTTAGACGATCGGTCTTGCGGTCGGTGGATGGGTGATGTCGTGTCGCGGTACTCCTTTGGATCAGATCATCGTTCAGCTGCATGGTCCGGTGATCCTCGACTTCCTGGTGGTGGGGAGGGTGCGGACGTTGTTCGGTGAGTCGGCGCGTTGTCGAAGCCGGAGGATCTCTTCGTGCTGCGCGGCGAGTTGTGACAACGCGCGCTCCTTGAACTCGGTGAGCTCGGTGATCCGTGCATCGCGTTCCTGGACGCGTTCACGGAGCTTGGCGTTCTCGTCTTTCAGCCGGGTGATCTGGAGTTCGCGCGGGTCTGAGACGGTGCCCGCCTCGCGGAGATCGGCCAGCCGACGCTGAACTCCTCGGCCAGGTGCTGATAGGGCCCTGGCCGCTGGTTGCCCTGCGGGTCGGTGCGTGCGTAGAAGCCCGTTCTGGCGACGCCGGCTTCTCGTGCGAGAGTCTTGAGGTCGCACCCGCCGCGGGGTGGAAGCTGCCCCAGCAGTAGGCGGTCCATCGCAGCACGGATGCTGGCCTCGTTGCGGCGGCGCTGTTCGGTGGTCAGCGGCATGATGTGCTCTCCTGCATTGCGGTCTGCGGAAACGCGGCGGAGTTGTGGGCCCGTTGGCGGGCCGATGATCGGTCTCTCTGCGTCGGCCGTCCACGAGGTCGTGATCATGGAATATCGTGCCGGTCATGACCACGGATGACTGGTTGGCCGACACCCGCACCTCTTATGACACGGTCGCGGTCAGCTATGCCGACCAAGTGCGCGGCGCCCTCGCGGGACACCAGTACCTTCGCGCGGCTCTGGCGTTGTTCGCCGACAGCGTCCGGGTCGCTGGCGGCGGGCCGGTCGCGGACGTCGGCTGCGGCCCCGGTGAAGTCACCGCCCACCTGCATGAGCTCGGTCTTGACGCCTTCGGTGTCGACCTCTCCCCGGCGATGATCGACGTGGCCCGGCGCGACCACCCCGGCCTGCGGTTCGAGGTGGGCTCGATGACGGAACTGGACCTCCCCGTCGCTTCGGTGGCCGGCCTGCTCGCCTGGCAGTCGTTGATCCACATCCCCGACGACGAGGTACCGACAGTCTTCGCGCACTTTCGCCGAGTATTGCGTCCTGGCGGACCGCTGCAGCTCCTGTTTCACGTCGGCGACGAGTCGCGGTTGATGACGGAGGGCTATGGTGGTCACCCGATGAAGGTCCATGTCCACCGCCGTCAGCCGGACAAGGTGGCATCCTGGCTGCGCGACGCCGGATTCGTGGTCGAGGCCCAGATGCTGCTCGACCCGGATGCGAAAGCTCAGCAAGCGATTCTTTTCGCACGCAGTAAGTCCTAACTTCTGCATACGTCGGGCTCGCCACTCGGAACCGGAGGACATGCCGGTGTGCTCCCAGGCGGTCGGTGAACATGTGCTCGACCACGTCGTCCACCGGCGGCAGGTCGACCGACTCCCGGTGGGCGTTGATCGCCGGGCCCCACAACGCGTTCCGCTTCTGCCTCTCCAGGTCCCACAGTGCCCGGTTGTCGCTGTCCTCGGCGGGGTAAGGCGGGCCCGGCAGCCGCAGCGGCGGGTGGTGCGGCGAGGGCAGGTTGACCGGGCAGAACGTCGCGTACACGTAGCGGATGCCGAGCTTGTCGCTCGCCGACCGCGCGGCGAAGTGCACCATGCCGGTGGCGACGAGCGCCGCACATCCCCGCGCGGCGGTGACGAGCGTGTCGAACTGGGTGGCGATCAGCTCGGCCGAGCGCCGGGACGACCCCGCCGCCGACGCGGGTCTCGCCATCGACCGCATCCGCTGGCCGAGCGGCACCAACGGCACATCGACGCGGGCCAGGAGCCGTGCGAACTCCTCGTCGGGCGGAGCACACACCCGCAGCGCAGCGCCGAGTGTCCGCAGCCGCACCGCGAGGCCCGCCAGCGGCTCGACGTCCCCTCGCGACCCGTAGGTCGCCAACAACACTCGCACTCCGCGACTCCAGTTTCCGCAGGTTCTGGGCTTGGCCGGCCATTCTGCGGCACGACCCGGGGCTTGCCGCAAGCCCTCCTGTGCGCTATAAGTTGAAAATGGAGGGAGCGGTTCGCTCTCCTTCACGCTCGTGGCCTGCGGTTCTCTCCGCCTTCACGGCCGCCCTCCTCGCCGCTCGGTCGGCTCGGCGACCCTGTGCTCGGCACCTGCGGTTTACCGCAGCCCAAGTATGCGGTTAACCCCGTGGTGCCCGCCCCTCCTCAGCGGCAGAGTGGACACCACGAACCAGCCAGCGAAGGGGGACTCAGCGCAGTGAGAACAGCACTCCACATCGGTCATCCGGCGCCGCTCGTTCTCGGCCTGCCGCCGCCGCTTGACCGGGCGGGAACGTGCCCCGTCGCCCCGTGATCAGTCCAGTTTCTGGAAAGGAGCCGCGTATGTGAAATGCCCGCGTACCTCCGGCCGATAAGCCGTGAGCGCGCGGGCCTGGAAATGTGACGCCCACTCCGCCACCGGCGGGGTGATGCCGAACTCGGCTGCCGGGCGGAAACCGAACCGGGGGTAGTAGTCGGTGTGCCCCAACAGCACGACGACCGGCTCGTCCAACGCGTCAGCGGCGCCCAGCACGGCGTGCATCAGTGCCGTGCCGACGCGGCGGCGTTGATGGTGCGGGAGCACACCGAGCGGGCCGAGACCGAGGGCCGGCATGCCGCCCACGGTCGCGCGCGTGCACACGACATGACCCACGACCGCGCCGTCGAGCACCGCCACCATGGACAGCGCCGGCAGCCAGCCGGCGTCGGCCCGCAGCGCGGTGACGAGCGAGGCCTCCGTCTCACCGTCGAAGGCGGCCCGGTGCACCTCGGTGACGACCGTCGTGTCCTCGGGCAGCTCGCGTCTCACCAGCACCGCGTCACTCTCGCACGGGGCCCCGGGTTCACACACCCGGATTCGCGCGCAGCATGAGCAACTCGGGTGCCAACACCACCACGGCGCCGTGCTCGACGGCGACCAGGCCCTCGTCGGCCAGCGTGCGCAGTGCGCGGTTGACCGAGACCCTGGTCATTCCGATCGCCTCGGCCAGTCCCTGCTGGGCGCCCGGCAGGAGCACGCGTGCCCCGCCCGCCGCGGCAGCGCGGACCAGCCAGGCCGCGGTCCTGGTGACGCCGTCGGCGACGGTCGTGCGCACGAGGTCGTCCTGCTGGTCGCGTAGGCGCCGGGCCAGGTGGGCGAGCACGTGCCGACGGGCAGCCGGGACGTCGTCGACGAGCGCGAACAGCTCGGCGGCCGGTACCAGCCGCACCCGCGACCGGGCGGACGTCAGCCAGGTCGCGGTGTGGCCGCCCCCGTCGAGCACGGCGGCCTTGTCCACGGCGCACGGCGCGGGGAACTCGCCCAGCCGGAGGCGGCGACCCGTGACGGTGTCGCGGGTCGCGGTCACCCCGCCGGACTCGACGACGATCAGGTGGGTGGCCGGGTCACCGTGGACAGCGAGCACGGTGTCCGCCTCGACGGTCCGGGCTGGCGCCACCTCGGCCAGGCGCCCCAACCGTTCCCGGTCGACCGTGGCGAGGAGCGGGACGTCGGCGAGCATGCACGCAGTATCACGCGATACAGCGTGCGGCGGCACGTCGCTCGTAACGTGCCGGCATGTACGTCATCGAGCTCGTGTTCACCGACGACCCGCGGCGGCTCGAGGCCAGGCCCGCGCACCGTGAGCGGCTGGTCGCCCTGCACGCCGCCGGCCGCCTGATGCTCGCCGGGCCGTGGGAGGACGGCTCGGGTGCGCTGCTCGTGTTCCGCGACGACCCGGCCGAGGAACTGACCGACGACCCGTACTACACGACCCCGGGGGTGATCGTTCACGCCGTACGCGAGCTTCGACCGGTGGTTCCGATGAGCTCCGACAGCTGAAAGGAGGTGATTACGTCGCGGTGGAGTCGAGGCCGGGGCTGGCTTCGCGGATGATCGCGAGGAGGGTGGTGTTCATCAGCACCTCCACCTGGGGTCGGGTGAGGGCACCGCGCACGAGCCATTCCCGCGCGGCGGACTTCACGAGCCCGCCGTAGGCGCGGATCATGGCGCGAAGCTCCTCGCGGTGGGCGGTCTCCGCCGCCAGCCCGGTGGCCTCGAGCACCCGGTCGGCGGCGCGCTCATCGGCCTCGGCCAGGATGCGCTCCACCTCCGGGTCGACGCCTTCGGCGCCGATCGCCGCGAGCCACGCCTTGCTGTGCCGGGACACGGTGTCCAGAAACCACCGGATCGACTCGGTGACCCGCTCCTCGAGCGTGCCCTTCGGCAGGCGGTCCACCGCCACCTGGGGAATCATCACCATTCGGCGCACGACCTCGAGGTACAGGTCGCGCTTGGTACCGAAGTAGTGGTTGATCAGCCCGCGGGCGACACCCGCGCGGTTGGCGAGCTCGGTCGTGGACACGGCCGAGTACGGGCGCTCGCCGAACAGCTCGATCGCGCACGTGAGGATCTGTTCGCGTCGCTCGTCCGGTCCCAGCCGGCGCCACCGGGGCTCCGCGGTGCTCATCGCGCCACCCGCTCGAACGCCATGGGGTCCAGCGACCGTGTCCGTCGGTGGTATTCCGAGACCGAACCCGGCCAGTTCGTCGTCACCCGGCCGGTGCCGTCCCGGTACCAGCTGCGGCACATCGTCCACGTGGTACCGCCGAGACGGCCCTGCAGCTCGCTGTCGAACCGTTCGGCCACCTCCGGCCGGACGTCCAGGCAGGACTGCTCGGCGGCGATGCGCTCGACGGCCTGGCGGATGTACCGCGCCTGCCGCTCCAACATGAACACGATCGAGCCGGATCCCAGGTTCGTGTTCGGCCCGTAGACGAGGAACATGTTGGGAAAGCCGGGGACGGTCATGCCCAGGTATGCCCGTGCGCCGTCGGTCCACTCCTCGGCGAGCGAGCGGCCGCCCAGGCCGCGCACCTCGATCGGGGCGAGGAAGTCGGTGGCCCGGAAGCCGGTGCCGTAGATGATCACATCGACCTCGTGCTCGACGCCGTCGGCGGTTCGCACCCCGGCCGGGGTGATGGCCGTGATCGGCGCGGTCTCCAGGTGGACGTTCGGTTGCCGCAACGCGGGGAAGTAGTCGTTGGAGAACAGGACCCGCTTGCAGCCGATCCGGTAGTCGGGGATGAGCTTCGCGCGCAGCTCGGGCTCGGGGACCTGGCGGCGCAGGTGGCGCAGCGCGATCCGCTCCACGGCCGCGGTGACGACGCGGTTGCCCTTGAGCCCGAGCACGCCCACCTCGCACAGCGCCCAGAAGAACGCGCGCTCCAGCGGCAGCAGCCGGCGTTGCCAGGGCCGGTAGCGGGTGTCCGGTTTGGGCACGAGGTACGGGGCGGTCCGCTGGAACACCGTCAGCCGGGCGGCCGAGGGCTGGATGCACGGAACGAACTGGATAGCGCTCGCGCCGGTGCCGATCACCGCGACGCGGCGGCCGGTCAGGTCGTAGTCGTGGTCCCACCGTGCCGAGTGGAAGCTGTGGCCGGTGAACGTGGACGCACCGGGGATGTCCGGCATCGCCGGGCGGGACAGCTGCCCGACCGCGGGCACCAGCACGTCTGCGGTCAGCACCTCACCGGAGGCGGTGTGCACCCGCCACCGGCCCCGCTCGAACTCGGCAGCGGTCACCTCGACGCCGTAGCGCGGACGGATGCCGAACCGGTCCGCGACGCGCCGCAGGTACGCCAGGATGTCCGAGCGCAGGGAGAACCGCATCGGCCAGCCCGGGTTCGGCGCGTACGAATAGGAGTAGTACGGCGAGGGGATGTCGCAGCCCGCGCCGGGGTAGGTGTTCTCCCGCCAGACCCCGCCCAGGTCATCGGCCTTCTCCACCACCGTGACGTCGGTGTACCCGGCGCGTCTCAGCTCGATGGCGACGCCGATACCGCCGAAACCCGCACCGATGACCAGCACGCTCGGCATCGGTGCCTCCGTCCTGTTGGCGATAGAACAGCGACCGGCAAGTATAAGGAGCGATCACCGGTTGTCTCGACCGTAGTCGAGTCGGACGAACTGGCGCTTGGCGGCGGCCAGCTCGTCGTCGCCGAGCAACCTCGGCGGGCCGAGCGTCGCGGCCCTCCGGTAGACCTCGGCCAGCCACTCGACGAGCTCCAGCCGCTCGCAGGCCTCGTCGATGTCCGACCCGACCGCGACCGAGCCGTGGTTGCGCATGAGCGCCGCCTGCCGGTCGCGCAGCGCCGTCGTGACGCCCTCGGCGAGCTCGGCGGAGCCGAACGTCGCGTACGGCGCGACGCGGACCACCCCGCCGAGCAGCACCGTCATGTAGTGCACAGGCGGCAGGACGTCGTGGGTGCACCCGACCGCGATCGACGACATCGCGTGGGCGTGTGCGACGGCGCCCGCCCCGGTCTCGCGGTACAGCGCCAGGTGCAGGGGCAGTTCCGAGGTGGGCCGGGGGTCCCCGGCCACGACCACCCCGTTGTAGTCGACCACGCTCAGCAGGTCCGGGGTGAGCGCGCCCAGGTCGGTCCCCGACGCCGTCGCGACGACGTGGTCGCCCACCCGCACCGAGAGGTTGCCCGCGGTTCCGCGGACCAGCCCGCCGGCGGCGAGCCGGCGGCCCGCGGCGACCAGGGCGGACCGCTCAGTCCCGTGCACCGGCGCTCCCGACAAGCGTCCGGAGCTGGGAGAGCAACTCACTACGGCTGGACGCGCCGAGCCGCTGGCGCATCCGCGCGACGTGGTGCTCCACGGTCTTGGCCGAGATGAACAGCCGGTCGCCGACGTCCTTGTAGGTCAGCCCGGACACCACCAGCTCGGCCACCTGCAGCTCCCGGTCGCTCAGGCTCACCTCGGGCGGCTGCTCCTCGCCCTTCACGCCGAGCTCGGCGGTGGACACGCGGCGGTTGGAGACCGGCTTGCCCTGGATCATCCTGGCGCAGTCGAGCAGCCGCACCATCGCCGCGCGGTCGGTGGTGCGGGTCGCCGCGCGGCCGGCGAGGCGGGCGGCGTCCCAGGTGAGGCCGGCGCCGTGCAGGCCCTGCGCGGCGTTCTCCACGGCGTCCGCGTCGACCTTCCCGGCCGTGACGTCGAGCCAGCAACCAGCGGCGGCGGCGATCGTGCCGAACTGCTCGTCGCGTGCGGCGGCCGCTGCGATGGCCCCGGCGTGCTCCTCGGCGGCCTCCTGCTGGCCGGCGGTGATCGCCGCGTGCAGCCCGCCCCACCACAGCGGCATCGCCCACAACGGCGGCTCGCCCAGCCCGGCCAGCAGCACGCGGGCCTCGGCGAGGTGCGCGGCCAGCCGGCTCTCGTCCCGCAGCCGCGCCGCGGCCATGGTCAGCTCACCGAGCGGCAGGAACGTGAACAGGTCCACCGGGTGGCGCAGGATCGCCTCACCGGCCTGCAGCCAGGCACGGCCCAGCGTCGCCGCGTCACCGGCTCGGCGTGCCACCCCCAGCTCGATCCCCACGGCGAACAGCCAGTCCCGCGGCTCCAGCGCGCTCCTGGCCCGTCGGGCCGCGGCGACGATCTCCCCGGCCTTGGGCAGCTCGCCCCGGACCATGGCGATCCAGGCCAGCAGCAGCCGGTGGCGGACGGCGAGCGGGGCGCCGCCGGTACCGGCCGCGATCGCCCGCTCGAGTAACGAGGTCGCGGTACCGAGCTCGCCGTAGTGCAGTGCCAGCAGTGCGCCCAGCGCCGCCGGGCTGTCCGGCAGCAGCACGCCGCGGCCGACCGGTTCGAGCGTCGCGGCGGCCCTGACCAGTTTGGACAGCGCGGTGGTCGGCGTACCGGCGACCGAGGCGTGCAGGCCCTGCGCCATCAACGAGATCGCGCTGGACAGCGAGGTGGGCGGGCCGTCGTCATCGGCCGGTTCGGCGAGCTCGCCGACGCCCACCGAGCCGAGGACGGCGAAGTGGCGGGCACCGGCCCACCGGTACAGCTGCGCGCTGCGGCCGAGCTGGCCCCGGTGGGCGAGGGCGGCGGCGGCGACGGTGGCGGCCAGCGTGCGGTGCGGGGCCTGCTCCAGCGTGATCACCTGGTCGGCGAGCCGCAGCGCGCCGTCGAGGTCGCCGGCCAGAGCCAGCGCCTCGGCCCGCCGTGCCGCGACCGCGACCGGCGGACGCCCCGCGGTGATCGCCGCCGCGTAGAGCCGGGCCGCCAGGGCCGGGTCGCCGGGCAGCGCCTCGGCCGCGGCCGCCTCGAACGCCGCTGCCGCACCGTCCCCACCGATGCCGGTGTTCACGAGCGGACGCATCAGCGGCAGCACCTGTCCGCCGCGGGCGAGCTGGAGCTCGGCAAGCCGCTGCCGGATCCAGGCGCGCCGCTCGACCGGCACCAGGACCCGGATCGCCCGCTGGGCGATCGGCAGCAGGCTGCCCGCGGTCCCCACGAGCCCGGTGGCGCGCGCCGCCTCGACGACCTCGACGACCTCCCGGGTCTCCAGGAAGTCCACCAGCAGGTCGAGGTTCAGCCCGACACCGGCCTCCGCGGCGAGCAGGAAGCGCAGCACCCCCTCGTCGAGGCCGGCCAGCTCCCGCCGGAACTCGGCGACGGCCGCCGTCGGCACCTCCAGCTCGGCGTCGGGGTCGAGCGCGCGGCCGAGCCGGTCGACGAAGGCGGGGACACCGCCGGTCTGCGCGTGCACGAACTCGACGTGGCGCTCGGAACGGAGCCGTGCGGGGAGCACCGCCCGCACCTGGTCGCGGTCGAGCGGGGCGGGGAGGAACTGGTCCTGGGTGAGGTCGAGCACCTCGGCGAGCGCCCCACGCCGGGGCCAGGGCCGCGCCGCGACCACCAGTCGCACGTCCGGACTGGTGGCGAGGCGGCGCAGCTCCCGCAGGTCGGCGTCGTCGAGCTGGTGCGCGTCGTCGACGAGCAGGACACCGTCGACGAACCGGTCGAACGGCGGCAGCGCGGTGACCGGTGGGATTCCGGTGACCTCGCCGATCGCGTTGCCGAGGTGGTGCAGCAGTGCGGTCTTGCCGTAACCGCCGGGAGCGACGATGGCCACGTGCGCGCCCGGCCGCTGGTCGGCCGCCGCGGCCGCGACGTGCTCGGCCGCCGACCTGTCGAAGATCGGAATCACTGCCGCCTCCCGTCACGGCCGCCGCGACGGGAGGCCGGCTCGACGCGGTCACCGGGTTCGTCCGGGTCCGGCAGACGGTGCCGCCGCCCACGCCCCGAGGCCCGGTCGACCTCGCCGTCGTTCTCGAGTGCACGCCGACGCCGCAGGGGCGGTTCGTCCGCCTCCTCGGCGAGGTGGTGTGTACCCCGTTCCCGACGGCGTCGCCTGCCGCCCTCGGGGGGAGCGGGAGTGTCGTCGGCGGGAGAGGCGGTCTCCTCCCGCAGCCCGTGCCGCCCGGGGCTCTCGTCGGGCTCACGCAGACGCCGGCGACCGGAGGCTTCGCGCCGGTGGGGTTCGGGCTCGGCGGGCCAGGCGTTGTCGTGGGCGCTGGCGGAGGCCGGGTGTCGCTGCGGCTCGGGCTCGGCTGGCCAGAGGGTCTCGTGCCGGTGGCCCTTGGCCGGCGCGGGGCCGTCGTGGCGGGCGGAGAGCGCTTCGTGCCGGGCGGGGCCGGGTTCGGCTGCGCGGCGGGAGCGCGCGGCGGGGTCACGCTCGACGCCCTGGGTGTGAGCCGGCGGGCCGGTCTCGGCGGGCCGGTGGGCACCGCCGGCCGCTCGGTGGCTGTCGGCGGCCCCGCCGTTGTCGCGTCGGCGGACAGCATGGGCGTCGGGTGCGGGTTCGTCGGCGGGCCACGTGTCGGCTGGGGTGGGGTCGCCCGGCCAGGAGGAGTGGTCGGGCTGTCGGTCGTGGGAGGCCATCGGGTGGTCACCGGCTGGGGCGGGGTTGGCCGGTTGCTCGTGGGCGAGGTACCGGGACGGCCGCCGGGGGGAGGCGACGGCGGACGCGGAGTGGGCCGACTCGGGGTCGGAGGGCCACTGGGGTACCTGGCGGTCCGCACGCTGGCGTCGGGTGGGGCGAGGCGTCGGGGCGTGGTCCCGGTCGTCGGCGGGGGTGGAGGGGGAGTCCTGCCGGTGGTGGCTTGGCCTGAGTGGGGAGGGCTCGTCCTCGGGCCAGGGGGAGGGGTCGGGCTGCGGGTGGCTGGGTCTGGCTGGGCGGTCTGTGGTGGAGGGCTGGTCGGCCGACCAGGGGGCGGGGGCCGGGCGGTCGGCGGCTCGGCGGGGTGGGGCGGGGGTGCGGGGAGTTGGCGGCCAGTCGGCTCGGCGGGGCTCGGCGGGGGCGTCGTCGGTTGGCCACGTGGGGCGGCCCCTCCGGGGGGAGGAGTCCTCGGGTATCTCCTCCTCGTCGAGGAGGTCGGGGAGGGGGCGGCGGCGGGGGGACACCTCCACCACCGGCGGCTCGGGGTCGTCGATGTGCGGGTCCCGGGTCTCGGAGGGCCTGGAGCGGCCGCCGCCCAGGGGGAGGAGGCGGCGCTTGGGCGGCTCCAGCGGAGAAATGTCCAGTGGCGGCCTCGGGGGCGGCGGGCCGAGATCCGTCAGGTCCTCGACCGGCAGGTCGTCCAGGCGCAGGAGGTCGGTGTGGGTCACCGCCGAGCGGGGGACCAGCGCCTCGGGGGTGACCGCCAGGGCCTCGGCCTGAACGGTCGGCTTGGCGCTCCGGGCCGCCGCCAGCGCGGCGCCGCGGGCAATGGCGGTCTCGGGCTCCGGCGCGGCGACGACCCGCACGCGGAGCGCCCCGGCAACCGCGACGGCGACCGCCGGGATCCTCGCACACCCCCCGACCAGCGCCACCACCTGCGGCGACGCCCCCTCCGCCGCCTCGATGGTGCGGCTCAGCGTCCACACCGTGCTCTCCACCGCCGGGCGCACCAGCTCCTCGAACTCCTCCCTGGTCACGGTGACCGACCCCGCGATCGTCACCGACCCCTCGGTCGACAGGCGTTCCTTGGCCACCGTGCACTCCACACGCAGGGCGGCCAGCGCGGCACCCGTCGGGGCGTCGCCCGCCAGGGCGGACACCACCTGACCGGCCAGCAGGTCGTCGAACAGGGCACCGCCCAGATCCTCGGCGCTCTCCGCGTGCGCCCGCAGCTCGAAGCCGAACGATCCCCGGCGCAGCACCGCCGCCTCGAACCGGCCGCTGCCCAGCGAGTGCACGGCGAGCTCCTCGCCGACCTCGACCGGCTCGGTCGCGGCGTAACACTCCGCCGCGGCCACCGGGCGGGGCAGCAGGGTCAGCTCGGGCAGGTTCACCTCCCGCAGCGCCGCCGACAACAGCCCTCGCCGGTACGGGCCCCACGCCGGCGGATGGGCGACCGCCAGGTGCGACGCCGGCACCCCCTCGGTCGCCTCCACGTAGTCGACGACCCACCCCACCACCGCCGCCGTGAGGACCTCGGGCGGGTACGGACGCCCGTCCAGGATCACCGGGACCTCGTCGCCGATCCGGTCCACCACCCGCCGCGCCACCGAGCCCGCCCGCGCGGGCAGCGCCAGCAGCGCCCGTCCCCCGACCTCGACCGTGTCCTGCTCGGTCACGTGCAGCGCGGAGACCGCGCCGGCCGGGTCACCGTCCAGCGCCACCACCTCCGCCGGCAGCCAGCGACCGCGGTCGTTTCGGCTGATCGCGGCCGTGACCCGACCACTGCCGAGATCGACCCCGAGGGCATAGGGCATAGGGGCGTGTCCTCTCCGTTACCAACGACCGAGGTAGTTCGTACCAAAGACGTCCCCCCTCGGGGCACCCCCGTGCGAACGGACTGCCAATCCCCTAATCCCCTAACGAGGGACACAGTGTTGGCCCTAAGGCGGAAATCGACAACTGGGAGTGATCCCCGATGTCACCCTCCGCCCGACTTCCTACGGTGATCACCACACAGCGCCGCGTCGGGCTGCCCGCCGCAGAGCGCCACACCGCACTTTCGCAAGGAGAATCTCGTTGTACTCGTTCCAGACCCTGCAGGACTTCGTCCTCAACCTGCTCGACGACGAGGCCGCCCGGACCGCCTACCTGGCCGACCCGGTGGGCGCCCTGTGCGACGCTGGCCTTGGTGACCTCACGCCTCAGGACGTCGAGGAGGTCATCCCGCTGGTGACCGACGCGCTGCCCGCCGAAACCCCGCTCGGTGAGCTCGATCTGGACATCGACCACATCACCGACGGCATGGGCCACGTCACCGGTGTCACCGCGAAGACCGAGCTCGGCGACCTGGGCTACGTCGGCGGTCTGGTGAACCACGACGCCGACGGCACCGACCTCTGGGCGGGTGGCCAGACCGTCGCCGGCCGCGTCGCCGGGATCGTGCAGACCGAGGACGGCTTCGTCTCCGGTGGCCTGTCCACCCCGATCGTCTACGCGGGCGCCAACAGCCACGGCGACTACCTGGTCACCACCGCGGACCCGGGTGACGTGCTCGACGGCATCGCCGACCACGTCGACGGCCTCGACGGCAAGATCGACGACGCCGCGGGCACCGCGACCCACCTGATCGGCACCGGCGCGGGCAAGCTCACCGGCGCCGTCGACCACGGTGCGGACAGCCTGGCCGGCTTCCTCGCCGGCACCCCGGCCGCCCCCGTGTCCGACCTCGTCACCGACAGCGCCGAGCACGTCAACGAGGCCATCGTGTCCGGTGCGGGTTCGGTGACCGAGCACCTCGAGGAGCTCCCCTCGCTGGACGAGCTCCCCGTCGAGGTGCCCGAGGTCGGCGACCACCTGCCGGAGCTGCCGGAGCTGCCCGACCTCGAGGGCAACCTGCACGACCTGCCGGAGCTGGACCTGGAGGACCTCGACCTGCCCGCGGAGCTGCCCGACCTGCCGGTCGAGCTGCCCGAGCTCTCGGAGCTGCCGGTCGACACCTCCGTCGTCACCGACATCGTCTCGCACAGCCCGGTCGGCGGCGTCGTCGACCACGTCTCCGACGCGACCGGCAAGCTCCCTGTCGTCGGCGACCTGACCGACGACCTGGACCTCGGCCTCTGAGGCCCGCATATAGGGGATTGCCCCATCCCCGGTGGCCGGGGCCCGCGAAGTTCGACCGCGGGCCCCGGCCCCCTTTCACCCATACGGGGGAGCAAGGCAAACTCATACGGGTGAGAACTCCGCCCTGGCTGACCGTTCTCGACGACACCATCGCGGCCTGCATCGCTCACCACCGCAGCGATCTGGCCGGCAAGCTGGAGCGCAGACGCGCCCAGCTGTTGGACGCCAAGCTGCGCGTCCCGGTCGTCGGCGAGCTCAACCAGGGCAAGAGTCAGCTGGTCAACGCCCTGGTGAACGCGCAGGTCTGCCCGGTCGGGGACGACGTCACCACCACCGCGCCCACGTTCGTCGAGCACGCCGAGACGCCGGTCGCGGCGATCGTGCGCGACGAGCCGACCGGCGGCCGGCGCGCGATCGGTCCCGCCGGTGCCGAACCCGCCCGCGTCCCGGTTCCCTTCGACAAGCTGAGCACGGCGCTGACCACCCGGCGGACCGACATGCACGGCGAGGTCGGCATCCCGCGCGAGCTGCTCGCCGGCGGGCTCGTGCTGGTCGACACCCCCGGTCTGGGCGGGTTGGGCTCCGCCCGCACGGCAAGCACCTTCGCCGCGCTGTCCGCCGCGGACGCCGTGCTGGTCATCACCGACGCCACCGCCGAGCTCTGCGCCTCGGAGATCGAGCTGGTGCGCAAGGTCGTGGCGATCTGCCCCACGGTGACCGTCGTCCTCACCAAGATCGATATCGTCCCCCGCTGGCGCCGGGTCGCCGAGCGCAACCGGGCCCGGCTCGCCGCGGCGGGCCTCGACGTCAAGCTGGTTCCGGTCTCGGCGACGGTCCGCCTTGCGGCCGCCCGCACGGGCGACCGCGCGCTCAACGAGGAGTCCGGGTTCGCCGACCTCGTCCGCACCCTCCGCCAGGACGTGCTCGGCAAGGCCGACGTGCTCGCCAGCCGCTGCACGGCCGCGATGACCGCCATGGTCACCCAGCAGCTGCTCACCCCCGTGCGGGAGGAGCTCGCCGAGGCCCGCGGCGGCAGCCTTGGCGCCGCGCACGTCCAGTACCGGGCGGCCCAGTCCCGGCTCGACGAGCTGCGCAAGCGGTCCAGCCGCTGGCAGACCATGCTCGGCGACGAGGTGACCGACCTGATCTCCGACATCGAGTACGACCTGCGCGAGCGCACCCGGACGATCGTGCGGTTCGCCGAGGAGTACTTCGAGACCGCCGACCCGGCCAAGACCTGGGACGAGTTCGCCGAATGGCTGCGCGAGTGCCTCGTCGACACGGCCGAGACCAACTTCTCCTGGCTGGTCGAGCGGTTCCAGTGGGTGTCGGAGAAGATCGCCAGGCAGGTCGCGTTGGAGGAGCGGATCCCGGACGCCTCGGCCGAGGAGGACCTGCTCGAGCACATCGGGGACCTGCGGCCGCCGCGGGTGGAGAAGTTCACCGTGGGCCAGCAGCTGTTCGTCGGTCTGCGCGGCTCCTACGGCGGCCTGCTGATGTTCGGTCTGGCGACGACGCTGGCCGGCCTGCCGCTGATCAACCCGATCTCCCTCGGTGCCGGTGCCGCCTTCGGCGCGAAGAGCGTGTGGGACGAGCGCGGCAGCCGGCTCAAGCGCCGGCAGGCCACCGCCCGCACCGCGGCCCAGCGCTACGTCGACGACTTCTTCCTCTCCTACAGCAAGGAGAGCCGCGACACCGCCCGGCTCATCCAGCGCAGGCTGCGCGACCACTTCACGTCCGTGGTGGAGAAGGTGCAGTCCGGCATCGCCGAGCGCGCCACGCAGGCCAAGCGTGCCGCCGAAGCCGACCTGGCCGACCGGCGTCGGCGCAGCCAGGAGCTCGCGCTCGAGCTGGACCGGCTCGCGCAGCTGCACCGGAGGATCGAGGCACTGGCCGCGCCGTCGGGGCCGCGTGGGCTGACCGCGTGAGCGAGCTCGCCGGACGAGCCCGCGCGATGCTGCTCGACGCGGTCGAGCTGTACCAGGACAGCCCGCGGGCGACCCACTGGCTTCGCCGCCACGTGGACCGGCTCGCCGAGCCGCTGCGGCTCGCGGTGGTCGGCTCACCCCAGACCGGACGGTCCACGCTGGTGAACTCCCTGGTCGGCGAGGAGATCGCGCCGCTGCTCGTCGAGGAGGAGAACCAGGTCGTGACCTGGTACCGCGCCGGTGCGGTGCCCAGGGCCCAGATGTACCCGACCCAGGCGCCGCCGCGGGACGCGCCGGTGGCCAGGGTGGACGCCCAACTGCACATCGACCTCGAGGGTTGGAAGGCCGAGGACCTCGACCGGATCGTCATCGACTGGCCGAACCGCGCCCTGCACGGGCTGACGCTGATCGACACGCCGGCGCTGGAGTCCGGTTCGGACATCGGCTCGCGGATCTCGCTCGAGGCCGACGCGGTGCTGTACCTGATGCGGCATCCCCACCGAACCGACATCGAGTTCCTGCAGTCCTTCCAGGACCACCCGATCGCCCGGCGCAACCCGGTCAACGCGATCGTGGTCCTCGCCCGCGCCGACGAGGTCGGCGGCGGCAGGATCGACGCGCTCACCTCGGCCAAGCGGATCGCCCGCCGCTACCGGACCGACCCGGGCCTGCGCGGGCTGTGCCAGAACGTCGTCGCCGTGTCCGGACTGCTCGCCCACGCCGGGCGCACGCTGACCGCGGACGAGCTCGCGTCGCTGACCGTGCTGGCCGCCGCGCCCCGCGGGGAGTTCGAGGCCTCGCTGGTCTCCGCGGACCGCTTCACCCGGGACGACGTCGCCGGGCAGCTGGACGCCCGGACCAGGACCGCCCTGCTGGAGCGGTTCGGCCTGTTCGGCGTCCGGCTGGTGACGACGCTGATCCGGCAGGGTTTCGACGCCCAGGCGGAGCTGTCCGCGCAGCTGGTCCAGCGCAGTGGGCTGGCGGAGCTCCGGGAGGCGATCACACGCTGCTTCACCGACCGGCAGGACGTGCTCAAGGCGCGGTCGGCGTTGCTGGCGCTGGAGGTCGTGCTCCGGATGGAACCCCGGCCGGCGGCCAGGGCACTGGTCGACGCGCTCGAGGCGTTGGTGACCAGCGCGCACGAGCTCCGGGAGCTGCGCCTGCTGGCGGACCTGCAGGCCGGCCGCACCAGCCTGCCGGCGCCGCTGGCCGACGAGGCCCGCCGGCTGCTCGGCGGCGGGGGGACGGCCCTCGCGGCGCGGCTGGGCTTCGACCGGGACCCCGGGGGCCAGGAGCTGCACGCCGCGCTGAGCGAGACGTTGCACCGCTGGCAGGAGCAGGCGGAGAACCACGCGCTCGGCCACGGCCAGCGGCAGGCGGCCAGGGTCGTCGTGCGCAGCTGCGAGGACATGTACGCGCGGGTGTCGGGATACTGAGGCCGACCGGGCGCCCGCGCGTGCCCCGGACGTGTGATCTACGGTTGTCGCCTGAGAAATGCCGAGGAGGAACCAGTGGCCCGCGATCCGGACAGCATCCAGCGTGAGATCGAGCAGGCGCGGAACGCGCTCGCCTCGACGCTCGACCAGCTGGGCACCAAGGCGAACCCGAAGCGCCTCGTCGACGGCGCGAAGAGCAGCGCGCGCAACACCCTCGCGGAGCCCAAGGTGCGGATTCCGCTGATCGGCGTCGGTGTCCTGCTCGTGCTGCTGATCCTGAAGAAGATCTTCAGCTGAGCGGGTCCGCCGGCTAGGGCGCGTCCGCACAGTCCCGGTCGATGGGCTTCGTGATCCAGGTCGTCGCTGGCAAGGCGGAGGGCGGGCCTCGTACCGGGTCGTACTTGGCCTGTCCGACAACGCGGCCAGCGGCGGGCTGGGCGCGAAGACCGCGATCGAGGGCTTTGAGGACGTGCCCTAGGACGTTCCCGGGGGCGTGCCGGGATGGGGGTGCGGCCGCGGGACCGGCCGCATGGCCGGCACGGTGTCCGACTCCGGCACGGGGTCCGACTCCGGTACGGGGTCCGACTCCGGTACGGAGTCCGACTCCGGGGGTGGGCTCTGCGGGGTGAGCGGGGTCTCGCCGGACGGGGAGTCCGGTTGCGTGGCCGCCCCGGCGTCTGGCTGGGGTTCTGCCTGGGGTTCTGGGTGCGGGGCCGGCGTGAGGTTCGGCTGGGTGGCATCCGGCGGTGGGGCCGGGTGGCCGGCCGGTGCGGCGTCCGCGCGGGAACTCGCGAGTGGGGTCGGTTGCACGGTCGGCGCGGCCTCAGCTCGAGGGCTCGGTTGCGGGGCCGGTTGGGTGGCCGCGCGAGGACTCGGGTGTGGGGTCGGCTGGTCGGCCGGCCCGGCGTCCGCGCGGTGGCTCGGTTGCGAGGTGGGACGCTGGGCCGGCTGGGACTCGGCGTGGGCCGGCTCTGCCTCCGCGTGGGCCGGCTGGGACTCGAGGGGTGGCGCTGCCGGCTGGGGCGGCGCCGCGGGGCCGGGCCGGGTTTCGTCGTCCTCCAGGGCCGGTTGGGGCGGGGTGGTGCTCGCGGGCTCGGGAGCGTCCGCGTCCGCCAGGGGCTCGGCCGGCTCCAGCTGCGCGGACAGGTAGGCGGACGTGAACGCCACCGCGTCGCCGTTGAGCAGGTGGACGACCGTGCGCGGCTCCTCCTCCGGGACGAGCTCCGCGACGAGTTGGTCGGCGCGGTCCCTCGCCGCGACCAGGCCGTGTGCCTGGGCCTTCGCCGTCTGCCCCTGTGCGTTGACGGTCACCGACCAGTCGTCGCCGTCCGGTACGTAGTTGACCTCGATCGGCTCGCGCATTGTCCGCCCCTCCCGGTGCACCCACTCCCCATCGCACACCTCTCCCGGTGGAAAGATACGCTCCGCAAACAGTAATCGGTCACTTGTCACCGTTCGTGGCAATTGCTCCACTCAGGCCCGACCACACCATCCGCATGATCAGCTCGGCGGCGTCGGCGGGCCCGACATCCTCACGCCCGACGTACCACATCGCCAGCCGCTCACACGCGCCGACGATGATTTCCGCGTATGCCTCCAGGTCCCGGGCCGGCAGGTGGGGCAGGTACGAGGCGAACAACGTCGTGTTCACCGCGGTCTGCTGCTGGCGCACCGCCTCGATCTCGTCCATCGCGGCCTGCCCGGCCACCGCCGCCTCGTTGCGCAGCAGGTTCCAGGACCGGCGGTGCGAGTCGATGTAGACGAAGAACGCCTCCAGCCCCCGTCGCAGGGCCTCCTCCGCCGTCGACACCCCCTCGACCGAGGCCAGCGTCAGGCCCAGCAGCTCCGTCCGCGCCTGCCGGATGCACGCCACCAGGAGGCCCTCCTTGGACCCGAAGTACTCGTAGAGCATCGGCTTGGAGACGCCCACCCGCTCGGCGATGTCGTCCATCGACGCGGCCTGGTACCCGCGCTCGGCGAAGATCTCCTCCGCGACCGCGATCATCTGCCGTTCCCGCTGCGCCCGGGGCATCCGCCGCCGGCGCTCCTGTGTGGGGGCCACCGCAATACTCTACCGGAAGTAACCTACTGCGAGTAAGTTAGCGGCAGTCCACGACAGGAGGTCCTCCATGGGCATGGCCAGGCAGGTGCACACGGTCGTGATCGGCGCCGGGTTCGCCGGGCTCGGCATGGCCGACCGGCTCCGGCGCGAGGGGCGGGAGGACTTCGTCGTGCTGGAGAAGGCGGACGAGGTCGGCGGGACCTGGCGGGAGAACACCTACCCCGGCTGTGCCTGCGACATCAGGTCGCACATGTACTCGTTCTCCTTCGCCCAGAACCCCGACTGGACCAGGACCTACTCCGCCCAGCCGGAGATCTGGCGCTACCTGCGCGAGGTCACCGACCGGCACGGGCTGCGCCGGTTCATCCGGTTCGGCGTGGAGGTGACCGGTGCGCGCTGGGACGCCGACGAGCGCCGCTGGCACGTGAGCACGGCCGGAGGGGACGAGTACGTCACCCGGTTCCTGGTCTCCGGGATGGGTGGGCTGCACCTGCCGAACATCCCCCGGCTCCCCGGCATCGAGAACTTCACCGGCCCGGCGTTCCACTCGGCCCGCTGGGACCACGGGTACCCGCTGCGGGGCAAGCGGGTCGCGGTCGTCGGCACCGGCGCGAGCGCGGTCCAGTTCATCCCGCGGATCGCCCCCGAGGTGGAGCGGCTGACCGTGTTCCAGCGCACCCCGCCCTGGGTCCTGCCGAAGTCGGACCGCGCGATGCCCCGCTGGACCCGGTGGCTGTTCCGCACCGTTCCCGGCGTGCAGCGGCTCTACCGGGCGCTGGTGTACTGGCTCCTCGAGGCCCGCGCGATCGGGTTCAACGGCAGACCGGGCCTGATGCGGCTCGCGCAGCGCGTCGCCCTGGCCCACCTGCACCGTTCGGTCGAGGACCCCGAGCTGCGCCGGAAGCTGACCCCCGACTACCTGCTCGGCTGTAAGCGCGTCCTGGTCGCCAACGACTTCTACCCGGCACTGACCAGGCCGAACGTCTCGCTGGTGACCGACGGCATCGCCGAGGTCCGCGAGCGGTCGGTGGTGGACACCGCGGGTGTCGAGCACGAGGTCGACGCGATCATCTTCGGCACCGGCTTCCACGTCACCGATGCCTTCGACTACGTCACGTTCACCGGGGTCGGCGGACGCGACCTCGCCAAGCAGTGGCGGGAGGAGGGCATCCAGACCCACCTCGGCATCACCGTCGCCGGATACCCGAACCTGTTCCTCCTCCTCGGGCCGAACACCGCGCTCGGGCACAACTCGGTCGTGTTCATGATCGAGTCCCAGGTTCGCTACGTCGCCCGCGCGATGGCGCTCGCCGAGCGGACCGGCGCGGAGTCGCTGGACACCCGGGAGGGCGCGCAGGCACGCTTCCAGTCCGAGATCCAGCGCAAGCTGGTCTCGGGTGTCTGGACCAGAGGCGGGTGCCGCAGCTGGTACCTGGACAGCCAGGGGGTGAACCGGACGATCTGGCCCGGTTTCACCTGGCGGTACTGGTTGCGTACCCGGAAGGTCGATCCCGCCACCTTCGGCCTGCGCGCTCCCTGAGCGCTCAGTCGTCGTCCGGCGCCACGGGCGGCGGGCCGGTGAGCTGACGCAGGCGGGAGATCAGGTCGACGGTCTCCACCCCGCAGAGCTCGGCCATCCGCTCGAGCGCGGCGATGTCCAGGCTCACCTCGGTCTGGTGCCCGTTGATCTCGGTCAGCTTCCCCTTCGCCCAGCGGCGCAGGGGGAGCAGCTCGGGTTGGCTGTCCCGGACGACCCTGCGCAGGTCGACGCGGATGCGTCCGACGGGTGAGTCGTTGAACACCCGCTCGTGCACCCGCGCCATCAGCTCGTGCGGCACCTCGTCGAGCGCCAGGCAGATCTCCACGAGCCGCACCACGGTGCACTGACGCGTGCCCAGCTCGTAGGTCGCGAGCGTCTGCAGGGAGATGTCGCTCTGTAGCCGGCGGTTGAGGTCCCGCCTCGTCCAGCCGCGCTGCCTGCGCAGCCGGCGCAGTTCGTCACCCAGTATCCGTTGGTAGGTCGCTGTATCCAGCACGATCGCCCCTCTCCCGACGCTGGCATCCGGTCCCCGGCCGGGTGCCGACATAAGAGGGAAGCGAACTTCGCCGGGTGATTACGCGGGTTCGCGGAGTTTGCTGCTGCAATTCTCCTGCGCAAACAGGGTGAGGGCCGTTTTCGGCCGGAGAAACAATGCCCGATCGGGTGAACTCAGTTGACGCAACCGGACCCGTCTGGTTGGCCCGCCTGCCGCTGGGTTCCCGGCGCCAGGCGCAGGAGCGGAGCGTGCGCCGCACCGTCGGTGTCGACACCCGAGAAGTCGTCGCCGAGCAGCACCGTGACCGTGCCGGCCGGGAGGTTCGCGTCGGGCTCCACGGTGGCGGAGCCGCCGAGCGCGCCGGCGACCCGCGACCCGTTGGCCTCCTCGCCCTGGGCGTGCCGGACCACGGTCGCCGCCCGAGGGCTCGCGTTGTCGACCTCGCCCCTGGTGAAGCCCTGCTCGGAGAGCGAGGTCGCGACCGCGTCGGCCAGACCCGTCCGGCCGGTCCCGTTCCGGACGTTGACCGTGACCTCCGCCGGCGAGGTCTCGGTCCCCCCGTCGGCCGGCGCCCCGGTCGAGGGCGATGTCGACGAGGTGTTCCCGCCGCCGAGCAGGCCCTGGACGTACGAGCGCACCTCGTCCGGGTCGACCTCCACCGCCGAACCGTCCGAGGTCCGCAGGTCGGGTGAGCCGACCGGGATCGTCTGGAAGCTCATCCGCCCCCCGGTGAAGCCCATCATCTGCTGGGCGAACTGCAGCACGTTCCAGCCCTCGTCGAGGACGACCGACTTCTGGATCGCGTTCTGCAGCCTCTCCAGCGTGTCCGACCCGGGCGCCAGCATGTCCTGCGAGAAGACCTTCTTCGCCATGCCGTTCATGAACACCTGCTGGCGCACGATCCGGTCCAGGTCGCCCTTGGGCAGGCCCTTGCGCTGGCGCACGAACGCCAGCGCGGCCACACCCTCGAGCTTCTGCGGGCCGGCCGGGAAGCGCGCACCGGAGTCCCGGTCGTTCACCGGCGCCCGCAGGCACACGTCGATGCCGCCGACGGCCTTGGTGATGTCGTAGAAGCCGAGCAGGTTGACCTGCGCGTAGTGGTCGATGGTGGCGCCGGTGAGCTCCTGGACCGTCGCGATGAGCGTCTTCGCGCCCTCCTGGTTGGACCGGACCTCCAGGTCCGACTCGTCGGTCACCCCCTCCTCGCGCAGCCGCGCCATCGCGTCGTTCTTCGCCCGCGCGTACGCGGAGTTGATCTTGTGTTGGCCGTAGCCGCCCGGGATGTCGACATAGGAGTCACGCGGCAGGGAGATCCCGACCGCGCGCTCGCCGTCGTTCGGGATCCGGATCATGATGAGGGTGTCGGTGTTGAGCTCGCCGGAGTCGACCCCGGCGTTGAGCAAGCGCAGCTGTTCCTCGGGCAGCGAGTTGCCCTGCGCGTCGGTGCGGCTGTCCAGACCCACCATGAGGATGTCGAGCGCGCCGTCGGCCGGCCGCTCCTGGGGCGGCTGGTCGATGACGTCCGCCGTGGTGAGCCCGTCGCTGAACGACTCGATGCGCGACCAGTAGTAGCCCGTTGCCGTGAGCACCAGCGTCGACACCAGGGCGAGCACGACCTTGCCGCCGGTGAGCGCCCGGCGCGGGCGGGGGCGCCGGTAGGCGCGCGGAGCCGGACGGGGTTCCTCGGGGAGGGGTTGCCAGCGGGCGTCGGAGGTGCGCGGCGAGGGCCGGCGGTAGTGCGGGAGGTCCTGCCGCTGCCCGCCGGTGCGGCCGCCCACGACGCGCCCGGCGTTCGCCGGGGGGTGGCCCGGTCGCCCGGTCCGCGGGGGGACTGGCCGGCCCCCTCGCGCACCGCGGCCCTCGGGCCCGGGCGGCCGATAGCTCACGTCCACTCCTCCCAGCAGAACTCCGCGGACCCGGTTCGGGTCCGTGCCGCTCCTACCCGGACAGACGTGCGAGACGGGCCCGAGGTTCTGTTCGTAGCGTGGCACATGTCGCGCACGGTGAGCGCACCGGCGCGCTGACTCAACCGCCGGTACCCCCGACCGGTACCGCACGCGCCCCGGACCGGCCGGCGCGGGAGGGTTGGACGCAGACCAGCGCGAGGGCGAGCGCGGCGACCATCGTCGCGCCGTGCACGGCCGTGCCCACCCCGCTCACCGTGGTGATCATCGGAGGGACGCAGGCGATCGCCGTTACCAGCCAGGGACCCGGCCCGCCCACGGTCTGCAGGTGCACGCAGTGCACCAGGTACCAGCCGAGCAGCAGGTGGATGAGGTTGGCCATCGGGTCGATCGGCAGTCCGAGCAGCTCCGAGGACTGGGTCCACCCGGACAGACCGGTCACCGCGAACCCCAGCACCCCGAGCGCCCCGTAGACCACGCCGAGCCCGGCGGCCACCGGCTCGGGCCACACCCGCCGCGGTCGCGCCTCGACCACCTCGTCGGGCGGTTCGGGCGGGTCGGCCTCCGGCGGGCCCGGCCGGTCGGACCGCCGCTCGAACCACAGGAACGCGAGCAGGGTCGGCATCGCCATCAGCCCGATGGCGAACATCGTCCGCGGCTGGGTCAGCCATTCGATCCCGCCGCCGGAGGCGACGGCCCCACGAGCCACGCCGACCAGCCCCTCGAGCACCAGCATCGCGCACAGGTAGACCAGGTAGACGGTCATCGGCGCGGCACGGACCACCGCCACCCCGCGGGCCGGCGCACTGGTGGCCACGGTCCGCAGGCCTGGCTCGCGGGGCAGCACGACCAGGCACAGCTGCACGATCCCGATCAGCAGCACGCCGGCCAGCGAGGGCGCGAAGGCCGCGTACCCGGTCGGCTCGGCGAGCTGCAGCTTCGGCTGGGCGCCGAAGACCGTCAGCACGACCAGCCCGGCGAACGCGGCGAGCGCCAGGGTCACCAGGACCATCCGCGGGACGCGCCAGAACCCGCCCTCGGCGTAGTGGAAGGCGAGCTGGGCGAACAGCAGCGCCACCAGTACCCCGCCGACGTGCGCGGCGAGCGACCCGCCGACGAAGCTCAGCCCAACGACACCGGCCAGCAGCACCGCGGGGGTCACGACCGGCAGCGCCGCGTGCAGCCGGTGCGTCAGCGGAGTCACCGCCACCACCACGACGTAGAGCCCGAGCAGCCACAGCGGCTGCACGACCAGCCGGCTGAACGCGGTGATCGAGGCCTCCGGCGCCTGCAGGAGCTCCAGCGAGAGCGGGACGACCAGCCACGCGATGACGAAGGCCAGCACCGGCCGGATCAGCCAGCCGACGCGGCCGACGAGGTAGGTGCCGTACCCGGCGCCGGCGGCGCGGGTGCCGCGCCAGGCGAGCAGGTTCGCGTGCCCGCCGGCCAGGAAGAACAGCGGCACGAGCTGGAGCAGCCAGGTCAGCGGCCAGACCCAGCCCGGCTCGGCGCTGCCGCGCATGGTGAACGCGAGCAGCGACTCGGCGAGCACGATGCCGGTCAGGGCGAGGATCCGCAGGAAGCTCAGGTAGTCGGCCTGGGCGAGCTCGGTCCCGGTGAGCTCCGGGTGCCGGGGGGCGTGGCGGGGCCGGTGGCGGCGAGGGCCGCGGCGGACCACGGCGGGGGCGCGGACGGCGACCAGCAGCATGATCACCACCATGGCCACCGACCACGGGCCGACCGGCTCGTTCTTGGGCGGGCCCCAGCGCTGGTGCCAGGAGTTGACCACGAGGCCGACCGTGTAGAGCGTGGCCACGACCTCGCAGGAGGCTGGCGAGCCGCGCGGGTTGAGCTCGCACTGGGCGTGCATGTCCATCGACAGCCGGTCGTCGAGGCGCTCGCGTAGCTCGGGGGCGAGCGGCTGGCCCTTGGCCTCGGCGTAGCGGAGCATGTCGTAGCCGAGGTCGTGGGCCTTGCAGCCGACGCTGTAGTCCCAGCGGGTGTCGCCCCAGGGGGAGGAACAGCCGCCGCCGGGGTGGACGGCGCGGACGGTGCCGTCGGGAGCCTCCATGCGGACCGGGTGGCGGCCGCTGACCCGGAGGAAGTCGGCCGGGAGGAGGGCGATCGGGTCCTGGCCGCCGGCGGGGTCGAGCTGGGCCTCGATGGCCTGTTGGACCCTGGCGACGTCGCCGGTCGGTTCGGTGGTCGGGAGGGGGTTGGGGCGGGAGGCGACGACCGCGAACGCGGCCGCGGCCAGGAGCATGGTGACCAGCCAGCGCAGGCGCGGCAGGCCGGAGAGGACCTGGTCACGCTCCGACCACGGGCGCCGCGACATCTGCCCGATCATCGGCGGCCGGCCCCGCGGATCCCCATGGCGGAAGGCTACCTGGATCGATCATCGGGATCAGGTGGTTTGCGAACGATGGTGCGGGTCGCGGCGCACCCCCCTGGCCCGCGCCGCGACCCACCACCCACGGTAGACAGCCGCCCTGGCACCCCGGCTGTAGTTCGTCTGCCGCTCCCAAACCGGTCCCGAGCAGCGGTTACGCCGTTCACCGGCGCCTGGGCGGCAGCTCGTGCGGCAGTATGGAGGTGTAGTGGGGCGATGACGCGGAGTGTTCAACCGTGGACGATGACTCCTCGTTCGGGGCGCTGTTGCGCCACCGGCGAACCGTGGCCCGGCTGACTCAGGAGGAGTTGGCGCACCGGGCCGGAGTGAGCGTGCGCGCGGTCCGCTCGATCGAGCGCGGGGTGACGCGGCCCCGCTGGACCTCGGTGCGCCGGCTGGCCGAGGCCACGGGCATCGCGGTCGAGGATGCGTGGGCGGCGGTGCACCGCGACGGCGAGCTGTCGCTCCGGGTGCTCGGCCGGCTGGAGCTGCGCCTCGGGAGCCGGGCCGTCGACCTCGGCCCGCACAAGCAACGGTGCCTGCTCGCGCTGCTGGCGCTGCGGGCGAACCTGGTGGTCCCGCGCGGCGAGATCGTCGACGCGCTGTGGGGGGCGAGCCCTCCGGACAGCTGCCACGGCCTGGTGCACACCTACGTCTCCCGGTTGCGCAAGGTGGTCGGCCCGGCCGTGCCGATCACCGCCGAACGCGGCGGCTACCTCCTCGCCGCCACTTCCGACCGGCTGGACCTGCTGGGCTTCGAGGACCTGCTCGTGCGGGCCGACCGGGCGATGCCGCGGGACCCGGCCGCCGCTGTGACGGCACTGGAGCAGGCGCTGCGGCTGTGGCGCGGCGCGCCGGTGTGCGACCTGCCGGTCCTGCGCCAGCACCCCGCGGTCACCGGGTTGGCCGCGCGCCGCCTGGTCGCCGCGCTGGCCTACGCCGACGCCGCGGAGCACCGGGCCAGGCCGGAGGCGGTGGTCGAGGTGCTGCGGGAGGTGGCCGCCGAGGAGCAGCTGCACGAGGGGCTGCATGCCCGGCTCATGCTCGCCCTCGCCGCGGCCGGGCGCCAGGCCGAGGCGCTGCGGCTGTTCGCCGAGGTGCGCACCCGACTGGTCAAGGAGCTCGGCGTGGAGCCGGGTCCGGAGGTCCGGGCCGCGCACCTGCGACTGGTCCGCGGGGAGCGCCCGATCGTGGCCGAGCGGTCGGTTCCCGCGCAGCTGCCGACCGACGTGAGCGGGTTCGCCGGCCGCGCCGAGCATCTGGCGCACCTCGACGCCCACCTCGGCGCGCTGCTCACCGACGCGGCTGCGGCGCCGGTGGTGATCTCGGCGATCAGCGGCACGGCCGGCGTCGGAAAGACGACGCTGGCGGTCCACTGGGCGCACCGCGTCCGGGACCGGTTCCCCGACGGCCAGCTGTACGTGAACCTGCGCGGCTACGCCGCGACCGGGCCCGTGGCGCCGGTGGAGGCGCTGGGCAGGCTGCTGCGCGCGCTGGGCGTGGCCGCCGAGCATGTGCCGGCCGACCTCGAGGAGGCCGAGGGCCTGTACCGGACGCTGCTGGCCGACCGGCGGGTGCTGGTGCTGCTGGACAACGCGGCCGGGGCCGAGCAGGTCCGGCGGCTGCTACCGGGCAGCCCGGGCTGCCTCGCGCTGGTGACCAGCCGCGACCGGCTCACCGGCCTCGTGGCCGGCGAGGGGGCGCGGCACCTTGCCGTCGACGTGCTCTCCCCGGGTGAGGCCCGGGCCCTGCTCGCCGGGCTGCTCGGCCACGAGCGGGTGTCGGCCGAGGTGGCGGCGGTGGACGAGCTGGCGGCGGCGTGCGCGTACCTCCCGCTGGCGCTGCGGATCGCGGCGGCGAACCTCTCCACGGCGTCGGCACTGGACATCGCGGCCTACACCCGTGCGCTGCGGGCTCACGGCCGGCTCGACGAGCTGGCGATCGACGGCGACGAGCGCGCCGCGGTGCGGGTGGCGTTCGACCTGTCCTACGCGCGGCTGGACGAGCTGCCCCGACGGCTGTTCCGCCTGCTCGGGCTGGTCCCGGGAGCCGACTTCACCGAGCCGGCGGCCACCGCGCTGCTCGGCGCGCCGGCCAGACGGCCGCTCGCGGCGCTGGTCGCGGCCAGTCTGCTGCAGGAGCAGACGACGGGCCGCTACCAGTTCCACGACCTGCTGCGGGAGTACGCCCGTGATCGGGCGGCGGGCGAGGAGACGCCGGCCGAGCGCCGGGCGGCGCTCGCGCGCTACCACGACTACTACCTCGGCACCGCGGCGACGGCCGGCCGGCTGATCTACCCGGAGGTCACGCCCTCGGTCCCGCCGTCCGGCGAGGCCCTGGCCGACGACCGCGCGGCCGTGGGCTGGCTGGACGCGGAGCTCGCGAACCTGGTGGAGATCGCGACGTCCGGTGAGTCCGACCACGTCTGGCGGCTGGCGGCGGTGTTGCGGGGGTACTTCGTGCGGCGGGGCCACGGTCGGGAGGGGCGGGTGATCGGGCTCGCCGCGCTCGCCGCCGCGACCCGGGCGGGGGACCGCCAGGCGCAGGCCGCGGTGCACGACGTGCTCGGGGTCGTGCACTACAACCTCAGCCGGTACGGCGAGGCGGTGCACCACCACGAGCAGGCGCTGCTGCTCAACGAGGAGATCGGGGACCTCGGCGGGCAGGAGACCTCGCTGCACAGCCTCGGTCGGGTGTACTCCCAGCTCGGCCGGCCGGCTCGCGCGGCGGGCTACCACGAGCGCGCGTTGGAGATCAGCCGTCGGATCGGCAGCCCGCGCGGCGAGGCGATGGCGCTGAACTATGTCGGCGTGACTGCGTTGTCGCTGGGCCAGCTGGACAGGGCGGCCACGCGGACCGCGCAGGCCCTGTCGCTGAGCCTGCGCATTGGGGACGCGGACGCCGAGGTCAGGTCGATGCACGCGGCCGGGGCGACGAGCTGGGCCCGCGGCGACCTGCTGGAGGCGAGGGCGTTGCACACCCGCTGCCTGCGCCGGTGCCGCGAGCTGGGCTGGCGGCACGGCGAGATCGCGGCCACGGTCAGCCTGGCGGAGACCAACTGCGACGCGGGTGCCTACGAGCAGGCGCGGGAGCAGGCGGAGCTGACCATCCGGCAGAGCCGCGAGCTCGGCGAGCGCCGGCACGAGGCCGGCGGGCTGGAGATCATGGCCTCGGTGAGCCTGCGGTGCGGGGAGCTCGACGCCGCCCTGGCGTACTACGCGGAGGCGTTGGCGGCGGCCCGGGCGATCAGCTTCGGGTACGGCGAGACCTCGGTGCTGATCGGGCTCGCCGCGGCGCGCAGGCGCACCGGAAGCCCCGCCGACGCGGTGGTGGCGAGCCGGCAGGCGTTGCGGGTGATGGAGGAGTCGGGGATGCGCCTGCTGGAGGGGCGGGCCCACATCGAGCTGGCCCGCGGGACCCTGGCGCTCGGTCACGCGGCGGAGGCGCTCGGACAGGTGGAACACGCGCTGGCGCTGGTGCGCGGCCGGGGGCAGCGGCTCGACGAGGCGCGGGCGCTGCACGTGGTCGGCCTGGTGCGGGCCGAGCTGGGGGACCGGGAGGCCGCCGCGGTCGCCTGGCGGGCGGCGTTGCGGCTGTTCGAGGAGATCGGGACGCCGGAGCGGGAGGTGGTGGGCGCGTTGCTCGGCGGTCGGGGGTAGGCGCTTCCACGGCCAGCGGTGCGGTCAGGAGGAGACGCGGACCTGGTCGCGGCCGTTCTCCTTGGCTTCGTAGACCGCGGCGTCGGCGTGTTGGAGCAGCTCGCCCAGGCCTTTGGCGTGGTCGGGGTAGATGGCGACGCCGATGGAGGTCGTGCGGTTGGTGATGGCGACCGGTCCCCCGCGTTTGTCGGTGGTGGGGACGTGCAGCTCGGAGATCATGCGGCGGATGCGTTCGCCGGCCAGCTTCGCCTCGTCTGCGTCGGCGTCGGGGAGCAGGACCACGAACTCCTCGCCGCCGAAGCGGCCGAGGATGTCGCTGGGGCGGGTCGCGCCGCGCAGGGCGTGGGCGACGTACTCGAGCATGTCGTCGCCGGCGGGGTGGCCCCACGTGTCGTTGATGGACTTGAAGTGGTCGAGGTCCACCATCAGCACGGCGGCGGAGCTGTTCGCCCGTTCCACCCGGGCCAGCGCCCGCTCCGCTCCCTCCCGCCAGCCGCGCATGTTCAGCAGGCCGGTCTTCGGGTCGGTGCGGACGTCCACCTGCAACTGCCGCACCTCGGCGATGCGGTTGCCGATGATGCTCACCACGACGATGATCGCGAGCGCCGCCGGCATGTTGACGAGCAGGATGGCCGCGACCGTCCCCAGTGCGATCGTCAGCGCCTCGAGCTCGTTGTCGTCCTTCGTGCCGAGGACGGTCCGGATCGTGGGACGCGACGTGCTCAGCAGGATCGCGCCGATGCCGATGATGACCGCCTGCGCCGAGAAGTAGACGAACCCGCCGAGCAGCAGGATGCCGAACTCGGTGAACGAGTCCAACACGGTCGTCCGCGACCAGGCCCGCACGCCGAACGCGGTCACCATCTCGTGGGTGGCGACGGCGGCTAGCAGCACGCTCGAGGTCGAGAAGATGAACCGGTACAGGGGGCGGCGGGCGACGAACCAGCGCTGGGTCCGGCTGAACACGATGCCGAGGAGTGCCAGATGGATCGGCAGCACCACCACGCCGGCGAACGACCAGATGCCGACCAGGTCGATCTGCACCGTCGGCTTCCGCGACCGGCGGCGCTCCTCCTGCCGGCTGGACAGTTGTAGGTGGACCGTCGCGCACGCGGCCAGGGTCAGGAACCGGAACCAGTCGTCCTGGACGGGCATCGCCGCGGTGAACGCGGCCAGGACGATGCTCGTGATCGCCGCGAGCTCGCACAGCAGAACGTAGGCGATCAGCCTCGGTCGCTGCCGCCAGAACGCCCACCGCTGCAGCCCCACTACAAACTTGCCTCCGTAGTGTCGCGATTCACGCGCATCGTTCACACTAATGGGTGACCCTGGTACGTGGCCCTCAGCGTGCTGATCGTTCCTTCCTCCGACGTGGTCCCCCGCCGGGCCCGCCGGATCGCGTGATGCTCGCCCGGGCCCCTCGTGAGCGGTGGAACTCGTGGACAAGTGTCCCTCCATTCGTGACACAGCCAAGTGTGCCTCGAAGGAGGGGGGAACCGTGCTCCGGCCGGTGTCGCTACCATCCCGGCGCACCCGGGGAGGTGAACTCTGATGGCAGACCGTGACTTGTGACCATCTGACACAATGTCTTGCCGACACGTTCGAGGTCGGCTCTGGTGACACCGCCAGGGAGGTGAACCGTGATGCGGGACCGCGATCTGTGACTTTCTCTGTGCGCTCCGTTGCCTGTCCACTCCCGACAGCGCGGGTGTCATGAGGGCTGTGTGTTCAGGTTGGGCACCGCGTGTGCCTTCCCCGAGGAGCGGTTGAGCCGCGACCACGCCAAGCTCGCGGGAATGGCGATGGCCACCCCGAGCACCCCGGCGAACGCGATCGTCGTGGTCGTCGAGCCCAGGCCCTCCGCCACGGCGCCGCCGACGGCGACGCCTACGCCCTGTGACACACGTAGACCTGTTCGGATTACCCCGAACGCGCCGCCTCGAATCTCGTTGGGGACGAGTGAGGTGAACGTGGCGCTGACCGTGATCTGGTACGCGCCGAACGCGCCGGCGAGCGCGAGCAGGCACACGGCGAGCGCGACATGCGGGTCGAACGCGAAGGCGATCAGCGTCGCCGACGAGCACACCGCGAGCGCGCCCATGATTCGAACCCGCTGGTGCGCGGCCACGAACCGGCTCAGGATGTAGGTGCCGACGACGAAGCCCAGGGGGTCGGCGGCCAGCAGCACGCCGACCATCGCCGAGGACGCGTTGAGCTCCTCGGCCAGCGGGGCGACCAGGCCCTCGGGGATGACGACCAGTCCGACCAGCCAGGACAGCGTGATCAACACGCGTAGCCGGCTGGTGCCGAACACGTAGCGGGCCGCGCCGAACCAGCCGTCCTCGCTGCTGCCCGCCGCGCTCCGGTTCTTCACGAAGCGGTGCACGACGACCGTGCTGACCAGGAACGTCACCGCGTTGATGGCCAGTGCCCAGCTCGTGCCGATGCCCACGACCAGCAGGCCGCCGCCGGCCAGCCCGAGCAGCATCAGCGTGTTGGTGGTGATCCCACGCAGGTCCTGGCTGCGCAGGTAGAGCGCGTCGTCGGTGAAGATCTCCCTGGTCACCGCGTTCTGGGCGGCCGCGGCCGGGGACTGCACGAGGCCGACGGCCACCACCAGCCCGCAGAGCACGGGGATCGGCATCCCCGGGATCGCCATCAGCGCGACCAGCACCGCCTGGGCCGCTGTGCAGCCCACCATGAGCTGGCGACGACGGAACCGGTCGGCCAGCTGGGACAGCCCGAGGCCTCCGGCGAGCGCGGAGAGGAACGTCAGGGCGTAGACCAGGGCTGCCCACAGGGCCGAGCCCGTCCGGTCGTAGACGAGGATCGTGAGGGCGACCTTCGCCAGCTGGTCACCGAAGATCGATTGTGCTTCTGCGAACCAGAGCGCACGGAACTCCGGGACCGCCAGCACGGCGGAGAACCCAGGCGCCCGTTGGCTCAACGTCAACCCCCGTGTCGACCTCTCGTCGCAGATTCCGCCCGGCAGCGGGGACGGGACCCCGCATGCCGTCGACCGTCGACACTCACCACGCGTTGCGTACGGTCAACTACCTCTCGTGCGCCGGGTGATGCTCGCCCGGTCATCACCACGTAGCACAGAGTACCGGCACCGGTGTGGACCGTGGGTGTCGGTGGATGACAGCCCGGTTTTCCCAGATGCCAGTTGTAGTCCTTTCAGTCTATTTCGCCGAGCATAGATGCAGCTCAACGCTGGTGTCGACACGGCTCCACCCGCTCTTGCCCGAGGGGGTGGGACAGGCGAGACCTTACTTGTCTCGCAACAGCCCCAACAGCTCGTCGGCGATGTCCGACTCCTGTTCGCGGTAGTGCCTCGCCGTTCTCGTCACCGAGCCGGCGACCGTGTCGGCCGAGCGCGCGACTCCCCGGAGTTGGTGGGACAGAGCGTGACCGAACCGGTCGAGTGCTGCCGCGAAGCCGGTCTCCGCACCGATCCGGCCGAAGCTGTCCTCGGCGAGCCCGCGCATCCCACGCAGTTGGTTCCGGCGCAGCGCGGTGAGCTCGTCGGCGATGGCCCCGGCGCGCCGAGCGTAGTCGGTGAGGGCGTCCGGATCGACGAGGAAGCCGTCCCGGTCGCCCTCCCCGCCGCCGCCGCGGTTCTCGCGGCGCACCGCCCGCGCCGCGCGCCGGGCCTGGTCGAGGTACCGCTCGTGCCGGCCGGTGGTGAAGGTCGTCCAGGGGCGGAAGGACTCGCCCCCCTCGGAGATCGCGAAGGCCGCGCGGGCGTTGGCGGCCGGGTCGAACAGGTCGCGGTCCGCGTCGAGGTCGAGCTGGTCGCGTCGCTCGCGACCGAGCGCGCCGATCATGTTGATCTGCCAGAGGCCGTAGGAGTCGTCCGGCGGGGTGTCGTTGTGGGCTCGGGTGCGGCCGCCGGACTCGGCCAGGGCGACGGCGACGGCAGTGGTCAGGCCGTGGCCGCGGAACCCGGCGTCGTAGGCGTGCCGGGCGATCTCCTCGGGCGAGAGCGTGCTCATGGCCCGAGGATGTCCCCGCCGAGGGCGCCGGCACCACGACCGGTGCACGGCGGGGCACCCGGGTTGCACGGCGGAGCACGAACTCGTACATCTCTGAGCCGACGACGGCCCCTCGAACGCTCCTTATGCTGCGCGCATGGGTTCCTGGCGCGGGCGGTGGGTGGACGGCCTGGTGGTCGCCGCGACCGCCCTGTTCGTCATCGGGTCCACGCTCGCCTCCGCCGCCCGCGGTGGTGGGTCGATGACCCTGCTGGGCTGGACGTTGCTCACGACCGCCTGCGGGGTCCTGGCCTGGCGGCGGCGGTACCCGGTGGCGGTGCTCTGCACCACGCTGCTCGCCTGTGCGCTCTACTACCCGCTGACCGGACCGGGAAGCCCTGTCCTGCTGACCTTCGTGGTCGCCCTGTTCTCGGCCGCGGCACAGGGGCGGATGGCGTTCTCGACCGGCGCGGCCGTCGTCGCGATGGCGCTCACGCTGGTCGGCGAGTTCGCCGGCTCGCGCCGCCACCTCGACGACATCGCGCTGTTCATGCTGACGGGCTGGTTGGTGGCGGTGCTCGCGGTGGGGTTCGTCGTGCACCACCGCAAGGCGTTTCTGCGGGAGGCCGAGCAACGGGCAGTGGCGGCCGAGCGGGGCCGGGAGGCGTTGGCCAGCCAGCGGGCCACCGAGGAACGGCTGCGGATCGCCCGGGAGCTGCACGACGTGCTCGGGCACAACATCTCGCTGATCAACGTGCAGGCCAGCGCCGCGCTGCACCGGCTGGACCGCGACGGCGCCGACGAGCAGCGGTCCGCGCTCGCGGCGATCAAGGACTCCAGCCACCAGGCCCTGCGCGAGCTGCGGGCCACCCTCGGCGTGCTGCGCCAGGCCGACGAGCGGGCACCGCTGGTGGTGCCGGGCCTGGCCGCGCTGGACGAGCTCCTCGACGGGGCTCGCTCCACCGGGCTGGCCGTGCGCAGCGAGGTGGCCGGGGACCCCGCCGGCGTCCCGCCCAGGGTGGACCTCGCCGCCTACCGGATCGTCCAGGAGGCGCTGACCAACGTCTGCCGGCACGCCCGAGCGGCCAGTGCCGTGGTCCGGATCAGGTACACCGAACGGGAGGTCCGGGTGGAGGTGGACGACGATGGCCCGGGTGACGGCCTGGGGGACGGCCTGGGTGACGGCGAGGGTGGAGAGCCGGACGCCGGGGACGGCAGCGGCATCCGGGGCATGCGGGAGCGCGCGCGGGCGCTGGGTGGGTCGCTGACCGTCGGCTCCCGTGCCGGCGGCGGGTTCCGGGTGCGGGCGTTGCTGCCGTTCGAGGCGGCATGATCAGGGTCCTGCTGGCCGACGACCAGACCCTGGTACGGGCCGGCTTCCGCTCGATCCTCGGTGGCGAGGACGGCATCGAGGTCGTCGGCGAGGCGGGTGACGGCGTCGAGGCCGTGCGGTTGGCCGGCGAGCTGCGGCCCGACGTCGTGCTGATGGACATCCGGATGCCGCAGCTGGACGGGCTGGCCGCCACCAGGCGCGTCCTCGCCGACCGGCGGCTGGCCGACGTGCGGGTGATCATCCTGACGACCTTCGACCTCGACGACTACGTCTACGGCGCGCTGCGGGCGGGGGCGAGCGGGTTCCTGGTCAAGGACACCGAACCGGCCGAGCTGATCCACGGCGTGCGGGTGGTGGCCCGCGGCGACGCGTTGCTCGCCCCGGCGATCACCCGCCGGCTGATCGCGGAGTTCGCCGGCCGGGCCGTGCCCCCGCGTCCGCACCCGCGGCTCAACTCGCTCACCGAGCGGGAGCGCGAGGTGCTCGCGCTGGTCGCGGCCGGCCTGTCCAACGACGAGATCGCCGAGCGCCTCGTGCTCAGCCCGGCGACGGCGAAGACCCACGTCAGTCGGATCCTGACCAAGCTGGACTCCCGCGACCGGGCGCAGCTCGTGGTGCTGGCCTACGAGTCCGGTGTGGTCACCCCGCGCTGGCTGGACGCCTCGCGGGGGGACAACTCCAGGGGTACGGGAAGGCCCTGAGGGCGACCGGAGTCGTACGCCGGGTGCCAACCCCGGCCCGACGACCGGAACCCCGCCCGTGCAACAGCCTGTGCGGCGTGCGAACCAGGGTGGCAGACAGGGAAGACAGGACCGTAGGAGACGGAGCGCTCGCCCGCGTGGCGGGCTGGTCGCAGCGACACCACTGGCGGGCGTTGCTGCTGTGGCTGCTGGTCACGGCCGGCGTCACCGCCGTGTCGCAGGTCGTCGGCAGCGACTACCGCGACGACCACTCGCTGCCGGGGACCGAGTCGGCGCGGGTCGCCGAGGCGCTCGCCGAGCAGGCGCCGCGCCGGTCCGGCGACAGCGTGCAGATCGTGCTCGAGGGCGATCTGCGCGGCGCCGAGGTTGAGCGGCGGCTGGCCGGGCTGGTGGCCCAGGTCGCCGCGCTGCCCCGCGTCGACGCGGTGCAGGAGCGGCCGACGGTGGCTGAGGACGGCCGCATCGGCTTCCTCACCATGACGCTGGACGGCCAGGCTGGCGACGTACCGGCCGAGGACGTGCGGCGGATCATCGACACGGCCAAGGCGGCCGAGGGCGACGGGCTGCGGGTCGAGCTCGGCGGGGACGCGGTCCGGGGCGCGGAGGAGGGTGCGGGCGGCGCGGCCGAGGGCGCAGGGATGCTCGCCGCGCTGGTGATCCTCGTGTTCATGTTCGGGTCCCTGCTGGCCGCGGCGCTGCCGCTGGTCACCGCGCTGTTCGCGGTCGGCAGCACGCTCGGGGTGATCATGCTCGCCAGCTGGCTGGTGGACCTGCCGAGCTACGCGCCGCCGCTGATGATGCTGGTCGGTCTCGGCGTTGGCATCGACTACGCGTTGCTGATCTTCAGCCGGTTCCGCGGCGAGCTGCGGCGCGGGGGCGACCGGACGGCGGCGGCGAGGACGGCGCTTTCCACCGCCGGGCGCTCGGTGCTGTTCGCCGGGTGCACGGTGATGATCGCGCTGCTTGGGTTGCTCGCACTCGGCCTCGGCTCGTTGCGCGGCGTCGCGCTGGCCGTCTCGCTGACCGTGCTGGTCACGATGGTCGCGTCGATCACGCTGCTGCCGGCGCTGCTCACGCTGTTCGGCCCGCGGATCGAGCGGGCAGTGCTGCGAGGGCGCCGCGGCGACGGCGACCGGTGGCGGCGGTGGGCCGGCGTCGTGCAGCGCCGCCCGTGGCCGGTCCTGGTCGTGTCTTTCGCGGCGCTGGTCGGCCTCTCGCTGCCGACGCTCGGGATGCACCTCGGGTTCGCCGACGCCGGCACCGAGTCCCCGGCGAGCACCAGCCGGCAGGCCCACGACCTGCTCGCCGAAGGCTTCGGGCCCGGCGTGAACGGGCCGCTGGTGGCAGTGGCCCAGGGCGACCGGTCCGCCCTGGACGCGCTGGCCGAGGCCGTGGCGGCGACCGAGGGGGTGGCCCGGGTCGGCGAGCCCCAGGAGAGCGGGGAGCTTGGGCTGCTGCTGGTGTACCCGCGCAGCTCCCCGCAGGACGCGGCGACCAACGAGCTCGTCACGCGGCTGCGCACCGAGGTGCTGCCGCCGCTCGCCGAGCGCACCGGCGCGACCTACCTCCTGGGCGGCTCGACCGCGGCCGCCGACGACTTCGCCGCGGCCGTGGGTGAGCGCCTGCCGCTGTTCGTCCTCGTCGTGGTGGGCCTGTCCGCGTTGTTGCTGGTCGTGGTGTTCCGGTCGGTCCTGGTCCCGCTCAAGGCCGCCGTGCTCAACCTGCTGAGCATCGGCGCGTCGCTCGGCGTGGTCACGCTCGTGTTCCAGGAGGGCTGGTTCGGGGCGCAGCCGGGGCCGGTGGAGGCCTTCGTTCCGGTGATGATCTTCGCGATCGTGTTCGGGCTGTCCATGGACTACGAGGTGTTCCTGGTGTCGCGGATGCACGAGGAGTGGCGCCGGAGCGGTGACGCGTCCCGTGCGGTGCGCGAGGGCCTGGCCGCCACCGGTGGGGTGATCACCGCGGCGGCCGCGATCATGGTCGTGGTGTTCGGCGCGTTCCTGCTGAGCCCGGACCGGATGCTGCGCCAGTTCGGGCTGGGGCTCGCCGTCGCGGTGCTGGTGGACGCCCTGGTGATCCGGTGCCTGGTCGTGCCGGCGGTGATGCGGGTCCTCGGCGCGCGGGCCTGGTGGCTGCCCCGCGGGCTCGAGCGGCGGCTGCCCCATGTGCCGCTGGAAGGGGATCGGGTGACCGGGCGATGATCACGCGTGACCACCCGGACGGTCTCTTGTTCACGTGATCCGCCCGTGCCAGACTCCGGCGCCGTCCGGGTTCCTCTTCGGCAACGCGCCGCGAAGGTCAGGTCAGATGAAGATCGTGTTCACGGGTGAGCGGGGCGTCGTCGCGCCGCTCACCTGGGGCCAGCGGCACGTCATGCGGCAGCGAAGTGCGCTCAACCTCGCCCGGGTGGTCGCCACCCCACCGGTGCTGCTCCCCCTGGCCGCCGACGCGGTCGCCGCGTTGGTCGGCCGGCACGAGGCGTTGCGCACCCGGCTGATCGGTCCCGAGCGGCCCGAGGAGCTGCCGGCGGACCTGGCCGACGGCGTCGCCGAGCTGGTCCGCCAGCAGGTGTCCGAGGGCGGGACCCTGCCGGTCGAGGTGCTGGAGTGCTCGGTCGAGGAGGCCGAGGCGAGCGCGGTGGACGCCAGGACCCGGTTGGTCGCCGCGCCCTTCAACCACGTCGGGGAGTGGCCGCTGCGGGTGGCGGTCGTGGTGGCGGAGAACATCGTGCGCCACGTGGTGCTGGTGTGCAGCCCGCTCGCGGTCGACGACCACGGCATCGAGCTCGTGGTGAAGGACCTGGGGCTGCTGCTGCGCGGCGCGCTGCCGGTCCGGTCGGCGGCCCAGCCCGCCGACGACGCCGAGCAGCAGCGCACGGCCGGCGACCTCACCGACCGCGCGATCCGGTTCTGGACCAGCGAACTGCGCCGGGTAGCGCCGGTCACCGCGCCGGCCGGCGAACCGACGGCGGTCACCCTGCGCTCGGTCGCGCTCGGCAACGCCGCGCACGCGATCGCCGAGCGGCACGGCGTGCGCCAGTCGACGGTCTTCCTGGCCGCGGCCGCGGCGGTGTTCGGGACGGTGACCGGCGAGCGGACGGTCGCCGTGCGCACTGTCGTGACCAACCGGTTCTACCCCGACCGGCGCGACGTGGTGGCCGCGATCGCGCAGGACGGGCTGGTCGTGCTGGACCTCGCCGTCCCCGCGTTCGGCGACCTCGTCCAGCAGACCTGGCGGGCTGTCGTGCGCTCGCACCGCTTCGGCCGCTACGACCCGGACCGGCTCGCGAAGGCCGTCGGCGGCGGGGTGTTCGCCCGGGTCGACGACCGGCCGCTGGGTCACCACGAACCGCCGCCGGCCGGTCCCCGTCCGGTCGGCGGTTGCCACCTCACGATCGGCCGGGGGGAGGTCACGCTGCACTCCGACACGACCCTCGTGCCGGTCGAGGAGAGCCTGCGTGCCCTGGAGAATCTCCTGTTCACCGCCGCCTACCAGACGAAGCCCGAACGGGTTGGACCGACGGCGTAGGGTGCCGGCATGAGCCATCCAGCAGCTGAGGACACGTTCTACACCGGTTCGGAACGGGTTGTGCTCGAGCGCTACCTCGACGTCCACCGGGACGCCGTCGTCGATCGGCTGAGCGGCGTGTCCGAGGTCGACGCCCGACGTCGGTTGGTCCCGTCGCTGACCACGCTCGGCGGGGTCGTCAAGCACCTCCGGTGGGTCGAGTTCGGATGGTTCCACCAGGTGCTCGGGGCCCGCACGGGGGACAACCGGCGCGACCACGAGCGGGACTGGGAGTTCACCGTGGGCCCTGAGGACACCGTCGAGTCGCTCCTGGACGACTACCGGGCGGTGTGCGCGGGCTCGCGGGCGACCGTCGCCCGCCACGAACTAGACGAGGAGGTGCCGCACTACTCACGGGGGGCGGTGTCGGTGCGCTGGCTGCTCGCCCACCTCGTAGAGGAGACGGCCCGCCATGCCGGACACATGGACATCCTCCGGGAGCAGATCGACGCGCTGGTTTCGTGACCCCGCTCTCCGGGGTACCTCTCGACCAGCAGGATCTGTCGACCCGGAGGAGGACGTGGTGTCTGACAGGAGCGGTCCGTCCGAGGGCGTCAAGGGCGCCGTCGAGGAGATCAAGGGCAGGTTCAAGGAAGCGGCCGGCGCGATCGTCGGCGACGACTCCAAGGTCCGCGAGGGACAGGCCCAGCAGGACAAGGCCGCCGCGCAGCGCGAGGTCGCCGAGAAGGAGGCCGCCGCCGACCGGGCGCGCGCCGAGGCCGACCTGCACGAGGCGAGAGAACGGTCCCACCAGGACCGATGAGCTCCACAGCGACCGGCGCCGGCGGGTGATCCCGCCGGCGCCGCCGTTCGCGGGACCTGGCACCGACATCCGGATGAGGGTTTGTAGGCTAGCCGCCGGTCTCGTGACTCGACTGGAGGCGCAGTGGGTTCCTCGGATCTGCTCACCGTGGACATCGACTCCCGCGGAAGCGCGGTCGTGGTGTCGGTTGGTGGCGAGTTGGACCTGGCCACGGTGCCGGTGCTGCGCGAGCGCCTGGAGGGCGTGACCGAGGCGTCGCCCCCGCCGTCGCCGCTGGTCGTCGACCTCTCGGGGCTGACCTTCATCGGATCGGCCGGACTCGCCCTGCTGGTCGAGCTCAACAACCAGTGCCTGGAGCGCGGCGGCCAGCTCGCGCTGGTCGCGACCGGGACCGTCGTGCCCCGGGCGATCCAGGTCACCGCCCTGGACGAGGTGTTCTCGATGCACGGGAGCCTCGACGAAGCCCTGGCGACCAGGGCCGCGGAGTAGCCGCCCCGCCCTCGCTCAGGTCTTCGCCTCGTCATTCGGCGCGGTGGTCGAGAGCGTCAGGTGGACCGTCGTCCCTTCCTCGGTCGCCTCGATCGCGACCGTGTCGCAGAGCCCCTTCATGAGCAGGATGCCGCGGCCCCGGTTGGACGGTGGCCCGGGCGTCCGCCAGCCGCCGAGGTCGGACACGGCGATCTCCAACGTGCCCTCGTGCACGGTGGCCGTCGTGTAGACGGTGCATCCGCGGTCCAGGCCGTAGCCGTGCTCGGCGGCGTTGGTCCACGCCTCGGCGGCGGCCAGGACCGCACGCTCGACCACGTCCTGGTCGACCTCCCTGGCGGCGAGCCAGGCCTGGAGCGCGAGCCGGGCCGGACGCAACTCCGTCGCATCGGCCGGGAACGAGCGGGCGAACCGGGCGGTGCCCTTCGCTGCGTGCCGGTAGAGCAGGACGGCGACGTCGTCGCTGCCGATCCGCGAGCTGGCGGCGCCGAGGACCCGGTCCACCAGCGCCTCCTCGGGCATCCGCCGGCCGGCGGCGAGGACCGACACCACCGCCTCGATGCCGGTGTCGATCACCACGCCGGAGCGTTCCACCAGGCCGTCGGTGTAGAGCATCAGCGTGGAGCCCGGGGTGAGCGACACCGTGGCCTCCCGCCGGGGGTTTCTGCCCCGGACGGCGAGGGGGACCGAGGTCGCCCGGTCGAGCAGTGTGGGGACGCCGTCGACGTCGATGAGAATGCCCGGCGGGTGCCCGGCCGAGCTGTAGGTCAGCGTCCCGGTCGGGGACAGGTAGGCGCAGAGCACCGTCGTACAGAGACCGCCCTCGAGCATCCCGGCGAAGCCGTCCAGCACGCTGAGCACCTGGGCAGGGCTGGTGTCCTGGAGCAGCAGCGCGCGGCAGGCGCTGCGCAGCTGTCCCATCACGGCCGCCGCTGGCAGGCCTCGTCCGACGCAGTCGCCGACCACCAGACCGGTGCCCCCGTCGGGCAGGTCAACGATGTCGTACCAGTCGCCCCCCACCTCCAGCGGTCGGTGTGCCGGCTCGTAGCGGACCGCGAACCCGCGCCCCGGCGGGCTGGCCGGACCGAGGATGGACCGCTGCAGGGTGACCGCGACGGTCCGCTGCTGCTGGTAGGAGCGGGCGCGGCTGAGCGCGAGCCCGAGCTGTGCCCCCAACGCGCGGAGCAGGTCGCGGTCGGCGCTGGTCACCGCGTGGGTGGCGGGCAGCTCGAGCCAGACCGCCGTGTCGTCGCCGACCACCTCGACCGTCGCCCCGATCCCGGCGCCCTCCCCGGTGAGCGGGTCCGCCGGCCGGGCGAGCACGGCCGGCCCGACGTGCCGGCGCAGCTCGCCCAGCACCTCCCGGATATGGGCGGGCAGCGCCTCCCAGGTCGGTCCCTGGACCACGGTGGGGTGCCCGGTCGCCGACCAGCTGGCGACGACCACCGAGCTCGTGCGCCAGGACGCGCCCAGGTGCTCGCCGGCGATCGCCAGCACCTCACCCACGTCGGTGGCGCCGGCGAGCCGCGTGGCGAACCGGGCCTGGACCGCCTCCCGCTCGCTGTGGTGCGCCCGCAGCCGGGCCAGCTCGATCGTGGAGCGCACCCTGGCCAGCAGCTCCACCGAGGAGAACGGCTTGACCAGGTAGTCGTCGGCCCCGGCGTGCAGGGCGTTCGCGGTGGCTTCCGCGCCCGCCTGGGCGGAGAGCAGGATGATCGGCACGTCCTGGGTCGCCGGGTCCTCGCGCAGGGCGTTGAGCAGCGCCAGCCCGTCCATGTGCGGCATGCCGACGTCGGTGAGCACCAGCGCCGGCTTCACCGCCTTGGCCAGGGCGAGGGCCGCCTCGCCGTCTGCCGCCGACCGGACGGCCCATTGAGGGCTTAACAGGCGGACGAGGTACCCGCGCAGCTCGGCGTTGTCCTCGACGACGAGCACCGGGGCGGCGGCACCGGGACCCACCGGCGGTGCGGGCGAGTCGGGCATCCAGCCCAGCGCCTCGGCGAGGTGCACCTCCCGCACCCACGCCGGCTCCGGTGCGGCGGAGGTCATCGCGCCGGAGCCGTAGGGGATGCGCACCTCGAAGGTGCTGCCGCTGCCGGCCTCGCTGGCCAACGACACCGTGCCGCCGTGCAGGCCGACCAGCTCGTGCACCAGCGCCAGGCCGATCCCGGCGCCCTCCCTGGTGCGCCCGACGTTGCCCTGGACCCGGTGGAACCGCTGGAACACCAGGGGGATCTGGTCCTCCGGGATCCCGATGCCGGTGTCCTCCACGGTCAGCCGCACCACGTCGTCGTCGCCGGCGAGCCGGATCGTGATCGAGCCGGCGAGCGTGAACTTGAGCGCGTTGGAGAGCAGGTTCAGCACGATCCGCTCCCACATCTCGCGGTCGACGAACACCATCCGCGGCAGCGGCGGGCAGTCGACGTTGAACCGCAGCCCGCCCCGCTCCACGGCGGGCGCGAACGCGGCGGCGACCGCGCTGGTCAGCTCGGCGAGCTCGGTGGCGACCAGGTCGGCCCGCAGGCCGCCGCCGGAGATGCGGGTGAAGTCGAGGATGTTGTTGAGCAGCCGCCGCAACCGGGCCGCGTTGCGGCGGACCAGCCGGATGCGCTCGCGCTGTGCGGGCGGCAGCGGGTCGTCGGTGTCCGCGAGCGCCTCCTCGGCCGGCGCGGAAACCAGGGTCAGCGGTGTGCGCAGCTCGTGGCTGGCGTTGGCGAACAGATCGGTCTTGGCCCGGTCGAGCTCCTCGAGGACCTCGATGCGCTGGCGTCCCGCCTGGTGTGCCGCGGCGTTCTGGATCCCGGCGGCCAGCGCCGCGGCGAGCAGGTCGAGGAACTCGCGGTAGGCCCCGGCGAGCTCGAGGTGCGGGTTGAGCCCGGCCACGAGCACGCCCAGCACGTCCGGTCCGTCGGCCAGCGGCAGGGCGAGTGCCCGTGCCCCAGGCTCGGCGACGTCGGTGAACAGCCCGGCGGGCAGGGTGGTCGGCAGCTCCTCGGTGAGCACCTCGGTCAGCGCCGGCGGTGCGGTGGCCGGGATGCCGCTGTCCGGTACCACGGCAACCAGCCGCAGATCGGCGCCCTGGCACAGGTAGACCTGGGCGAACGGGAGGTCCGCAGGGTCGGCGGCGAGCGTGCTGGCCGCGACCGCTCCGACCTGGTCGACCTCGGTACACCCGGCGATCCGCTGGGCGAGGTCGCCGAGCGTGCGCATGCGCCGCCGGCCGGCGTCGGTCTCGCTGGTCACGGTGTCGCCCCACCCCCGGCTGTCGCTGTCCCGGCGCGCACACTGGCCATCCGGCACGGCTCGTGCGGTGTTCGGCGTCGTCGAGCCGTTTCCGGGTGGCCGGGGCGGGTCCGTCTCCGCTCCGATCGGCTCAGCGTACCGCCGCCGCGCCCGCTCAGGACCCGGTGATCTCGGTGACGCCGGCCAGCAGCCGGTCCACATCGGATTCGTCGGTGTACGGGGCGATGCCGGCGCGGACGGCGCCGGTATCGGCGATGCCCAGCCAGCGGGCGCACTCCAGCGCGTAGAAGGTGCCGGCGGGGGCGTTGACGTTCCGCTCGGCGAGCCGGCGGTGGACCTCCGCCGGAGGCACGCCGTCGACGGTGAACAGCACTGTCGGGGTGCGCGGGCGGTTCGGGTCCCCGAACCGGGTCACCCCGGGGATCGCGGCCAACCCCTTGTCCAGCCGGGACAGCAGCTCGGCCTCGTGTGTGGCGAGCGCGGTGAGCGATGCGGTCAGCCGCTCGCGGCGGGAACCGTCGGCCGGGACGAGGTCGGCCAGGAAGTCGATCGCCGCCGTGGTGCCGGCGAGGGCCTCGTAGGGCAGCGTGCCGAACTCGAAGCGCTCGGGCACCGCGTCGGTGGCCGGCAGCAGCTTGTCCGGGTGAAGCTGTTCGAGCAGCTCCGGCGCGGCGTGCAGGAACCCGAGGTGCGGGCCGAGGAACTTGTAGGGCGAGCACGCGTAGAAGTCGGCGCCGAGCTCCTCGACCGAGACCAGATCGTGGGCGGTCAGGTGCACCCCGTCGACGTAGGTCAGGCCGCCGACCGCGCGGGCGGCCGCGGCGATCTCGGCGACCGCCGGGCGGCTGCCGAGCAGGTTCGACGCGGCGGTGACGGCGACCAGGCGGGTACGGGGCGAGATCGCCGCTGCCACGTCGGCCACCGAGAGCACCCCGGACTCGCGGTCGAAGCCGGCCCAGTGCACGGCGGCACCGACCGCGGTGGCCGCCTGCACCCAGGGGCGGACGTTCGCGTCGTGGTCCAGGCGGGTCACCACGACCTCGTCGCCGGGACCCCAGTTCTTGGCGAGGGTCCGGGCGAAGTCGTAGGTCAGCTGGGTCATGCTGTGCCCGAACACCACCCCGTCGGGCACCCCGCCGACCAGGTCGGCCGCCGCCTGGCGGGCCGCGAGGACGATGTCGTCGGCCCGGCGCTCGGCCCGGGTCACCCGGCCGCGGTTGGCCACAGCCGAGCGCAGCACCCCGGCGACCGCCTCGGCCACCGCGTCCGGCGTCTGGGAGCCACCCGGGCCGTCGAAGTGCGCGGCCCCCTCGGCCAGTGCCGGGAACCGGGCCCGGACCTCGGCCACGTCGTAGCTCATGCTCGCCTCCACCGCCGGTGATCGCTCCTCACCTACATTAGGGGTTATGGGTGAGGCGCTGTCGGCCGCGGACAAGACGCTCAGCGTCCTCGAGGCGCTCGCCGAGCACGACCGCATCGCCGACCTCGCCGCCGCCTGCCGGCTCCCCAAGCCCACTGTCCACCGGATCCTGCAGACGCTGGTGCGGCACGGCTTCGCGCGCACCGACGGCCGGGGCAGCTACGTCGGCGGCCCGCGGATTCTCAGTCTGGCCGGTCGGTTCCTGCAGCGCCTGGACATCGCCGACCAGGTCCGCCCGATCCTGAGCGATCTCCAGGAGCGGACGGGGTGGACCGTGCACCTGGCACTGCTGTCCGGCGACGAGGCGGTCTACGTGGCGAAGGTCGAAGGCGCCAAGCCCTACCACCTGGCCTCGCGCGTCGGCATGAGCCTGCGGCTGCACTGCACCTCGATCGGCAAGGCCATCCTGGCCGCGATGTCGGACGCCGAGGTCCGCGCGGTCGTGGGCCGCACGGGCCTGCCCCAGCGCACCCCGCACACGCTCACCGACGAGGAGGCTTTGCTCGGTGACCTGCGCAGGGTGCGGGAACGCGGCTACGCGGAGGACCACGAGGAGAACGAGGCCGGCGTGCACGCCGTGGGGGCCGCCGTGTTCGACCACACCGGCGAGGTGCTCGGCGCGGTGTCCGCGGCCTCCCTGGTCGACCTGACCACCGCAGCCGACGAGCTGCCCGCGCTGGTCCGCGCGGCGGCGAGCGAGGTCTCGCTCGCCCTCGGCGCCTACTGAGGGTCCGCCGCACCCAAGCGATCTGTGACCGGCTTCACAGGGTCGGAGTTTCGTGGCAAGATGCCCGCAATCAGATGGAACGCTATTCCGTCAGGTGGAACGCATGAGAAGAGTGTCGGCCGTGGAGCTGCGGTCGCTGGCCGTCCGGGTCCTCGTGGCCGCCGGGGCGAGCGAGGCGGACGCCGAGATCGTCGCCGGGTCGCTGGTCGAGTCCAACCTCCTCGGCCACGACTCGCACGGGGTGCGAAGGCTCGGGCCCTACCTCGAGGACGTGCGCGGGGGCCGGATCGACCCCCGCGCCGAGCCGAGGACCGAGGCGACCCGTCCTGGCGCCGTCGTCGTGCACGGACGGCGGGCCTTCGGGCAGATCGCGGCGAGCCACGCGGTGCGCGAGCTGACCGGGCTCGCCGGAACCCGGGGCTCGGCGGTCGCCGCGATCCGGGACTGCAACCACGTCGGGCGGCTCGGCGAGTACGTGAGCGCACTGGCCGAGCACGACCTGGTCGCCGTCGCGTTCGGCAACGCCGACGCCACGGTCGCTCCCTTCGGCGGCCGCGAGCGCCGGCTCGGCACGAACCCGCTGGCCTGGGCGGTGCCCAGGGAGCAGGGGGCGCCGGTGGTGATGGACTGGGCCACCTCGGGCGTCGCGGAGGGCAAGCTCGCGGTGGCCAGGGACCGGGGGGAGCCGGTGGCCGAAGGGCTCGTCCTCGACGCGGCCGGCCGGTCCTCCACGGACCCGGGTGCCTTCTACGCGGGCGGGGTGCTGCTGCCCTTCGGCGGGCACAAGGGCTACGGCCTGTCCGTCCTCATCGAGATCGTGGGCGGGCTGCTCTCGGGCACCGGGATCGGCAGCATGCCCGAGTACCGCGGCGGCTTCGGCACCGTGCTGATGGCCTTCGACATCGCCGCGTTCCTGCCCCCAGCGCGGTTCCGCGAGCAGACCGAGCAGTTCTGCCGGCGGCTCAACGAGACCCCGCTCGCCGAGGGGCACGAGGAGGTCCTCGTCCCCGGCGAGCTCGAGGAGCGCGTCCGCCGCGAGCGGGAGCGCGACGGCATCCCCATCCCCGAGACCACCTGGCAGGAGCTCACCGCCCTGCCGGGGGCATTGTCGAACTCAGAGGAGGAGCGACCATGACCGGAGCCGTCAACGACGCCGGAACCGTCCAGGACACCACCCCAGCCGAGCTGAGACGGGTGGTCAGCGCGTCCGTGGTCGGGACAGCACTGGAGTGGTACGACTTCTTCATCTACGGCTTCGCCGTGACGCTCGTGTTCAACCAGCTCTTCTTCGTCACCGACGACCCGGCGGTCGGGACCATCGTGGGGTTCGCGACCTTCGGCGTCGGGTTCGCCGTCCGGCCGCTCGGCGGGTTCCTCTTCGGACACCTCGGCGACAAGATCGGCCGTCGCTCGACACTGGTCCTCACGACCCTGGTCATGGGCATCTCGACCGGCCTGATCGGACTCCTGCCGACCTACGAGTCGATCGGCATCGCCGCGCCGATCATGCTCACCCTGCTGCGGATGTGCCAGGGCCTCGGCGCCGGCGCGGAGTTCGGCGGTGCCTCCACCCTGCTTGCCGAGCACGCGCCGCCCAAGCGGCGCGGGTTCTTCACCTCCTTCGCCCAGACCGGCGTCCAGATCGGACTCCTCACCGGCACCGTCGTCTTCCTGCTCGTCGAGTCGCTCGGCGAGGAGACAGTGCTCGCCTGGGCCTGGCGGATCCCGTTCTGGTTCAGCTTCCTGCTGATCGCGGTCGCGCTCTACGTCCGCCTGCGGGTGGCCGAGTCGCCGGTCTTCCGCCGGATGTCCCAGAAGCAGACCACCGTCTCGCTGCCCGTGATGGACGCCCTGAAGCGCTACCCCCGCAACTTCCTGATCGGGATCGGCGCGCACATCTGCGACACCGCCGTTGTCTACATCTACGCCACCTACAGCCTCACCTACATCACCAAGACTCTGGAGCTGGAACGGTGGGTCGGGCTCGCGGGCGTGATCATGTTCAGCGTGCTGGTGATCGCGTTGCAGCCGGTCTACGGGCGGTTGTCGGACCGGATAGGACGGCGACCGCTCAACCTGTTCAGCGTGGTGTTCACCGCGGCCTGGGCCTTCCCGTTCTTCCTGCTGCTCGACACCCGTGAGCCGGTGCTCATCTGGATCGCGCTGATCATCGCCACCACGGTCGGCTTCGCCCCGATGATCGCCGTGCAGCCCGCGTTCTACGCCGAGCTGTTCGGTGCCCGGGTCCGGTACACCGGGTTCGCCGCCTCCCGCGAGATCGGCGCCGCGCTCGGTGGGTTCTCCCCGCTCATCGCGGCTTCGCTGGTCGCGCAGGCCGACGGCCGGGGATGGCTGGTGTCGATCTGGATCATCGTGACGGCAGCGATATCGTTCGTGGCGTTCTGGTTGTCGAAGGAGAGCAAGGACGTGGACATCGCCGCTGTCGACGTCACGGGCCACGAGGCCTCGGTGCGGGCCTCCACGGCGGACCGGTGAGCTCGTCCCGCCCCCGGCTCTCCGCGGCCACCGCCGGTGTCGGCGGTGCCCGCCCGGGGGTGGGCATCGTCCACCTAGGACTCGGCGCCTTCCACCGCGCCCACCAGGCGGTGCTGACCCGCCGTGCCATGGCGGCGGTGCCAGGCGACTGGGCGATCTGTGCCGTCGGGCAACGCAACCCGACCGTCCGCGACGCGCTCGCCGCACAGGACGGGCTGTTCACGGTCGTTGAGCGGGACGCGAGCGGTGAGCGGACCGAGGTCGTGGACAGCATCCGCGAGGTGCTGCTCGCCCCGGCCGAGCCGGAGCTGCTCACCAGCCGACTGTCCGAGGTGGAGGTCGTGACGATCACGGTCACCGAGGCGGGCTACCGGCACGACCCGGCGACCGGGCGGCTGCGCGTGGACGACCCGGACGTGGCGGCCGACCTCGCCGGGCGCCCGCCGCGGACGGTGGTCGGCCAGCTGGTCCGCGGGCTGGCCGCGCGCAGGCGCGCCGGTGGTGCCGGGCAGACCGTGCTCTCGTGCGACAACCTGCCGTTCAACGGCCGGCTCGTACGCGGCCTGGTGCGCGAGTTCTGCCAGCTGCGCGGCGAGCACGAGCTCGTCGACTGGGTCGAGGCCAGCGTGGCCTTCCCGTCCACGGTCGTCGACCAGATCGTGCCGGCCACCACCGCGGAGGATCTCGACCGGGTCGAGGAACGGCTCGGGCTCGTCGACCTGGCCGCGGTCGTCGGCGAGCCCTACCGGCAGTGGGTGATCGAGGACGACTTCGCCGCCGGGCGCCCGTCCTGGGAGCGCGCCGGCGCCGAGCTCGTGGCCGACATCGCGCCCCGACAGGCAGCGAAGCTGAGGCTGCTGAACGGAACCCACTCCGCGCTCGCCTACCTTGGCATGCTCGCCGGGCTCGCCAGCACCGCCGAGGCGGTCGCCCGCGAGGAGTTCGCCGCCTTCGCGACCCGTCTCGTGCGCGAGGAGACCGGTCCGTCGCTGCTCCGGTTCGGCGTCGAGGTGGGGGAGTCCGAGATCGACACCCTGCTCACCCGGCTGGCCAACCCCAGGATCAGCCACCGGTTGGCGCAGATCGGGGCGGACGGCCCGCGCAAGCTGCCCCAGCGGCTGCTCGAGCCGGCCGCCGAGCTGCTCGCCGCCGGCCGCGAGCCGCGCCTGATCTGCCTGGCCCTGGCCGGCTACCTCCGGCACAACCAGCTGTCCACACTGGAGTTCCTGCCGTCCGAGCTCGCCGGCAGCCCGGTCTTCACCACGCTGCTGGCCGACGCGGCCAGGCGCCTGGACCGGGACGGCGTCGAGCAGACCCTGCGGCGGGTGTCCGAGGAGAGGAGCTAGATGGACCTGCGGGACACGGTCGCCGTCGTGACCGGCGGCGGCACCGGGATCGGCCGCGCCACGGCGCTGGCGCTGGCGCGGGCCGGCGCGCGCGGCGTGGTGGTGAACTACTCCCGCTCCGCCGAGGACGCCGAGGCGACCGCGGGCGAGCTGACCGCGTCGGGCTGCGAGGCGGTGGCCGAACGCGCCGATGTCGGGGACGACGAGCAGGTGCGGGCCATGGCCCGGCGTGTCCTGGAACGGTTCGGCCGGGTGGACGTGCTGGTGAACAACGCCGCGACAACCTTCCGCGTTGCCCATGAGGACCTCGACGGCCTCACCGACGAGGCGTTCGCGCACGTGCTCGACGTGAACGTGCTCGGCCCGTTCCGGGTGGTGCGCGCGTTCGCAGCCGACCTGCGGGACGCGCGCGGGGCGGTGGTGAACATCGCGTCGATCTCGGCGTACCGTGCCGGCGGGTCGTCGATCGCCTACGGGGTCAGCAAGGCGGCACTGCTCCAGCTGACCCGCAACCTCGCGGTCGCGCTCGCCCCCGAGGTCCGGGTGAACTCCGTGGCGCCGGGCACCGTCGCCACCCGCTGGCAGACCGACCTGCGCGGCGAGGAGGGCTTCGCGGAGTGGGCGCGGGCGGAGCGCGAAACCGTACCGCTGCGACGAACCTCCGAACCAGAACACGTGGCCCAGGCCGTACTTGGCCTGCTCGCCATGGACCAGGTCACCGGCGAGGCGGTGATCCTCGACGGCGGCAAGCACGTCACGTATTAGTGTCTCCTTCGGACGCCGAGAGGAGGGCGCGGTGACCGTTGCCGGCCGGGCCGTGAGCGAGAGCGACTTCGTGGCGAGGGTCGATCCGTACCGTCGTGAGCTGCTCGCGCACTGCTACCGCATGCTGGGCTCGCTGCATGACGCGGAGGACCTCGTCCAGGAGAGCTATCTGCGGGCGTGGCGCGCCTTCGACCGGTTCGAGGGCCGGTCCTCGTTGCGTACGTGGCTCTACCGGATCGCCACAAGTGCCTGCCTGACCGCGCTGGAGAGCCGGGGGCGTCGGCCGCTGCCCAGCGGTCTCGGCGGGCCGAGTGAACAGGCCGGCCAGCCGCTCGAGGAGCGGCAGGGCACAGCGTGGCTCGAGCCGCTGCCGACCGACGAGGACCCGGCCACGATCGTCACGGCGCGGGAGAGCACCCGGCTGGCGTTCATCGCGGCACTCCAGCACCTGCCGCCTCGCCAGCGGGCCGTGCTGATCCTGCGGGATGTGCTGGCCTGGCGCGCGGCCGAGGTCGCGGACCTGCTCGACACCACGACCGCGGCCGTGAACAGCGCCCTGCAGCGCGCCCGCGCCCAGCTCGAGCAGGTCTCCCCGACACCGGACTCGGTCACCGAGCCGAGCGCGGCGGACACCCGCGTCCTGCTGCAACGCTACGTCGAGGCGTTCGAGCGCAAGGACGTGGACGGGATCGTGGCGTTGCTGGCCGAGGACGCGGTCTGGGAGATGCCGCCGTTCGCGACCTGGTTCCGCGGCCGCGACGCCGTCCACCGCCACCTGGCCGGCCAGTGCCCGGGCGGCCCGGGGGACTTCCGCCTGGTGGCAGCGCGGGCCAACCACGCGCCCGCGCTTGGCCTCTACCTCCACGGCCAGCGGTTCTGCCTGCAGGTGTTCAGCGTGGTGGACGGGACGAGCGGCGCGGTGTTCGACCGGGTGGTCTCGTTCTTCGACCACCGGCTGTTCGAGCGGTTCGGCCTGCCCGCCACCGCCTGAGGCTGCCCGCTCAGCTCGAGTGCAGCCAGTCGAGCACGACGGTCGCCGTCCAGGACTGGTGCCTGCTGCCCAGGGGCTCGCCGGTCAGCGGGTGGTAGTACTCGCCGAAGGCGCCGTCCCCGGTCAGCCGCAGGCACTCGGCCCGCAGCCGGCTCGCCTCGTCGGTCCAGCCGCGCTGCTCGAACGCCCAGCCGAACAGCCAGGCGATCACCGGCCACACCGGACCGCGCCAGTACTCCCGCGGCCGGAAGCCCGGGTCGTTCGGCGACACCGACGGCGGGATCGCGGCGAACAGGTCGGGATGCCCCGCCCAGTCCGGCCCGAGGATGCGCGCGAGCATGGCCGCCTCGTCCTCGGCGTCCAGGCCGCCGCACAGCAGCGGGGCGAAACCGGCGATGGTCCTGGTCGTCAGCCAGCGGTTGGCTCGGCGGTCGTAGTCGCGGGCGAGGCCGGTCTGCGGCGAGTAGGCGGCCACGACCGCCCGGCGGGACCGGTGCGCCCAGCCACGCAGCTGCCTGACCTGCCACGCCGGCTGGCCGCTCTCCTTACCAAGCGTGGCCAGGACCTCGCTCGCCAGCGCGAAGACGGCCGTCACGAACACGTCGCCGACCAGGAAGCTCGAGGTGCGCACGACCTGCGCGGCGTCGTAGCGGACCTTGCGCATCTCCTCGATCAGCCAGAGGTAGCGGTCGTACTCCAGATCGCTGGGCCGCTCGGCCGCCGAGGCGACCCGGCGGTCCAGGCGGACGTAGGGCGGCAGGTCCTGGCCCGGCACCACCGCCGAGTACGGGTCGTCCCAGCGCGGCGAGTTGTCCATCCCGGACTCCCAGCCGTGCACGATGCCGAGCATGCCGGTCCCGTGCGGGTCGCGGTGGCGCACCAGCCACTCGTGCCAGCGGTACAGCTTGGGCCAGCCCTCGGCCAGCAGGCGGGCCGTGGACGCCGCCCCGGCGCCGATGTCGACGATCCGCCGCAGGGCGATGGCGTGCACCGGCGGCTGGCAGATCCCCGAGGTGCGGGGCGCGTCGGGGGCGTCGGAGTTCAGCTCGGCGGCGCCCCAACGCTCCGGTCCGGGGAAGTACCCGCCACCCTCGGAGAACACGATGTGCGGCAGCATCCCGTTGCGCCACTGCGCGGCGAGCAGCGTCTCCAGCTCACGCACTGCCCGGTCGACGTTGAGGTGGGCCAGCCCGATCGAGATGAAGGCCGTGTCCCAGCTCCACATGTGCGGGTAGAGCCGCGGGGCCGCGGTGATCATCGAGCCGTTGTCGTTGCCGCCCAGCGTCCACGCCGCGCAGGCGGCGAGCTGCACCGAGCCGAGCCGAGGGCGAGGGGCCGCCGCGGTTCTCACAGGTCCGCCTCTCCGGGGTGTCACACTGTTGGTCGCGCCACTTATGTCTAATATCTGAACAGAAGTGATGGCTTACCAATCTAGGTGGACGGTGTGGACGACGTCAACCGGCGAATCGGCCTCGGGAGTACGGCCTCACCGGGCAATGTTGTCGCGGTGTTACGGGCTCGTGGCCCGTTGACCCGCCAGCAACTCCAGGAACACCTCGGCCTGTCGCGGGCAACCCTGGTGGAACGCCTCGACACGCTCGCCCGCCACCGGTTGGTCGCCCCGGTCGGGCACCGCGCCTCCAGCGGCGGACGGCCGGCCCAGCTGCTCGCCGCCGACCAGTCCAGCCGGGTGGCCGTGGTCGGCAGCATCGGCGCGAGCCTGGTCAGCGTGGGCGTGGCCGACCTGCGGGGCACGGTGCTCGCCGAGCAGAGCGACCGGGTGCCGCTCGGACACTCCCCGGACCACGTCCTGCCCTGGATGCTCGACACGGCCCGCCGCCAGCTCGACGCCCTGGGCCGCGCGGGTGACCTCGCGGCGGCCGGTATCGCCGTCCCCGGCCAGATCGACCAGGAGACCGGTGTCTCGATCATGCCGCCGACCATGGCCGCCTGGCGGGACCAGCCGCTGCGGGACATGTTCGCCGACGGCCTGTCGGTCGGTGTGGAGCTGGAGAACGACGCCAACGCGCTCGCCTACGGGGAGTACCTCGCCGCCGGACGGCCGAGCTCGACGGTGCTCGGCGTGGCGGTCGGCTCCGGCATCGGCGCCGGCGTGGTCATCGCCGGCCGCCCGCACCGGGGCGCGACCGGCTGTGCGGGGGAGATCGGGCACATCCGGATCGAGGACCGGGACGAGCGCTGCGGCTGCGGCCGGCGGGGCTGCATCGCGGCGCTGGCCAGCGGCACCGCGCTGGTCCGCCGGCTGCGCGGCGACGGCGTGCGGGCGCTGCCCGACGTCGTCCGTCGGGTGGTCGCTGGCGAGGCCCACGCGGTGTCGCTCGCCACCGAGGCCGGACGGTTGCTCGGCACCGTACTGGCCACCGTGGTGACGATCCTCAACCCGAACCTGGTTCGGGTCGGCGGCGAGATCGGAGCCCTGCCGCCGTTCCTGGCCGGGCTGGCCGAGACGCTGGGCCACCAGGCGCACGAGGTCGCCGCGCGCGGACTCGACGTCGGGCCCGCGGTCCTGGCCGAACGCGCGCAGCTGGTCGGCATGGCGGGCCTGGCCGCGGAGGCCGTGCTCGCCCCGGGTGCGATCGACCGGCTCGTCGTGGGCTGAGTTCGCCCGAGGTGTCGATCCGGGCGGTGCTTGTTCGACGTAGGGGCGAGAGCACGACGGAAAGGACCCTCCGATGAACCGTTCGCCCCAGATCACCCCGGCGCTGCCGCTGTTCCCGCGCACGCTGGCCGACGCCCTGCTGGCCGAGGACCACGCCGAGGACACCGGTTGGTTGGAGCCGCTCGACCGGATGACCTGTCGCGTCCACCGCCGCTGGGCGCGGGACTGCCCGGCCCGTCACCGGCGGGCCTCCTGAGGGCGGCTCTACCGCGCGCCGCGGGTGACCAGCCTGGCGAGCCCCGCCAACTCGGTGCTGGCACCGCCGGGCTCGAGCTGGACCAGCGCGCGGTGCAGCAGCTTGTCGGCCATCGCCTGGCTCCACGCCCGGCCCCCGGCCCTGGCGACCAGGGCCGCCGCGTGACCCAGCTGGGCGTCGTCGAGCGGTTCGGACGTCGCGTAGAGCGCCGCCAGGTCCCGCGCCGCGGGGGTGCCCGACGTGAGCGCGTGCACCACGGGCAGGGACCGTCGGCGGTCACGCAGGTGGGTATGGGGCGGCTGACCGGTGACCGAGGGATCGCCCCAGATCCCGAGCAGGTCCTCCACGTGCTGGAAGGCGAGGCCGAGGCACTCGCCGAAGGTGCGCATCCGTTCGACGCCCCGGCGGTCAGCGCCGCCGAAGAGCGCGCCGAGGGCGCAGGCACAGCCGATGAGCGCGGCGGTGCGGTGAGCCGCCGTCGTCTCGTACCCCTCGGGCGCCTCCGCGCCCAGCCCGGGTATCGCTCCCACCGGTCCCTGCGTCGGCAGGTCCACCGGAGCCCGACCCTCCACCAGGTGCCGCACGGTCTCCGACAGCACCCGTGCCCCCTCGTGCGCCGACGGGTGCCCGCTGTCGGCCACCACCTCGCAGGCCAACGCGACCAGGGCGTCACCGGCCAGGACCACCGGGCCGCTGCCGAACAGGCGCCAGACCGGCGGGCGGTTCCCGCTGGCCCGGGTGCCGGTGGTGTCCTCACGCAGCAGGGAGAAGTAGTGCACCAACTCCACGGCCACCGCGGCCGGCACCGCCTCGCGCGCCGAGCCGCCGGCCACCACCGCGCTCAGCAGCACCAGCGCCGGGCGCACCGCCGTGCCGGCGGGGGTCGGCTCCGGGACGCCGCGCTCGTCCCACCAGCCGAGGTGGTAGCCACCGATGTGCCGGGTGGAGGCCGGGAGGGTGTCGACCGCCGCGCGCAGGGCCGGGTCGACGAGCGCCAGGCTCCACACCAGCGTCTCCCGCGCCGCGGCCAGCGCCGGCACCTCGGGAGCGCTCATGGTCACGTCCGATCTCACGGGCGGAGAAGTGCTGACGCAGCGAAGCTAGCACCGCCGATATTGTTCCGCCCAGTCGCTCGAAGGAGTGAGCGGACCGAGGTCCACAGGCACGCAGAACACCGGGCAGGTGATCGTCTGCGTGGAGCGCGGCGGTCTCCCCTGACCCCATCGGGGAACCTCGTTCGGCCGGTGGGGTGCTCGTCCTAGCTGGACGGTCCCGCTGTGTCGGTGGGTGACGGGTGGGCCAGCTCGGTCAGCAGCAGTGCCTCGGCCAGGCACGCCCGCTCGAACTCGGCCAGTGGCAGGCTCTCGTCCACGCCGTGGGCCCGCGACTCGTTGTCCGCGCCGGCGCTGGTGATCAGGATCGCCGCCGCCGGGAACGCCTTCGCGAACTCGGCCGTGAACGGGATACTCCCGCCGGCGCCGACATGCACGACGTCCCGGCCGTAGGCCTTCCGGTACGCCCGCCTGGCCGCCTCGTACTGCCAGCCCGACGGCTCGACCCGGTGCGGTTGCGACATCTCCACCGAGCTCACCGTGACCTCCGCGCCCCACGGCGCGTGCCGGGTCAGGTGCTCGACGAGGGCCGTCGCGGCGCGGGCCGCGTCGTCGCCCGGCGCGACCCGAAGCCCCACCTTCGCCCGCGCAACCGGCACGAGCGTGTTCGACGCCTCCGCCACGGTCGGGGCGTCGATGGCCAGCACGTTCGCGGTGGGCCGGGTCCACAGCCGCTCGGCGAGGGTTCCCTTGCCGAGCAGTGAAACTCCGTCCAACACACCGGCCTCCGCGCGGTACCTCGACGCCGGGTAGTCGTAGTCCGGTGCGGTGTCCCGGCCGAGGCCGGCCACCGCGACGTCCCCGTGCTCGTCGTGCAGGGTCGCCAGCAGCCGGCACAGCGTAGTGAGCGCGTCGGGTGCCGGTCCACCGAACGTTCCCGAGTGGACCCCGGTGGCCAACGTCCGCACCGACACGACGCAGGACGCGTTGCCGCGCAACGAGGTGGTGAACGCGGGTGTACCCAGCTCCAGGTTCTCCGAGTCGGCCAGCACGATCACGTCCGCCGCCAGCCGGTCACGGTACCTCGCCAGCAGGGTGCCGAGGGTGGGAGAGGACACCTCCTCCTCGCCCTCGATCAGCACAGTGACACCGACGGGCGGCCTGCCGCCGTACGCGAGCACGGCGGCCAGGTGCGCGGCGACACCGCACTTGTCGTCCGCCGTGCCTCGGCCGTAGAGCCGGCCGTCGCGTTCGGACGGTTCGAACGGCGGGGTGGTCCACTCGCCGGGATCGCCCGCCGGCTGGACGTCGTAGTGGGCGTACAGCAGCACGGTGGGCTGCCCCGGCGGTGCCGGGCTCTTCGCCAACACCACGGGCTGCCCGCCGGGGAGGTCGTCGATGATCTCGACCTCGGGCATACCCGCGCCGCGGAACAGGTCGGCGGTCAGCTCGGCCGCCGGGCGCAGGTCGGCGGCCGGATCCGCGCTGACCGACGGAAGCCGCAGCAGGGCGTCGAGTGCGGCCCGCGCCGCCGTTTGGTTGATCGTGGTCATCTCTCTTCCATTCTCCTGTCGAGGATCGCGGGAACAAGGGCGGTGGACAGCACGACGGCGGTCAGCGCGAACCCGGTCACGAAGCCGAACGGGCCAACCACCAGGCCGAAACCGATCGCGCCGAGGCCAAAACCCGTGTCGTAGGCCAGGTTCCACAGCGCGCTGGTGCCGCCGTAGTCCGCTCTCTCCACGCGGTCGAACATGATTGCCAGGGTCACGTTCTGCGCTACCCCGAAACCGACGCCGAACAACGCCATCCCGGCGACCGTCGCGACCGGAGCGTCCACCCAGATCACCAGGGCGGCGCCGCTGGTGGCCGCGACCACCCCGGGCACGAGCAGCGGCCCGGAACCGTGCCGGTCGCCGAAACGGCCGGAAGCGAGGCGTCCCAACGACATGGCCACCGCCTGGACCAGCAGCGCGATCGCCGCCAGCTCCCGGCTGCCAGCCGGCGCGGCCAGCGGAAGGAACGTCGCGAACACCCCGGCGGCGAAGGTGACCGCGGTGAACACGATCGTCGGCCGAGCGAGCCCACCGATCCGGAACGCCCGGAGCACCGAGCCCCGACCGATGTCGCCCGTCCTGGCCGGCAGCACGGGCACCACGGCCAGCGGCAGCAGCGCCGCCGCGGCCGCGGCGAGGAACACCGGGGCGTAGCCGACGTGCTCGCTCAGCCAGATCCCCGCCGGCATGGCCACCACCGCCGGTATGCCGACCACCACGCCGTAGAGCGCCAGACCCTCCGCACGCCGCTGTGGTGGCAGCAGCTCGGCGGCGAGCGCGCTGCCGACCACCACGACGATCCCGAGCCCGGCGCCCCGGACCAGGCTCACGGCCAGCACCAGCGCCCGCACCGCCTCCCCGGAGCCCTGGGGTACCAGCGCGAGCGCTGGCAGCCCCAGCAGGACCAGGCCAAGGCTCGTCACCACGCGGTAGCCCAGCCGGGCCAGCAGCAACGGCACGGCCAGTTCCAGCAGGACGGTGGCCAGCATCATCACGCCGGTGACGAGGCCGGCGCCCAACCCGCCGCCGCCGGACTCCGCCGCGTACAGCGGCACCACCGACAGCAGCAGGTAGAACCCGCACATCGCGCCGAAGGCGGCCAGCTGCAGGGCCACCATCGGCAGGGTCAGGATCGAGGCCGGCTCGGCGCGGGGGACGGACACCGGGCCAGCCTGCAACACCGGCTCGCCCGCCGTATCGGTCGGATGACCGAGTCGGCTCCTTAGACTGCTGCCGTGGTGTTCGTGGGACGGGCTCGGGAGCTCGACGAGCTCCGTGCCGCCTACGACCGCCGTCCCGGCACCGTGTTGATCGTCGGCGACGCGGGCATGGGGAAGTCCCGGCTGGTAGGTGAGTTCGGGGCCGGTCTCGCCGGCGCGCGGGTGCTCACCGGCGGTTGCCTGGACCTGGGCGAGAACCGGCTGGCGTTCGCCCCGTTCACGGCCGTGCTGCGCGAGCTCGTCGGCAACCTCGGCGCCGACGGCGTGTGCGCGCTGCTGCCCGGCGGCGTCCCGGGCGAGCTCGGCCGCCTGCTGCCCACGCTCGGTCCGCCCGCGGCGGGGGACGCCTCGCTGGCCCGGGCGCGGTTGTTCGAGCAGGTGCTCACCGTGCTCGGTGCGCTGGGCCCGGTGGTCCTGGTCGTCGAGGACCTCCAGTGGGCCGACCGGTCCACCCGTGACCTGCTCACCTTCCTCGTCGGGAACCAGCGGGCGTTGCCCGAGGTGCTCGTGGTCCTCACCTGCCGCACGGACCTCGACCAGGGCCACCCAGGGCGTCGGCTGACCGCCGACCTCGCGCGGGTGGAGTGGGTACGGGTCCTCGATCTCGGGCCGCTGTCCCGGCGCGAGGTGGCCGCCCAGGTGCGCGGACACCTCGGGCACGAGCCGGACGGCGGGCTCGTCGACCGCGTGTACAGCCGCGGCGAGGGCAACCCGCTGTTCGTGGAGGCGTTGCTGACCTGTCTCGGCGCTCCCGGCCCCGCGGTGCCCCAGTCGGTCCGGGATCTGCTGCTGGAACCGATGGCCTCGTTGCCCGCGGTGAGCCAGGAGGTGGTGCGTGCCGCGTCGGCGTCCGGGGCGCTGGTCGGGCACGAGCTCCTCGCCGCGGTCACCGGGCTCGGCGACGTGGAGCTCTCCGCGGCGTTGCGTCTCGCGGTCGCGGCGAACCTGCTGGTCGTCGTCGGGCACGGCTACCAGTTCCGGCACGCGCTGATCCGCGAGATGGTCCACGAGGGCCTGCTGCCGGGGGAGCGGGCCGCGCTGCACGTGCGGTACGCCGAGGCGCTCGAGCAGGATCCCTCGCTGGCTGGTCCGGACGAGCCGCTGCCCAGCTCGCCGGTCACTGGGCCGCGGTGGCGCAGCGGCATCCCGCACGCGCCCTGGCCTGTGCGTGGCGGGCTGCCAGCGAGGCCGGTGACTCCCTGGCCCACGCCGAGCAACTGGACCAGCTCGACGCGGTGCTGCGGTTGTGGAACCGCGTGCCCGGCGCGGCGGGGGAGGTCGGCGTGAGCCGGGAGGCCGTGCTCGCGGCGGCGGCGGACGCGGCGACCGCCGCCGGTGCCGTGAGCCGTGCCCTGGAGCTGCTCGAACAGTTGCTGGCCGAACTGGACAGTTCGGCGGACCCCGTCGGGGCCGCCCGGTTGCTCATGCGGCGTGGTGAACTGCGCCACGCCCTCGGCCGGCCCGGCGGCCTGGCGGACCTGCGGGCAGCCGCCGCGCTGGTTCCCGCGACGCATCCCGAGTCAGCCGTGGTGCTCGACCGCCTGGCGCACCGGTTGCTGACCGTGCCCCACGAGGCCGAGGGCCGAGCGGTCGCGGAGGCCGCGATGGCCGCCGCTCGCCGGCACGGCGACGCCCGTACCGAGGTGACGGCGACCGCCGCCCTGGCCCACGCCCAAGCCAGGGCGGGAGACCTCGACGCCGGCCTGCCGAAGCTGGCTTCCGCACGTGCCGCCGCGGAACGGCTCGGCGACGACGTCGCACTGCCGCACGTGCTGCGCCTGGAAGCCGACGTGCTGAACGGCGCGGGGCGCTACGCGGAAGCGGAGTCGGCCGCCCGTCGCGGCCTGGCGGTGTGCCTGGCCGCGGGCCTGGCCAGGATCTCCGGGCCCGTCCACGCCGCGAACCTCGCGGAGTCGCTGATCGCGGTGGGCCGCTGGGAGGAGGCGGGCGGGATCCTGGAGGACGCGCTCGGCCACCCGCCCGTCTCGGGGCTCGACGCCTACCTGCTGGTGCTGCTCGGCACGCTGCGGTTGGCACGAGGTGACCTCGACGGCGCGGTCGCCGCTGCCGCGTACGCGCGCGAGGTCTTCGCCCTCGGCTATCCGGACACACAGGACCTGTTGCCGCTGGCCGGTCTCGAGGTGGAGGTCGCGCTGGCGTCCGGCGGGGATGCCGCCGCCGCTGTGGTGGCGGCGCTGGCACTTCCCGGCGTCGAGGCGAGCCCCCGGTACCTGTGGCCGGTGCTGGTCTCCGGGGCGCGGGTGCCGGAGCTGGTGCCACGCCTGCGGTCGCTGGCCGAGCGGTTGCCCGTGGTGGGGCCGGTGCAGCGGGCGCACCAGCTGACGTTCGCCGCGGTGTGCTCGCCCGCGCCGGACGCATGGGACCGAGCCGCGGCGGCATGGGACTCGTTGGGGGAACGGTATGCCCGAGCTCGCGCGTGGTTGGCATCGGCGAGTCTGTCCGGCGACGCGAGCCGGTTGCGTGCCGCCGCCCAGGATGCGACCTGGTGGGCGCGTCGCCGTTGCGAGCCGAGATCGACCGGCTCGCGACGGCACTCCGGGCTTCCCTCGGTCCCGGTGACGGCCACGGCCTGACCGAGCGGGAGCTGGAAGTGTTGCGGTTGCTGGCGAGCGGCCGAACCAACCGCCAGATCGCCGGCGAGCTCTACATCTCCGCCAAGACGGTGAGCACGCACGTGTCCAACATCCTCACCAAGCTCGCCGTGCCGGGCCGGGTTCAGGCGGCCACCGCCGCGCACCGGCTGAACCTCGTCTAGACGAGCGCCTCCGCGGGGGAGCGAGCCCTGGTCCACCGGTCGGTGTCCGACGACCTCCCCGCGTGGGAGACGGCGCTGGCCTGGGCGCCGGAGAATCGGGTTCTGGCTCGACTGTTGGCCACCGTCCCGATCTATGCTGGCGAGCGATGAGTCACCAACCGAGCCGTGTCCTGGTCACCGGGGCGGCGGGCCGGCTCGGCCGGGCCGTGCTGCGCGAGCTGGCCGACCACGGCGTCTCCGCCATCGGCCTGGACCGGGCCGACCCAGGAACCGGTCATACCGCCGATTTCGTCCACGGCGACGCCTCGGACGTGGACCTGGTGCGGTCCGCCCTGTCCGGGGTGGACACCGTGATCCACCTCGCGGCCATCCCGACACCCGAGTTCCTCCCCCCGGCGGAGGTCTTCGTGGGCAACGCGGCAGCCACGTTCGTCGTGCTGGACGAGGCCGCCCGGGCCGGCGTGCCGCGGGCCGTGATCGCCAGCAGCTTCTCGATCACCGGGCTGCCGTTCGGGCCGCCGTCGCTGCGCCCGCCCCACGTGCCGATCGACGAGTCCTCCCCGCTCCAGGCCGCCGACCCCTACGCGCTGTCCAAGCAGGCCGACGAGGCCACGGCGGCGATGGTGGCCCGGCGGGACGGGATGACCGTCACCCCGCTGCGCTTCCCGCTGCTCGGCTGGCCGGGGGAGACCAACCTGGCCGACCACGCCGCCCTGTACACCCGGGATCCGGCGGCCGGCATCAGCCACCTGTGGACGTATCTGGACAGCCGGGACGCGGCCCGGGCCTGCTGGCTCGCCGCCACCGCCCCGCTGTCGGGCTGCAACCCTGTGTTCGTCACCGCTCCCGACACGCTCGCGCCGTACCCGACGCAGGAGCTGGTCGAGCGGTTCCTGCCGGGCGTGCCTCGTCGGGCGCCGTTGCCCGGACGCGCCGTCCCGGTGGACCTCACCGCGGCGCGCACCCTGCTCGGGTTCACCGCCGAGCACCTGTTCGCGTTGGGAGTCGCATGAGGTACTACGCCGGTCACACACCCTCCTCCGGGCTGCGCACGCCTCGCGCCGCGCTCCGGTCCGACGCCCCGAGCCTCGCCTTGGACGGCGACTGGCGGTTCCGGCTCTCGCCGAGGGCCGAGGTGCCGGAGGACTTCGCCGAGCCCGACTTCGACGATTCGGGCTGGGGGAGCCTGCCGGTCCCGTCGCACTGGCCGCTGCACGGCCACGGCGCGCCCGCGTACACCAACGTCGTCTACCCGATTCCGGTCGACCCGCCGCACCCGCCGGAGGAGAACCCGACCGGGGACCACCGCCGGGAGTTCGAGCTGCCGGCGGAGTGGCCGGACGGGGCCACCGTTCTGCGCTTCGAGGGGGTGGACTCGTGCGCGAAGGTCTGGCTCAACGGGACCGAGCTCGGCTTCTTCACCGGCAGCAGGCTGCCGGCCGAGTTCGACGTCGGACCGGTGCTGCGACCCGGCCGCAACGTGCTCGCCGTGCGGGTGCACCAGTGGTCTGCCGCGAGCTACCTCGAGGACCAGGACATGTGGTGGCTGCCGGGCATCTTCCGCTCGGTCACGCTGCTGCACCGCCCGGCCGGAGGGCTCGAGGACGTGTTCGTGCACGCCGACTTCGACCACACCACGGGCTCGGGCACGCTGCTGGTGGAGGCCTCCGTCCCCGCCCTGGTGTCCGTCCCCGCCCTCGGCCTGGACTCGGTGCCCACCGGGGAGCCGGTGGAGGTGCCCGTCGAGCCCTGGTCGGCCGAGTCTCCGACGCTCTACGAGGCGACGGTGAGCGCGGGTGGGGAGACTGTGCGGCTGCGGATCGGGTTCCGGACGGTGTCGATCGTGGACGGTGTGCTGTTGGTGAACGGCGCCCCGCTGGCCCTGCGCGGAGTGAACCGGCACGAGTTCCACCCCGACCACGGGCGGGCCGTCCCGCACGAGACGATGCTCGCCGACGTGCTGCTGATGAAGCAGCACAACATCAACGCGGTACGCACCAGCCACTACCCGCCGCACCCTGCGTTCCTCGACCTGTGCGACGAGTACGGCCTCTGGGTGATCGACGAGTGCGACCTGGAGACCCACGGGTTCGAGCTGAACGGTTGGCGTGCCAACCCCTCCGCCGACCCGGCCTGGCGGGAGTCCTATCTGGACCGCATGCGCCGCACGGTCGAGCGGGACAAGAACCACCCCAGCATCGTGTTGTGGTCGCTGGGGAACGAGAGCCACACCGGCGAGAACCTCGCCGCGATGGCGTCCTGGGTGCGAGAGCGCGACCCGGCACGTCCGATCCACTACGAGGGCGACGCAGACTGTGCCTATGTGGACGTGTACAGCCGGATGTACGCCACGCACCAGGAGTCCGACGAGATCGGCCGGGCTGGCGGTGCCCTGCCGTTCGTGCAGTGCGAGTATGCCCACGCGATGGGCAACGGACCCGGCGGTCTCGCCGAGTACGTCGCGCTGTTCGACCGGTACCCGCGGTGTGCCGGCGGGTTCGTGTGGGAGTGGATCGACCACGGCCTGCGTCACCCGGAGTACGAGTTCGCCTACGGCGGTGACTTCGGGGAGCCGGTGCACGACGGCAACTTCGTGATCGACGGCCTGGTGTTCCCCGACCGCACCCCCTCGCCGGGCCTGCTCGACGTCAAGAAGGTCTACGAGCCGGTCCGCTTCACCGTCACCGACGACGAGGTGACCGTAGAGCCCCTACGCGGTGACCTCTCTGCTCTCCGGTTCGAATGGACCCTTCCCGACGGCTCGTCCGGCGAGCTGGAGCTGCCCCCTACCGGTGGCAGGGCCGCACTCCCGCCCATCCCGCCCGCCACCCACGAGACCTGGCTGACCATCCGGGCCGTGCTGCGCGCCGACACCGCGTGGGCGCCGGCCGGCCACGAGGTGGCCTGGACCCAACACCGGGTGCACCCCGCCCCCGAGCCCACCCCCCGCCCGGCGACCGCCCGTCCGCGACGGACCGACCGCGGGATCGCCGTCGGCCCGGCGGAGTTCGACACCACCGGCCGCCTGACCTCCTTCTCCGGCATCGCCGTCGGCACGCTGCGGCTGGACCTGTGGCGCGCCCCCACGGACAACGACCGCGGCGCTCGGCTGCACGAGACCTGGGCGGCCATCGGCCTGCACCGCCTCACCCACCGCGTCGACGCGGTGGAGGCCGGCGAGAGCCTGGTGACCAGGACCCGCGTCGCCGCGGCCGGCACCGACCGCGGCGTACGCGTCGACTACGCGTGGACGGCCGTCGGTGAGGGCGTGCGGCTCGCCGTGCACATCGAGCCGGAGGGCGAGTGGCCGGAGCCGATCGCCCGCCTCGGTGTCTCGTTCACGCTGCCGGAGAGGCTCGACCGCGTCCGCTGGTTCGGCCCGGGGCCTGGCGAGTCCTATCCAGACACCGGCATGGCCAACCGCGTGGGCACCTTCGAGTCCACACTAGAGGATTTGCAGACGCCGTACATCCGCCCCCAGGAGAACGGCCGCCGCGGCGAGGTTCGCTGGGCGGAGGTGACGGACGCCTCGGGCGCGGGCCTGCGGGTGACCGGGACGCCCGTGTTCGGGCTGACCGTCCGGCCCTGGTCCTCGGCCGCGCTCGCCGCCGCCCGGCACCGCAACGAGCTGTCGCCGAGCGGGACCGTGGAGCTCACGCTGGACGCCGGACAGCAGGGCGTCGGAACGGCCTCCTGCGGCCCGGGCACCCTGTCCCGCTACGAGCTGTTCCTCCGCGAGACCGTGTTCACCGTGCTCCTCGAGCCGACAGACTAGGGCGACTCCAGGCCGCCGTCCGGGCGGCGGACGGTGGCTGCCCAGCGTTCGTGCAGGCCGGTCACCGGTGGGTACCGGGCGGCCAGCCTCTCGTCGAGGTCGACGCCCCAGCCGGGGTCGGGTGAGGGGTGGAGGTAGCCGTCGCGGGCCACCGGGGTGCCGGGGAAGACCTCGCGGGTCTCGTCGCTGTAGACGTGGCCTTCCTGGATGCCGAACGCGGCGCTGGTCACGTCCAGTGCGATGTTGGCCGCCATCCCGACCGGCGAGACGTCGCCGGGGCCGTGCCACGCGGTGAGAACGCCGTTGAGCTCGCACACCGCGGCCAGCTTCCGGCCGGCGGACAGGCCGCCGACCGTGGAGACGTGTACCCGGAGCAGGTCCACCGCGTGCGACTGGACGAGCCGGGCCGCGTCGGTCAGTGAGGAGAGCTGCTCGCCGACCGCGATGGGCACCGGGGAGGCGGCGGTCACCTCGGGGAGCCGGTCGTAGTGCTCGGGGGCGACCACGTCCTCCAGGAAGTACAGCCGATACGGCTCGAGCGCGCGGGCCAGGACCACCGCCTGCTTCGGGGTCAGTCGCGAGTGGACATCGTGGAGCAGCTCGACACCGTCGCCGAGTACCCGGCGGGCCTCGGCGAACAGTGCCGGGGTGGTCGCGAGGTAGCGGTTGACGTCCCAGCCGTCGGGGTAGGGGGCACGCGGATAGCCGCCGGCGATGCCTGGCGCGCCGTAGGTGCCCAGCCCCGGGCCGCCGGTCTGCAGGCGCACGTGCCGGTACCCCTGCTCGACGAGCGCCGCGGCGTGCTCGATCGTCTCGGTGACCGTCGCGCCGGAGGCGTGCAGGTAGGTGTCCGCCGCGGCCCGCACCCGGCCACCGAGCAGCTCGTAGACCGGCATCCCGGCGCGCTTGCCGGCGATGTCCCACAGTGCCTGGTCCACACCGGACAGCGCGTTGTTCAGCACAGGACCGTTGCGCCAGTACGAGGACAGGTGAACCAGCCGGTTGATGTCCTCGATGTCCGCGGGGTGCCGGCCGACCAGCAGCGGCGCGACGTGCCTGTCGACCGCCGCCGCGACGGCGTGGAACCGCTGGGTGAACGTGGCGCACCCCAGGCCGTACAGGCCGGGCTCGGAGGTGTCCACCCGGACCACCACCAGCGGGATGCCTTCCGGCGCCGTGACGATCGCCCGCACCCCGGTGATGGACAACGTGTCCCGCGCCGGCCACGGTGCCTGGGTCTCCCGCATCACGCGGACAAACCTACTGCCCGGGTCCCGCGGCCGGCGGGACCCGGGCAGTTCCGGTCGCTCAGCCCACCGTCCACTTCTGGTTGCCGGCACCGGTGCAGTCCCAGATCTGGAGCCGGGCGCCGTTGGCGGAGCTGTTGTCGGTCACGTCCAGGCAGCGGTTCGCGGCGATGTTGACGATGTCCCTCGCCCCGCTCACCGCCCAGCGTTGGGCCCCGGACCCGTTGCAGTCCCAGAGCTGGATCTTCGCCCCGTTCGCGGTCGAGCCCGAGGTCACGTCCAGGCACTTGCCCAGGGCGCGGATCGAGCCGTCGCCGTTCACGCTCCACTGCTGGGCCGCGGTGCCGTTGCAGTCGTAGAGCTGTACGGGGGTTCCGTTGGCGCTGCTGGCACCGGCCACGTCGACGCATTTACCACCCAGGCCGCGGATGGCGCCGCCGCCACCACCGCCCGTGTCGTTGGTGACGCGGACGTAGTCGATGGTCAACGTGTTCGGGAACGGCGTACTGGCGTCGGGGTCACCCGGCCAGTAGCCGCCCACCGCGAGGTTGAGGATCATGAAGAACGGCTTGTCGAACACCCACTGTCGACCGCCGAGGTCGGCCGGGGTCCTGGTCTGGTAGACTGTGCCGTCCACCGACCAGACGATGCGGTTGGGTGACCAGTCGACGCGGAAGGTGTGGAACGCGTTCGCGAACGGGCTGCCGATCGTGTAGCCGGCGCCGATGCCGCCGGAGCCCGAGTAGCCGGGCCCGTGCAGGGTGCCGTGCACGGTGTTCGGCTCGAAGCCGACGTTCTCCATGATGTCGATCTCACCGCTCTGCGGCCAGCCGACACTGCCGATGTCGTTGCCCAGCATCCAGAACGCCGGCCACATGCCCTGCCCGCGGGACATCTTGATGCGGGCCTCGAAGGTGCCGTAGGTCTGGGTGAACCGGCCGGAGGTGTTGAGCCGCGCGGAGGTGTACTCGCACCGGCCGTACCAGCACTGGTAGTTGTTCGGGTTCTCCCGCCGGGCGGTGATCACCAGGTTGCCCTGGCCGTCGTGCACGGCGTTGCTGGTCGAGTTCGTGTAGTACTGCCGCTCGTGGTTGTTGACGTTGTCGCCGGTCTCCATGACCCACTTGGAGCCATCGACGGGGGTGCCGGCCGGCGCGTTGAACTCGTCGGCGAAGGTCACCGCGGCGACCCCGACGTCCGGGGCGGGAGCGGGAGCGGCGGACGCGGCACCGTTGGCGACCGGTGTCGCGAGGACGGCCGCGGCCAGGGCGGTCAGCAGGGCGGTGGAGCGGAGTCGGGAGCAGGGGCGTGTGGACATCTTTGTCACCACCGACGGGTAGAGATTTGTTGTCCCAGGCAACAAAGAATGTCATGGTCTAGACCAGAGGCACAAGAGTTGGGTGGAAGTTTTCGGAACCGGTTCCGGCGTTGCGGCGCACCCCGGACACGGCTCGGCGCCGAGCCCGGAAGAGGGCTCGGCGCCGAGGTCGCCGGGGGAGGATCCGGTTCCGGGCGAGTGGTCACACCCGCCCGAGCGGAGCGGTCAGCGCACCGCGGGGCGCATCGCCAGCGCGGCCAGCAGGTCACGGCCCTGCTCGGCGTGCCGCGGCTTGGTCAGCACGTCGTAGCGACGGGCGACGAGCTGGCTGTGCGAGACGAAGTCCCGCTGCCCGCGGGTCGCCCCGTAGCGCATCGCGGACGAGGCGACGCCGAAGACCACACCGGACGCGAGGCCGATGAGGATCGGCGCCAGTCCGGCGCCCGGGGTGAACAGGCTCAGCAGCAGGCCGACGAACAGACCGAGCCAGGCTCCCGACGCCGCCCCGGCGCCGAGCACGCGGCCCCAGGTCAGCCGGGCCGCGACCCGCTCGACGACCATCGGGTCGACACCGACGATCGTCACGTCCTGCACCGGGAACTTGCTGTCCGCCAGATGGTCGACGGCGCGCTGGGCCTCCTCGTAGGTGTCGTAGGAACCAATCGGCCAGCCCTCCGGCAAGGTCGGCAGGTTCATCGTCGACGGCGCCGGCGTGAAGGCTGTCGTCATGTCGGACTCACCTCCTGAGGTGTTGTCTCCTGCCCGGTACAACGCGGCGGGAGCCACCGCTGTGCCCGCGGACCCGCAGTTCACAGCCACTTCTCAGCTCGTGACCGACACCACCAGCTTGCCCACCGTGCCCCGGGCGTGCAGGCGGCGCAGGCCGTCGGGAACCTCGTCCATCGCCAGCACCTCGGAGACCAGCGGTGCCACCGCCCCCCGCGCGTACAGCTCGGCCAGCGCCGCGTGGGCCTCGGTGAGTACCCAGGGAGCCCGCGTCCGGTAGAGCCCGAGGTTGAGCCCGAGCACCGTGTAGTTCTTCACCAGCGCGTGGTTGGTGGGCAGCTCCGCGGGTTTGCCGCCACCGAACCCGGCCACCACGATGCGGCCCTCGAACGCCACCGCGCGCCGCGAGCGGTCGAACGTCTCCCCGCCCACGGGGTCGACGACCACGTCCGCGCCCCGGCCGCCGGTGAGGTCCTTGACCGGTGCGACGAAGTCCTCGGTGCGGTAGTCGATGGCCACGTCCGCCCCGAGGTGGCGGCACAGAGCCACCTTCTCCGGGCCGCCGGCCGTCGCGACGACCCTGGCACCGGCGGCCTTCGCCAGCTGGATCGCCGCGCTGCCGACCCCACCGGCGCCGGCGTGCACGAGCACCGTCTCGCCCGCCCGCAGACCGGCCCGACGGTGCAGCGCGAGGTGCGAGGTCAGGTAGGTGACCAGCATCGCGGCCGCGGTCGTCGCGCTCATCGTGTCGGGCACCGGCAGTGGTGCGGCCAGGACGGTCCGCTCGGCAAGACCGCCGGCCGGGAACCGGCACAGCCCGGCCACCCGCCGGTCGGTCCCGGCGACCCGGCCCGCGACCTCGAAGCCGGGCACGAAGGGCAGCGGAGGCTTCTCCCGGTAGCGCCCGCGACAGAGCAGCACGTCGCTGAAGTTCAGCGCGGCGGCGTCCACTTCGACGGCCACCTCGTCCGGTGCCGGCTCCGGTTCGGGCACGCCGTCCTCGAGCGTGAGCACGTCGTCCGGCTCGCCGAGCTCGTGCACCCGCCAGGCCCGCATGGCCACCTCCGCTGCCCCTCCGGCGCCGCCGTACTGTCGCGGCGTGAACGTAGCCATCCTCGACGACTACCAGCACGTCGCCCTGTCCTACCCGTACTGGTCCGAGCTGCCGGCTGAGGTGAGCGTGGTGCCGATCCACGAGCACATCGGCGACGAGGACGCACTGGTCGCCCGCCTGGAGCCATTCGAGATTGTCGTGGCCATGCGGGAGCGCACGCGACTACCGCGATCGGTGCTCGAGCGGCTGCCGAGGCTGCGGCTACTGGTGACGACCGGCATGGGGAACGCCGCGATCGACGTCGCCGCGGCCGCCGAGCGGGGTGTCACCGTCTGCGGCACGCCCACGGTCGGCACCTCGACGGTCGAGCTGACCTGGGCGCTGATCCTGGCCGTCGTGCGACGGATCCCGGTGCAGGAGCAGGCGTTCCGGATCGACGGGTGGCAGACCGGCCGCGGCGCGGCGGCGCTGGGTGGCGATCTCGCCGACGCGACGCTGGGCGTGGTCGGCCTCGGCCGGATCGGGTCGAAGGTGGCCGCGGTGGGTGCGGCCTTCGGCATGCGGGTGGTGGCCTGGAGCCAGAACCTCACCGCGGAGCGGGCGGCGGAGGTCGGGGTCGAGCTGGTCGGCAAGGAGGAGCTGCTGTCCGCCTCGGACGTGGTGACCCTCCACCTGCGCCTGAGCGAGCGCACGCACGGCCTGATCGGGGCGGCCGAGCTCGCGATGATGCGGCCGAGCGCGTACCTGGTGAACACCTCGCGGGGTCCGCTGGTCGACGAGGTCGCGCTGATCGAGGCGGTCCGCTCCGGCCGGCTGGCCGGGCTGGGTCTCGACGTGTACGACACCGAGCCGCTGCCGCCCGACCACCCGTTGCGGGACCTGCCGAACACCGTGCTCACCCCGCACCTCGGCTATGTCAGCGCGCGGACCTTCGACGTGTTCTACCGCGGGATCGTCGAGGACATCGCGGCCTACCTCGCCGGTGAGCCCATCCGCGTCATCACGCCCTGAGCGATCGAGCGGCCGGACCGGACCCGCGTCCCCGGTCCGGCTCAGCCCTGGCGACGGCGCGGGGTGAGCCGCGCGTTGGGCAGCGGTGGCGCGGGAACGCGCTCGCCGCCGTGCCCGGGAACGAGGCCGAAGCGCGAGTCGCCGGCCTCCCAGTCGGCCCGCGCGGCGGCGATCTCCTCGTGGTCGCGGCCGACGAAGTTCCACCACATCACCAGCTCGTCGGGGAACGGCTCGCCGCCCAGCAGCACCGCGCGCACCGGCTCGCGCGCGAGGACCGGCAGCTCGGTGCGACCCGTGCCGAGGTAGAGCAGCCGGCCACGCGGCACCTCGACCCCAGCGACCACCGGGGAGCCCTCGACGGCCAGCAGCGCGTGCTCGAACTCGGGCCGCAGCGGGATCCTCGCGACGGCGCCGCCGGAGATCTCCAGGTCCGCGCCCACCAGGGGGGTGTGCACGGTCGCCGGCGACACCGCGTCGCCGAGCGATCCGACGAACACGGTCGCGGTGAGGCCGTCCCGACCGAAGCGCGGCAGCTCGAGGTGTTGTTCGAAGGCCGGCGCCGTGCCCGCCCGGTCGGCGGGCAGCGCCAGCCACAGCTGCAGTCCGGACAGGACCGTCCCGTCGTCCGGGGAGAACTCCGAGTGGGCAACGCCCCGTCCGCCGGTCATCAGGTTCAGCTGCCCCGGCCGCAGGACGACGTCGCTGCCGAGGCTGTCGCGGTGACGGATCTCGCCGGCCAGCGGCCAGGTCACCGTCTGCAGGCCGATATGCGGGTGTGGGAGCACCCGCATCGGTTCCCGGTGCGGCCCGAACGAGTCCAGGAAGCACCACGCACCCACCGTGGGCAGCTCGCGCTGGGGCAGCATCCGCTCGACGTGGATGCCCCGGATCCCGCCCAGCGGGACGTCGCGCGGCGCGAACAACTCAGCTACCTGGTGGTCCGCCGGGGCACGGCACACCGTCAGGTCCGGAGTGGTCTCCAGGTTGCTCACTCCTGTGCGGACTCGGCTGGTGCCTGCACGTGCGCGGAGTACTTCTCGAGGTTCTTCCCGACGTAGCGGGCGATGAACGGGCACAGCGGAACGATCACCTTGTCGCGGGCGACGGCGTCGTCGAGGGCGCCTGCGGCGAGGACCTTGCCGAGGCCCTGGCCCGAGAACGCGTCGTCCACCTCGCTGTGGGTGAACACGATGCGGTTCCCGCTGTCGTGGTACTGGGCGAAACCGGCGCGCCGGTCACCGACGTACAGGTCGTAGCGGTACTTCTCGGGGTTGTGCTCGACCCTCGCGTCCTGCGGCATGGCACCTCTTCTCGTGGGCTCTACCGCGATCGTCCCAGAGTTTCCCGGGCGGTGCGCAGCCGTTCGTCCAGCTCGGTGCGATCGGCGAGAAACCAGATGTCCCTACCCCTGTTGGCTTCGTACACGAACGCACGCAGCGAGTCACTGGCGGCGAGCCGCCCGGTGAGGTCGCCGAGGACCACGAGCCGGATCTGGTAGGCGGCGAACTTGCGCACCACGTCCCCGGCGACCCGCGTTCGCAGCTCGTAGAACCGCTCGTCCACGAGCTCGGCCGGGACCGCGACGACGTCGGCCTGCTCGCCGAAGGCGAGGCCGATCAGGTCGACGGCCTCGTCCTCACCGCCCAGCGCGACGTCGTCGGCGACGGTGAGCACCCGGTGCCCGTGGGACTCGGTGATCGTGTGCATGCCGGGAGTGTGTCCAACGTCGCCCCGGCACGCCAGCGACTTACCGCGTCGCGCTGCGCCGCAGCCACCACAGGCCGAGCAGCGGCAGAACCGCGGGGATGAACAGGTAGCCCCGCCCGTACTCCGACCAGACCGTCGCGTCCGGGAAGGCCGCCGGGTCGAGCAGGCTGAGCGTGCCGACGGCCAGCACCCCGACCAGCTCGACCAGGATCGACACCGCGGCGACGGTCCTGGAGGTCCGGCTGCCCCTGGCGAGGCAGGCCGTGGCCAGCACGTAGACCACGGCGGCGAACGCGGAGAGCAGGTAGGCGAGCGGTGCTTCGTCGAACCGGGTGCCGATCTGGACGGCCGAGCGCGCCGTCGCCGCCAGCGCGAACACGGCGTAGACGGCGATGAGGAGCCGGCCGGGCCCGGAGCGGGTGCGCGCGGCGAGGTCGTCGTCCCCGCGTGCGGACACGGCGTCGGGACGGGACTCGGGTGGGGACTCAGCCATGGGCTTCCCAGACCTGGCGCAGTCGGACGATCATCACCGGCACGGCGAGACAGCCGACCACGAGCACGCCCGGGCCCCAGCGGGTTCGCTCGGCCAGCGCCCAGAACGCGGCCAACGGGAGGATCAGCACCGGCCCGACCAGATAGCCGACGAACGAGAACCCGTCGAGCTCGCGGTCGGTGGCGATCATGGCGACGATGCCGCCGACGGCCTGGCCGAGCAGGCCGAGCTCGAGCAGCGCGACACCGCCGAGCGCGACGAGACCGTGCCACTTGTTCACCAGAACGGGCTTGCCGGCGAGCATCAGCACTGCCGCCCACACCGCCACGACGAGCGCGACGACCGTGAGCGTGGTCGCCACCACCTCGTTCATCCACTACCCCCTCTACGACGAGCCGTAGTAGAGGCTACCGGGACCCGCGCCGATGATCCTATGGCGAGGTGCGCGGCGAGCGGTCCCCGGTCCAGCCAACGGACTCGACGGCCAGCAGGCCGCGGCGGACGATCGTCTCGCTCAGCGCCGAGGCCAGTCCGGCGTCGCGTTCCTCGTAGGCCCGCAACAGTCGCGCGTGGTCAGCCGCCGAGGTGCGCAGCCGTCCGGGTGGAGACAGGCCGAGGTGGCGCAGTTGGAGCGTCCGCACGCCGACGCCGTCGAGTACCCGGCCGACCGTCGCGTTCCCCGCGATGACCGCCTCGTTGTTGCGCAGGCCGACGGTGAGCCAGAAGTACCTGTCGACATCTCCCGCATCCGCTGCGCGGTCCATCTCCCGCTGGCAGGTCCGGAGCACCTCGATGTCGGAGTCCGCCGCCTTCTCCACGATTCGCCGGCTGACCAACCCGTACAGGGTGGCGCGCAGCTCGTAGATCTCCCGGACCTCGCCGAGCAGCAGTCCGCGGACGCGCGGGCGCCGGTGCGCGGCGATCTCGACCAGCCCTTCCCGCTCCAGCGTGAGCAGCGCCTCCCGCACCGGGGTTCTGCTGCTGCGGAACGTCCTGGCGAGTTCCACCGAGTTCAGGTCGTCGCCCGGGCGCAGTCGTCCCTCCACGATCGCCGTGCCCACGGAGACCAGGATCTGGTCGACGACACTGTCCGAGGTGGCCGGCCGGCCGAGCACGCGCAGGATCTCCAGGCGGCCCGCCGACGGCTCGGCGTCGAGCGACCGGACCGTCGAACTCTCGTCGGGCTGGGCGCTCATGCACCAAGATAATAGTGACGGAAATGGGGGCCGTCAGAGGCTTTTGCGAATTCTTCGAAATGATAGTTCAGAACCAACCGACATCTCGGACCGAGATCCAGTCGACCGCGGGCGGCGGCAGTGTCTCGCCGAACGACCACTGCTCGAGAACCGTTCGGAGCTGCGCGACCGTGATGTAGGAGGTCGGCGGGAACGCGGTTTCCTCGGGGTGCCAGGTGTCGTGGGCGAGTACGATTCCGGGCCGCGCGTGGTCGCCCCGGGTCATCCACGAGTGGCTCCGGCCGTCGGCGTCCATCGCGATCAGCACCGCCGCGGCGACCTGATGGGCGAGGTTCAGCTGGAACCGCAGGTTCGCGGCGGGCAGACCGGTTCCCCCCGGGGTCAGGTGCAGCCGTGCGGCCTTCCCGTCGTCGGCGTTGGCCAGATAGTGGTCGAGGAAGGTGGCCAGTGCCTCCCGGGTGTCGAACGCCACCGTGTACATGGCGCCACGCAGGTGGAACACGCCGGTCGCCTCGAGCCTGCGTCCGCCCGGCGCGGCGAGCTCGGTGCGGTGCAGCCCCTCCTGCGGTCCGGTCATCGGCGGCCTCCCCGGTTTCCCTGTCCAGTCTGGCAGGCGGGGGCGCCGGGCTCGGTGTGCTTTCCGGCTCACCGCAGCGGTGACCACCGGATCCCGTAGGCGAGACCCGGGGTGAGGTGGGAGAACCGCGTTCGGACCTCGCCGATCGGGTCGAGCTGCAGCTGTTCGGCGGTGTGATGGGGGTCGGCGATGTCGCGCTGGAAGACGCCGGTGAGCCGCTCCACCCGGGCCGGCAGCCGGTCCTCGGGGAAGCGAACCCGCACCTCGCAGTAGTCGCAGCGGTGCTTGGGCACGCACACCAGGTGCGGCTCCATCTCCCGCTCGGCGAGCGCCCGCAGGCGCAGGGCGAACTCGTGCTCCTCGCCGAGCCGCAGCGGGTGCGGGAGGACCAGCCGGTACCCGATGCGGTCGGTCGACTCCATCCGCAGCTGCCGCAGCCGGCCGCCGTAGATCACGTCGATCCCGGCGTCGCTCGGCGCGGCCCGGGTCTCGCGGCCGAGCGAGGTGAGGGTCAGGGCGAGGTCCAGCTCGTCCACGCCGTCCTCGTCGGCGACGATCCTGCGCAGCTCCAGGGCGTCCGGGCTGGCCTGGTCGAGGGCGAGCGACTGGCGGATCTCGGCGTTGTGCCAGCGGCCGTCCGGCGGCGGACGCCGGACCTGGGTGCCGGGGGTGAGGCGGTGCACGGCGAGCTCGGCCAGCCGCACGATCGCGTCGTCGATCCGTCGCCGCACCGTCCGGGTGTTGCGTTCCAGCTCGCCCTCCGCCCACCGGAGCCGGTCCTTGTAGAACTGCGTGTGCAGCTCGTCGTCGAGGCCGAACGCCGCCCGCACGCAGATCTGCAGGTCCGGGGAGAGGTGCGCGGACAGGGCGGTCAGCCGCGCGATCACCTTCTGCCGTACCGAGGCCGCGTCGTCGTTCTCGTCAATCCCGCAGATCGCCCTGATCGCCGGCCCCACGCGGTCCACGATATGCGGTGCCTGAATCCCGCGTCCCTTCCGGAGCACTTTCAGCTCGGCAACCAGATCTGGAACGTCGACGGTCATTTCGAACATCTCCCCACAGTGTCCCCGGCCCCCGGGACGATCGTGGTGAACCACCCGCCGGGTGTCCAGCCGCCGCCCGAGTGACGTCAGTCTCCGTTTCCGGATTCGGGCGGAAACAGGAAACCCGTTGTCGCACCGTACCTGGGCTCTGACGATGGATATCGGCAATGCTGGATGAATTGTCCGAAAGGGAATCAACATGCAGGTTCTGGTCTCGTTTTCGACGGCGCTTCGGTTCGTCTTCTGGATCATCGTGATCGCGGCCCTGGCCGGCGGTATGCTGCTCGGTCGCTCCCAGGACGGGGTCGGCGGGACCGGGGGAGGCGCGGAGGTGGAGGTCCGGGCGGAGGCGGCCGAGCACTGAGGCGCTGACGCCGGTCAGGCCGGTGAGGGTGCCTGTCCGGGTGCTACCGCGGCGCTCGCTCCACGCCGTCGAGGGTGACGGTGAACTCGCCGAGCCGCATCGCGGAGTTGCCGTAGTAGCGGTCGAGCGCGCAGTTGAGCGCCAGTTCGGCGACGGCGGCGTCGGCCTTCTCGTAGTGCCGCGCCGTCTGCCGCAGGATCTTCACAAGCCGGGGCCGCAGCGCGGCGGCGGTGTCGCGGATCCCGCTGGTGGCGACCATCACGGGGTTGGTCACCTGGCAGCTGAACCCGATCGTGGCGGCAAAGGCGAGACCCGGGTCGCGGGTGGGCAGCCGAGCCGCCATCCGCAGCTCGTGACCGGCCACGTCGACCAGGTGCGCGTGTCGGTACTCGGCGACCCGGACCCGTTCGCCGTAGAGCACCACGAGCGGTAAACCGGTCACCGTGACCAGCACGAGCGCGGTACCCGGCCAGGGGCGTACGGGTGACCGGGGCGGCGCGGCGGTGTCGAGGATGGGGTCGTAGGTGATCGTCGGCATCTCACTTCCTCCCTGCGCGGGCGGCCGGCCCAGTCCTGTTAGGACACTCCGTCGCCCGCAGGGATCGGCGCCGGCCAGCGGGACGTCCCCGCCCGGCCGTCGGCCGGCGCCGAAGTCTCCTGTGCTGCTCGGGAATGGACCCCGTCTGACGAGTGGAGCCGTGTGACGAAAGTCAGCGACGTTTTCGTGTGGGCGCACCTTGCCAAGGGGGACCGGACTTTGTCTAGTCCTTACCGGAAAGTAGTGGGTCCCGGTCCCGCAACTGTCCATTTCGGCCAGCGAATGACCAGTTGTTTCGAGAGGTCATATACTGGACAAATAGTGGTAACGTGCCCGGTCCCGCGGGCAGGAGGTTCGATCGCCGCCCCCGCCGCGGGGGGATCCCCCGCGGCGGGCAGCGGTGCGTTGGGGCCGGGCGGTCGCGCTCAGGCGATACAATCGAGTACTGGATATCGCAGGTCAGAGAGGGTTGGGAGCGCTGTGGACCCGGACGTGGGGCTGTCGGCAGACCGGGGTCTGCTGGGACGGACCAGCACCGTCGAGCGGTTGGCGGACATCCTCCGCGCCCGGATCACCGAGGGCTTCTTCACCCCCGGCGAGCGCCTGGCCGAGGACTCCATCGGCAGCGCGCTGAAGGTCTCCCGCAACACCGTCCGTGAGGCGTTTCGCCTGCTCACGCACGAGCGGCTGCTCGTCCACGAGCTCAACCGTGGGGTGTTCGTCCGCCAGGCGACCGTCGAGGACCTCGTCGACCTGTACCGCGTGCGCAAGCTGCTCGAGTGCGGGGCCGTCCGCTACCTCGTCGACCCTCCCGACGTCAGCGACCTGGCGTCGGCCATCCACCAGGCCGAGGCGGCGGTGCTGGCCGAGGACTGGCGCGGGCTGGGCACCGCGAACATGGTGTTCCACCAGGCCATCACGGCCCTGGCCGGGAGCCCGCGAATGAACGAGCTGATGCGAGGTGTGCTCGCCGAGCTGCGGCTGCACTTCCACTCGATGCCGGACCGGCGCCGGCTGCACGAGCCCTTCCTCGAGCGCAACCGCGAGATCCTCTCGGTCATCGAGACCGGCGACGGTCCGGGTGCGGAGCGCCTGCTGCACAAGTACCTCGACGACTCCGAGCACCAGCTGATCGAGGCCTACCAGGCGGCCGACACCCGCTGATCGAGCCGGAACCGGATGCCCTGGCCAGGCCTGGCCTGCGCGATCACCGGCAGGTCGGCGGAGCGCAGGACCGCGATGACCGGGTAGCCCCCGGTGATCGGGTGGTCGGCGAGGAACAGCACCGGCTGGCCGGAGGGCGGCACCTGGACCGAGCCGGCCACCATGCCCTCGCTGGGCAGCTCCCCCTCCCGAGCCCGGTCCAGGGCCGGCCCAGCCAGCCGCAGCCCGACGCGGTTGCTGTCCGCGGTCACCTCGTAGCGGCTCCCGGTGAGCGTGCGCAGGGCATCCTCGGTGAACCAGTCGTCGCGCGGGCCGGGGAGCACGCGCACGACGAGGTCCCCGCTCTCGGGAGCCGACACCGGGGCCACCTCCACCGCCGGCGGTGGCCCCACCCGCGCGGTGCCGATGGGCAGCACCGTTCCCGGGGACAGGACGGGTGGGCCGAGGCCGGCGAGCACGTCGGTGGAACGCGACCCGAGTACGGCGGGCACGTCCACCCCGCCGCGCACCGCGACGTAGGTGCGCAGGCCCGCCTGCGGGGCACCCACGCTCAGCCGGGCGCCCGCGGCCACCGTGAACGGCGAGTTCATGGCCTCGCCGCGGCCGTCGCTGGTCAACGGGCAGGGCGCTCCGGTCACCGCGAGCCGCATCGGCTGGCGGAACAGCAGGGTCGCCCCGCCGAAGGTCAGCTCGAGGCAGGCCGCGCCCTCGTCGTTGCCGACCAGGCGGTTGGCCAGTGCCGCGGCGCGGGCGTCCGCCGCCCCCGACCGGCCGACACCCAGCGCGGCGTAGGAGAACCGGCCCAGGTCCTGCACGGTGGTCAACGGTCCACACTGGAGCACCTCCAGCCCGCCCTCGGCGGGCGCGGCCGGCGGGGGCGTGGCCGCCGGTGCCGGTTCGAGCACGTCGACCGGTTCGAAGCGCACCCGGGTACCGGGCCGCAACAGGGCGGGCGGCGTCCGGTCCGGGTCCCACAGCGGGACGCTCGTACTGCCCAGCAGGTGCCAGCCGCCGGGTGAGGCGCGCGGATACACGCCGGTGAACTCGCCGGCGATGCCGACGGCCCCGGCCGGCACCCGGACCCTGGGCGTGTCCCGGCGCGGCAGCCGCAACCGGGGGTCGAGCCCGGTCAGGTATCCGAACCCGGGCGCGAAACCGGAGAAGGCCACCACGTAGTCGGCGCTGGCGTGCACCCGCACCACCTCCGGCACCCCGAGCCCGGTCCGCGACGCGACCTCCTCGAGGTCCTCGCCGTCGTAGTGCACGGGGACGGTGACGAGGTCGTCCTCCCGCGCGGTCGGGGTGACCGGACGCGCCGAGGACAGCAGGTCGCGCAGTTCGGCCGGGGACACGGCGGCGGGGTCGAAGCGGACCAGCAGCGTGCTCGCCGCCGGCACGAGGTCGGTGACCCCGGCCGGCGGCGGGTCCGCGAGCGCGGCGTAGAGGCCGAGCGGGTCGTCGGTGTCGACGAGCAGTGCCGCGTCCCCGCAGGGCAGGATCCTCACACGAAGCTCCGCAGGGTCACCCCGGCGCCGGTGAGTGCGGCCCGGGCCGCCCTGGCCAGCTCGAGCGATCCCGGTGTGTCGCTGTGCACGCACACCGAGCGCGCGTCCACGGCCAGCACCGTCCCGTCCACCGCCACGATCTCGCCGGCCTCGGCCAGCCGCACGCACCGGCGCGCGACCAGCTCGGGGTCGCTGAGCAGGGCGTCCGGGGAGCGTCGCGACACGAGCCGACCCTGCGGGGTGTACCCGCGGTCGAGGAACGCCTCGTGCACCGCCGGCAGCCCGGCGGCCGCGGCCAGCGCGAGCCAGCGCGAGCCGGGCATGCCGAGCACCGGCAGCGTGTCGTCGAACTGGCGCACCGCCTCGACAACGGCGCCGGCCTGCGCCTCGTCCGAGCCGATCGCGCCGTACAGCGCCCCGTGCGGCTTGACGTAGCCGACCCGGCCGCCCTCGGCCTCGGCGAACGCCCTCAGCGCGCCGAGCTGGTAGAGCACGTCGTCGGTCAGCTCGGTCGGGGTGAGGTCGAGGTGGCGGCGGCCGAAGCCGGCGAGGTCCCGGTAGCCCACGTGGGCGCCGATCGCCACCCCCTGCGCCACCGCCGTGGCACACGCCCGGCGCATCGTCGCCGGGTCACCGGCGTGGAAGCCGCAGGCGATGTTGGCGCTGGAGACCACCTCCAGCAGGGCGTCGTCGTCGGCGATCCGCCAGGCGCCGAAGCCCTCGGCCACGTCGCAGTTGAGGTCCAACACGGTCACCTGGTCACCGCCTCAGCCACGGTCTCCTCCTCGGGGTCCACCACCGGGTCGCGGGCGAGCCACAGCCCGACACCGGTGAGCGCGGCGGTGAACAGCAGGTACGCGGCCAGGATCCACCAGCTGTCGAAAGCGGCCAACAGCGCGGTCAGGATCAGCGGAGCGGGAGCGCCGCCGATGACGCCGGCCAGCGTGTAGGCGAGCGAGGAGCCGGTGTAGCGCAGCCGGGGCGAGAACTGCTCGGTGAGCAGCGCGGCCTGCGGTCCGTAGAGCACGGCGTGGATCACCAGCGCGACGACGACCCCGAGCACCAGCAGGACGAAGGAACCGCCGCCGATCATCGGGAAGAACACGAACGGCCAGACCGCCGCGGCGATCGTGCCGTAGAGGTACAGCCGCCGGCGGTTCATCCGGTCCGAGAGCGCGCCGAAGGCTGGCATCAGCAGCAGCTGGCACGCCGAGCCGATCATCACCGCGGTCGAGCCCTGGCTGCGGGACATGCCCAGCTCCTGGGTGATGTAGGTCAGCGTGAACACGGTGAACAGGGAGTAGAGGACGTCGGGGCAGACGCGGACCAGGATCCCGGCGAGCAGCGCGCGCCGCTCGGTGGCGACGACCTCGGACACCGGGGCGGTCGGCCGCTCGCCCCGGTCGGCGATCTCCCGGAACACCGGCGTCTCCTCGAGCCGCAGCCGGATCCACAGTCCGAACAGGACGAGCACGGCCGACAGCAGGAACGCGATCCGCCAGCCCCAGGACGTGAACGCGTCCTCCGAGAGCACGCCGGACAGCAGCGCCAGCACCCCGTTGGCGAGCAGGGTTCCGGCGGGCGGACCGATCTGCGCCGCCGACGCCCAGAACCCGCGCCGGCGCGGATCGCCGTACTCGCTGGAAAGCAGGACGGCGCCGCCCCACTCGCCGCCCACGGCGACACCCTGGGCGAAGCGAAGCGTCACCAGCAGCACCGCCGCCAGGCCACCGATCGCGGCGTGGGTGGGCAACAGTCCGATGAGGAAGGTCGCGATTCCGGCCAGCATCAGCGTGTACACGAGAATCTTCTTGCGGCCGATGACGTCACCGAGCCGGCCGAACAGGAACCCGCCCAGTGGCCGGGCCAGATATCCGACGGCGTAGGTGGAGAAGGCGGCCATCGTGCCGGCGAGGTCGTCCCCCGAGGGGAAGAAGATGTCGCCGAAGACCGTTGCGGCGGCGACGGAGTAGGCGGCGAAGTCGTAGTACTCGAGTGCGGTTCCGGACAGGCTCGCGGTGTAGGCGCGGCGCAGTTCGCGGGGTTCCACGGCGGGTCGAGCGGAGGTCATGGGCGATCACATCCCATCAGCCGGGTGGCATCACCCCTATGAGGCTAGATTTCGTAGGACGATCCTGCAATACTCACGTTCTACATACGGCCCGAATGGAGGTATCCATGACCGCCGAACCTCTTGTAGCCCAGGCAGGATCCTCCTGCCGTTCGGTCCGCAACGCCTTCCGCCTGCTGGAGCTGCTCTCCGCGAACCCGAACGGCATGCGCCTGGCCCGCCTGGTCGACCGGACGGGCCTGCCGAAGTCCTCGGTCCACCGCATCCTCGGCACGCTCCAGGACATGGACGTCGTGTGGCGGGACGAGGACGACGGCGTCTACCGGCTCACCGGCTCCTGGCACGAGGTCGTGTCGCCGCGGCGGCGCTCCGAGTTCTCCGCGCCGGTGCTCAGCCACGACGGGCGGCAGGTGGCCGGGCTGACGCTGCGCCTGCGCGGCCACGTCTCGCCCGGCGCGCCGTCGGAGCGTCTCACCCGGCTGGTCACCGACCTCGCCCACGCGGTGTCGCGGCGCATCCGGCCCTGACCCGCCCGGCCGCTCAGCCCTCGGGCCGCACGCGCAGTGCGGCCAGCTGCTGGGCGAACGGCACCACCTGCTCGGCCTGCGGTGCTACGGCCGGCGGGCGGCCGGCCATGAGCTCGGCCAGCTCCCCCGCCGCACGGGCGATGCGGTGCGCCAGGTCGTCGGTGCCCGCCGAGGCCCAGTCCTCGGGCGCGGCGTAGACCGCGGTCGGGACCACGACCGCCCGCAGGTAGGTGAACAGGGGCCGCAGCGCGTGCTCGAGCGCGAGCGAGTGGCGGGCGGTGCCGCCGGTCGCCGCGACCAGGACGGGCTTGCCGGTCAACGCCTCCGGGTCGAGCACGTCGAAGAACGACTTGAACAGCCCGGAGTAGGAGGCCGTGAAGATCGGCGTCGCCGCGACCAGGCCGTCGGCCCGGGTGACCGTCTCCAGGGCCGCGGCCAGCCTCGGGCTCGGGAAGCCGGTCACCAGGTTGTTGGCGATGTCGGTCGCCAGGTCGCGCAGCTCGACCACGTCGACACGCACCTCGGTCTGGCCGGCGACCGCCGTGGCGAGGCGGTCGGCCAGCAGCCTGGTAGAGGACGGAACGGTCAGCCCCGCCGACACGACAACTAGGGTCCTCATTGGACGGAAACCTTCCGTGCGGCCTCGACCAGCGAGGCGTGGGTCGGAGCGTCCGGCACCTCGGCCGGCCGCCCGACCGCGAACTCCTTGCGCAGCACCGGGACGACCTCCTCGCCGAGGATGTCCAGCTGCTCCAGCACCGTCTTGAGCGGTAGGCCGGCGTGGTCCATCAGGAACAGCTGGCGCTGGTAGTCGCCGAAGTACTGACGGAACTCGAGCGTCCGGTCGATCACCTGCTGCGGGCTGCCCACGGTGAGCGGGGTCTGGGCCATGAAGTCCTCGAGCGACGGCCCGTGCCCGTACACCGGGGCGTTGTCGAAGTAGGGCCGGAACTCCCGCACCGCGTCCTGCGAGTTCTTCCGCATGAACACCTGTCCGCCGAGGCCGACGATGGCCTGCTCCGGCGTTCCGTGTCCGTAGTGGGCGTAGCGCTGCCGGTACAGCCCGATGAGCCGCATGTAGTGCTCCTTGGGCCAGAAGATGTTGTTGGCGAAGAAGCCGTCGCCGTAGTAGGCCGCCTGCTCGGCGATCTCGGGGCTGCGGATCGAGCCGTGCCAGACGAACGGCGGCACGCCGTCGAGGGGACGCGGGGTCGAGGTGAAGCCCTGGAGCGGCGTGCGGAACCGGCCCTCCCAGTCCACGACGTCCTCGCGCCAGAGCTGGTGCAGCAGGGCGTAGTTCTCGATCGCGAGCGGGATGCCGTTGCGGATGTCCTGGCCGAACCACGGGTAGACCGGGCCGGTGTTGCCCCGTCCCATGATCAGGTCCACCCGGCCGTCGGCCAGGTGCTGGAGCATGGCGTAGTCCTCGGCGATCTTGACCGGATCGTTCGTGGTGATCAGGGTCGTCGCGGTGGACAGCACCAGCCGCTCGGTGCGCGCGGCGACGTAGCCGAGCATCGTCGTGGGCGAGGACGGCACGAACGGCGGGTTGTGGTGCTCGCCGGTGGCGAACACGTCGAGCCCGACCTCCTCGGCCTTGAGCGCGATCGTCACCATCGCCTTGATCCGCTCGTACTCGCTCACGGTCTCCCCGGTCGTCGGGTCCGTGGTCACGTCGCCGACGGTGAAGATCCCGAACTGCATCACTGCCATCACCCTCAATAGTTGTTAGTTCAACTACCGCCTCCAACCACCCTAGCCGGTCGCCTATTCCCCCGTCCCCTTCTGGACAACCACGACCGATTGGTCTAGACATTTAGGTGACGTGCCGTGCCTCCCTGCTCACGGCGCGCCATCGGAGGCCGTCATGAAGCGTCACCTCGCCCGGCTCGTCGCCGTCCTCGTCGCGGCCGTCCTCGCCTGTGCCGGCACCACCGCCCCGGTGGCCGCCGCGGCGGGGGAGAGCGCCGTGTTCGTCCGCACCTCCGACTGGGGGTCGGGTTGGGAAGGCCGGTTCACGGTCACCAACGGGGGTACCAGCACGGTCAACGGCTGGCGGGTGGAGTTCGACCTGCCGGCCGGGACGGGCGTCGGCAGCTACTGGGACGCGCTGCTCACCTCGTCCGGCAACCACCACACGTTCACCAACCGGGAGTACAACGGCGTCCTCGCGCCTGGCGCCAGCGTGAGCTTCGGGCTGCTCGGCACCGGGCCGGGCACGCCGACCGGGTGCCGGGTCAACGGTCTGCCCTGCGCCGGCGGCGGCGACCCGGGGCCGGGCGTGCCCGGCGCCCCCGGCGCGCCGCGGGTCACCGCCGCCACCACCTCGTCGGTCACCCTCGCCTGGACCGCCGCGCCAGGCACGGTCACCGGCTACCGGGTCTACGAGGGCGACACCCAGCGCGCTTCGGTCACCGCCAGCTCGGTCACCATCTCCGGGCTGCCCGCGTGTGCCAGCCGCACGTACACCGTCGCCGCGTACAACAGCGTCGGCGAGTCACCGCGCAGCGGCGCGGTCACCGCCACCACCGCCGGCTGCCCCCAGGCGGACCTGCCGAGGCACTTCCTCACCGGCTACTGGCACAACTTCGTCAACCCGGCCGCCGAGCTTCGGCTCTCCGCCGTTCCGAGCGAGTACGACCTGGTGGCCGTGGCCTTCGCGGAGGCGACCAGCACCCAGGGACAGGTGGACTTCGGCGTCGACCCCGAGTTGTCGACCGCCCTCGGCGGCTACACCGACGCCCAGTTCAAGGCCGACGTGGCCGCGTTGAAGTCGCGCGGCAAGAAGGTGATCCTGTCCGTGGGCGGGGAGGCGGGCCGGGTGGTCGTCGCCGACGCGACCGCCGCGGCGAACTTCGCCGCCAGCGTGCGGTCGATCATGGCGGAGTACGGGTTCGACGGCGTCGACATCGACTTGGAGAACGGTCTCAACCCGACCTACATGGCCCAGGCCCTGCGTGCGCTGCGCGACCAGGTCGGCCCGAGCCTGATCATCACGATGGCCCCGCAGACCATCGACATGCAGTCCACCAGCGGCTCGTACTTCGCGCTCGCACTGTCTGTCCGGGACATCCTCACCGTCGTGCACACCCAGTTCTACAACTCCGGCTCGATGCTCGGCTGCGACCAGGCGCAGGCCTACACCCAGGGCACGGTCAACTTCCTCACCGCGCTGGCGTGCATCCAGCTGGAGAACGGGTTGCGGCCAGACCAGGTTGCCCTCGGTCTCCCGGCCGGGCCCGGCGCGGCCGGCGGCGGCGTCGTCGCGCCGTCGGTGGTGAACGACGCGCTGGACTGTCTGGCCAGGGGAACGAGGTGCGGCTCGTTCCGTCCACCCCGGACCTACCCCGGCATCCGGGGCGCGATGACCTGGTCGATCAACTGGGACGTCACGAACGGCGGCGCCTTCGCCAACACCGTCGGCCCGCACCTGGACACGCTGCCCTGAGCTGGGCATGCTACGGCTGCTCGACGTCCCAGAGTTGTGCCGAGTCCGCCAGCGGGTAGGGCACGTCGAGCACCGGGTCGTCCCAGAGCCGGGTCCAGTGCGCCGAGGGCTCGTAGCGCGGCCAGCCTGGGTCGCCGGTCGCGGCGAACGACGTCCACGCGGTGCGCAGCGCGGCCGAGAGGGCTGCCGCGGACTCGGTCGCACCGGCCGGGCCGAGCAGCCGCTCCGCGTACCGGCCGGTGAGGACGCCGAAGGTGAACGGCACGTCCACCCCGTGCGCCGCGCCGAGCGGTCCGCGCCAGGTGAAGTCGTAGAGCCAGGTCCGCCCGCCCGCCGCGGCATGCGCGGCCGCGACGCGGGTGGTCGGCATCCGGACCAGGGCGTCGGACATCAGCGTCATGAACGGGTCCTCGGTCGCCTGGTACAGCTCCGCCGCCGACGGCGGGAGGCCGAACACCGCTGCCGCACCCTCGACGTCGCCGGTGCGTGCCGCGTCGAAGCCGCGGAACTCCTCGTGGGTGAACCCGCACACCAGGTCCACCTCCGGCGCCACCGCCGTCCACGGCTCCCCGGTGACCACGGTGCCGTCCAGTACCGGGCCGAACCTGCCGGGAAGGTCCACCACCGGCTCCAGCCCGGCGAAGCCGGACAGCGATGGCGGCACGCCCGCGGCCGCGGCGAGTTCGTCGGTGACCCGCGCCGCCTCCTGCACGGTCAGGCAGCCCGACGGAACGCTCTGCGCGACGACCCGCCGCGCCAGCCCGCCGCGCATCAGCAGCACTGCCGACGCCGCGCCCGCCGAGTGGCCGAGGACGGTGACGTTGTCGGGGTTCCCGCCGAACCCGGCCATGTTCTCCCGGACCCAGGACAGCGCCGCGAGCTGGTCGAGCAGCCCTCGGTTGTCCGGTGCGCCCGGCAGGTGGCCGAAGCCCTCGAACCCGAGCCGGTAGTTCAGCGTCACCACGACGACCCCGGCGGCCGCGAGCAGCGAGCCGTCGTACTGCGGCATGGCGGCGGAGCCGATCGTCCAGCGTCCGCCGTGGAGCCAGACCATGACCGGCAGACCGGACCCGCCCGGTGCCGGCGTCCACACATTCGCGGTGAGGCAGTCCAGGCCGTCCTCGGGCCGCCAGGCCGGTGCGAGGCCGGGCGCCGGCGCGGGCTGGGGCGGCGCCGGGCCGAACTCGAGTGCGTCCCTGATCCCCGACCAGGGCACCGGCGGCGCCGGAGCGGCGAACCGCAGCGGGCCGGACGGCTCCGCCGCGTAGGGAATTCCCCGGAACGAGTGCACTCCGTCGGCGACGCTCCCGCGGACGACCCCGGCCGCCGTCCTCACCTGTGTCACGCCGGTGAGTCTCACACGCACACCGATCGGCCGCTTGTCCGAGCTGGTCACCGGAGCTAGCGTCGATGTTCGTGACTCGCCACTCCCTGCTGGTGGCGGCGCTGTTCTCGGCCACGGCGCTGGTCGCCGGGCTCGCGGTCAGCCCCGCTTCCGCCGCGCCCGCCGACACCCCGGCGCCACCGGAGCACCCCTGGCAGTACGACCACTGGCCGCAGCGCCAGCCGTGGCAGGAGTCCCGCCCCGGCGGCACACCCCCCGAGGCCAGGCGCGCGGTCCAGGCCGGGTTCCCCGCCCCGCTGGACCCGCAGGACTGGCAGAACCCGGACCACATGACGTGGGCGGACTACCGCAAGCCGCCCAACACCAACTGGGCCGACCCGGAGACCGACGGGTCGGTACGGGACTTCAGAGGTGCGCTCGTCCTCCTGGACTACCCCAACCTGCCGTTCGCGGTGACCCAACCGCAGGGCTCCACGGTGTTCGGCAACCCGAGCGCGGAGGCCCACGACATCCCGCGCGCCGAGGTGGCCGACTTCTACCACGACTTCCTCAACGTTCCCGGCACGCTGAACCGCGGGCACACCATCCACGAGTGGTGGATGGAGGACTCCGGCGGCCGGTACGGCGTCGACCTGACCGCGTTCGGCCCCTACCAGCTGCCGGGCAAGTCCCACGAGTACGCGATGGAGTTCCAGGACGGCAACGGCTGCCCGAGCGGCGACCGGTGCGACCGCAACATCCGCACCGACGGCCGCGCCGCGTGGCTCGCCGCGGAGGGTCCGGAGGTGCCGGCCGGGTTCGACTTCGTCTTCTTCCTCTCGGCCGGCCAGGACGAGTCCTCCACCTGGCAGGAGTTCGGGATGATGAAGTTCCCGAACAAGGAGGACGTCACCGACGAGTTCGGCCCGCCGGACCCGGCCCTGCCCAACTGGGTCGACACCCGGTACGTCGACTGGACGTCCTGGGCGTCCGGCTCGACCATCTGGCCCAACGCCGGCGGCGGCTCCTCGACCCAGGCGGAGAGCTCGGGCATGAGCACCTACGCCCACGAGCTGAGCCACATCCTGGGGATCGGCGACAACTACAACAACCCGTTCGGGACCCCGCCCCGGCGGGCGTACTCGGGGATCTGGGAGATGCTCTCCCGCGGGACGTTCAACGGGCCCGGCGGCCCGCACAGCCGCTGGGTGATCCCGGCGACCGCCGGCTCCTCGATGGGCGCCCAGCACATGCTGCGCAACAAGATCAAGCTGGGGATGGTCGACGAGCGCAACGTCCTGCGGCTGTCCCGAGACGCGCTCGCCGACTCGGGACTGGTCGTCGCGACCGTGACCGCGCGGGTCGTCCAACCCGGACCGGCCGAGCTCTCCGGCATCAACATCGTGCTCGACGCCGGGGACCTGAGCCCGGCCTGCGACCCGACGACCGACCCGTTCTGCGACGGCGGCGGCTACCAGAACTACACGCTCGAGGTCGTGGACCGGATGGGTGCGGACTCGTTCACACCCGACGCCGGCGTGCTGCTGGCCAAGACCAAGAACGAGGACCGGGCGCCGTTCGAGTGGGTCATCGACGCCAACCCGCAGGACATCGGGATGACCGACTACGTGCTGCCGGACGGCACCGAGGTTCCGATCACCATCGGCGACTACCGGCAGCTGTCCGACGCGTTGTTCCACGCCGGCAACGACTCCGGCAGCGAGTACGAGTACGTCGACGAGGCCAACCGGCTGCACTTCTACGTGCTCAACCTCCGGCGCGACGCCGACGGGGAGCTGACCTACACCGTTGCCGTCCGATCGCTGGACGGTGCGGGGCCGCAGCGCCGCGGAGCACGGGTGCTGCCGACGATCGCCGTCCCCAACGGTGCCGGGCTCGCGACCTGCCGGTTCCAGCTCGCCAACGCCGGCGCGGGCACCCCGGCGGCCGGGGAGCATCCGGAGGACGTGCGGCGGTACCTCAACTCCGACGTCTACCGGTTGTCGGCCACCGTGGACGGTCGAGGCTGGGCGGTCAACCTGCCCAACTCGCTCACCAGCGCCGAGTTCGGCCGCTACGTGCAGGTCCCGGTGCACGCGCTGAGGACCGGCGCGGGTCCGGCGTCGGCGAAGGTGACGCTCACCGCCACCTCCGAGAGCGACCCGTCGAGGTCGTCCACGGCCACCTGCACCGTGGTCGAGCAGTGAGACGCACTGCCGTCGTGGCCGCCGCTGTCGTGGCGGCCACGACGGCGGGCCTGCCCGCCACCGCGTGGGCGGCGACCGGCGACGCGCGGGTCGTGCCGGTCCAGGTGACCGGCGACCCGGCCCAGCGGTTCAACCTGGTGTTCCTGGGCGACGGGTACACGGCGGCGGAGCTGCCGGAGTTCCGCGCCAACGTCGACAAACACCTCAACGTGCTGTGGACGCTCGAGCCGTTCAAGTCCTACCGCAGCTACCTGAACGTGTACGCGGTCGAGATCGAGTCCGCCGAGTCCGGGGTGGACTGCGATCCCGGTCTGGACGCGCCGAGCCGGAACACCCCGCTGGACATGGGTTTCTGGGGCGGCTGCGACCCCTCGAGCGTGCAGCGGCTGCTCACCGTGGACGGGACGGCCGCCAACCGGTACGCCGATCTGGTCCCCGGCACCTCGCCCGCCAACCGTCAGCTGCTGGCGCTGGGCAACAGCGACACCTACGGCGGCGCCGGCGGCACCAACGCCACCGCCTCGGGCGGCAACGCCCTGTCCGCGTTGATCACGCCGCACGAGCTCGGTCACTCCCTCGGTGGTCTGGACGACGAGTACGACTACTACCAGCGCGGTGTGCATGGCCTGCCCTACACCGGCGGCGAACCCGACTCGGTCCACCACACCCTGCTGACCAGGGCGCAGATGATCAGCCAACGCCGGAAGTGGTGGCGGTGGCTGGGCGAGAGGTCCGAGTCCGGTGGCGTGATCGGCCGGCACGAGGGCGGGCTCTACTCCGGCAGCGGGGTCTGGAAGCCGAGCGCCCACTCGATGATGCGCTCGCTGGGCTACTACTTCGACCAGGTCTCGCGTGAGCGGATGACCGAGCGGATCTCGGCCAAGACCCGGATCCTGCAGGACAGCACGCCAACGGCCGAGCCGATCGGCGCGGACCGGGTGGTGTGGGTCGAGACGATGTACCCGGTCAGCCACCAGCTCGATCTCACCTGGACCCTCGACGGCCGGCGGCTGCGCACCCGCGCACGCGCCCTCGACTTGTCCACACTGGACATTCCGCCGGGGGTGCACAGGCTCAGGGCGACCGTCGTCGACCCGACCCCGTTCGTGCGCGACCCGGCCGTCCGGTCGTCGGCGGCGCTGACCCAGAGCCGGACCTGGACGGTCGACACCGCGGTGACAACGCCCCTGGAGCAGGCGCCGGCCGCGTTCACGCTGTCGACGCCGACGACGGACCCGGTTGGCGCGACCGACGTGGTGTACGTGGAGACCACCCACCCGACCGACCGCAGACACCGGGTGCGCTGGGTGCTGGACGGCAGGCCGCTTCGGCCATCCGGCAACGACCGCGCGGTCGACCTGGAGCCGCTGCGGCTGACCGGCTCGCACACGCTCACCGCCGCCACCGGCGGCCACACGCTCTCCTGGCGGATCGACGCCTCGGTCCCGGACACGTCCTACTCGCTGTCCGAGCCGCTGCTCCGCCGCGGGCGGGAGCACATCGTCAACGGACCGTTCACCATGGCGCTCACCGGCGTCGACGACACCCCCGGGTACCTGGTGCGGGAGTTCCGCACCGACGGCGACGGCTGGTACAACTACTTCGGCTGGCCGACCGACCCGGACGCACCGTTCCTGTTCACGCCGAGCGGTACGAACATCGACGACCTCGTGTACGGCAAGCTCGGCAGGCCGCGGCTGTCCCCGTGGGACGACCCGACACCCGACTACGGCCGGCACACCATCGAGCACCGCGCGATCGACCCGAGCGGCAACATCGGCCCGGCCGAGGAGTTCGCGGTGACGCTGATCCCGCCGCCGCCGACGTGCACGCGCACGGTGAGCGGCCGGGTAGCCGGCCCACTCGTCCTGGTGAACGGGGTCACCTGTCTGGACCGGGCGACGGTGACCGGCCCGGTGACCGTGCGCCGTGGTGCGGGCCTGGTCGCCACCCGCTCGACGGTGTCCGGCCCGCTGACGGCGACCGGGGCGGACGCTGTGGAGCTGCTGAACAGCACGGTTGTCGGGCGGCTGACGGTCACCGCCACCAGGCGGGACGTGACGTTCGTCGGCGGGACTGTGCACGGTCCGGTGGTGCTGTCCGGCAATCGCACGGGGGAGCGTGCTCCGGTCCTCGCCGGTCTGGCCGTACGCGGCCCGCTCGCGTGTGTCGGCAACGCGCCGGCGCCAGTCGACCTGGAGGTGTCGAACGAGGTCACCGGCCCGACCGCTGGGCAGTGCGCGAACTTCTGAGCGGCTGGTCGTCCCTGGCGGCTATTGTGGACGAATGACCGAGCTGCGAGCCGACTGCGGTAAGTGCGTCGGCCTGTGCTGTGTGGCGCCGGCGTTCGCCGCGTCCACGGACTTCGCGGTCTCCAAGCCGGCCGGGCAGCCGTGCCTGAACCTGCTGAGCGACAACCGCTGTGGCATTCACGATTCCTTGCGCGCCAAGGGTTTCGCTGGCTGCACCGCCTACGACTGCTTCGGTGCGGGCCAGCGCATCACGCAGGAGGTGTTCCCCGGCCGCGACTGGCGCTCTACACCGGATGTCGCTGGCGCCATGTTCGCCGCGTTCGACGTCCTCCGCGACCTGCACGAGATCCTCTGGTACCTCACCGAAGCAGCCCGCCGCGCCCCCAAGTCGTTCCACAGTGAACTCACCACCGCCCGAGCCGAGACCGAGCGCATCGCACGCCAACCCCCCGAGCGGCTCGCCGCCGCCGACGTGGCACCCCACCGCGGGCAGGTTGCCGAGCTGCTTTCCCGGGTCAGCGCCGCCCTACGCGGCCGAGGTCCGCGCCACCGCGGCGCCGACCTCGTCGGCCGCGACCTGCGGGGCGCCGACCTGCGCCGAGCCGACCTCCGCGGCGCCTACCTGATCGGCGCCGACCTGACCCGCGCCGACCTGAGCGGTGCCGACCTCCTCGGCGCCGACCTGCGCGGCGCCAACCTCGCCGGAACCACCCTCTCGACGGCGTTGTTCCTCACCCAGATGCAGGTGAACAGCGCGACCGGTGACACGGCTACCCACCTGCCGCCGCGGCTTCGGCGGCCACCGCACTGGGGTCCCGGCGCGGGTCAGGCGGGGTCGTAGTCGAGGTTCGGCCGCAGCCAGCGTTCCACTTCGGACAGGTCCAGTCCTCGTCGCCGGGCGTAGTCCTCGACCTGGTCGCGGCCGAGCCGCCCGACTGTGAAGTACCGCGAGGCCGGGTGGGCGAAGATCAGCCCGCTGACGCTCGCCGCCGGGGTCATGGCGAAGGACTCGGTCAGGTCCAGGCCCAGCTCCTTGGCGCGCAGGAGGTCGAACAGGATCTCCTTCTCGCTGTGGTCGGGGCTCGCGGGGTAGCCCAGCGCCGGGCGGATGCCGCGGAACCGCTCCGCGTGCAGGTCCGCCAGCACCGGCTGGGCGTCCGGCTCGAACCAGGCGCGCCTGGCCTCGAGGTGGATGTACTCGGCGAACGCCTCGGCGAGCCGGTCGGCCAGGGCCTTGACCATGATCGACCGGTAGTCGTCGTTGGCCGCCTCGTGCGTGGCGGCCAGCTCCTCGGCGCCGTGGATGGCCACCGCGAAGCCGCCGAGGTGGTCACCGGCCGGCGCGACGTAGTCGGCGAGGCACCGGTTCGGGCGGCCCTCCGGCTTCTCGGTCTGCTGGCGCAGCATGGCGAACCGGGTGCCGTCATCGAGGACGATGTCGTCGCCCTCGGAGTGCGCGGGCCAGAAGCCGTACACGCCCTGCGCCTGCAGGGTGCCCTCGGCGATGATCTGGTCCAGCATGGCGTTCGCGTCGTCGTAGAGCTCGCGGGCCACCGGCTGGTCGAGGATCGCCGGGTACTTGCCCTTCAGCTCCCAGGCCAGGAACAGGAACTGCCAGTCGATCATCTCGCGCAGCTCGACGAGCGTCGGCGTCATCTTGCGCAGCCCGGTGAACGCCGGGACCGGCAGGTCGTCGAAGTCCACCCGCTCGCGGTTGGCGCGGGCCTGCTCCACCGTCAGCAGCGCCTTGCGGTGCCGGTGCTCGTGCGCCTCCCGCAGCTGCGCCTGCTCCGCCCGGTTGGTCACGGCGAGCTCCTCGGCCCGCCCCGGGTCCAGCAGGTTCGACACCACGCCGACCACCCGGGAGGCGTCCAGCACGTGCACGGTCGTGTTGTCGTAGGCCGGCGCGATCCGGACCGCGGTGTGCTGGCGGGAGGTCGTGGCACCGCCGATCAGCAGCGGCAGCTTCAGCCCGCGCCGCTGCATCTCGGTCGCCACCGACACCATCTCGTCCAGCGACGGCGTGATGAGGCCGGACAGGCCGACCGCGTCGGCGCCCTCGGCGACCGCGGTGTCCAGGATCTTCGCGGCGGGCACCATCACCCCGAGGTCGATCACCTCGTAGTTGTTGCAGCCCAGCACGACGCCGACGATGTTCTTGCCGATGTCGTGCACGTCGCCCTTGACCGTGGCGAGCACGACCTTGCCCTGGCCGCGCCCGGTGTCGATCTTGCCCTCGGCCTTGAGCCGCTCCTTCTCCGCCTCCATGTACGGCTCCAGGTAGGCCACCGAGCGCTTCATCACCCGCGCGCTCTTGACCACCTGTGGCAGGAACATCTTGCCGGAGCCGAACAGGTCGCCGACGATCTTCATGCCGTCCATCAGCGGACCCTCGATGACCTCGAGCGGCCGCGGCAGCTTCTGCCGCGCCTCCTCGGTGTCCTCCTCGATGAAGTCCACGATCCCGTGCACCAGGGCGTGCGACAGCCGCTCCTCGACCGTCCCCTCGCGCCAGCTCAGGTCGACCGTCCGCTTCGTACCGCTGCCCTTGACGTTCTCGGCGAAGGAGACGAGGCGGTCGGTGGCGTCCTCGCGCCGGTCGAACAGCACGTCCTCGACCAGCTCCAGCAGGTCGGCGGGGATGTCCTCGTACACGGCGAGCTGGCCGGCGTTGACGATGCCCATGTCCAGACCGGCACGCACGGCGTGGAGCAGGAACGCCGAGTGCATGGCCTCGCGGACGACGTTGTTGCCCCGGAAGGAGAACGACAGGTTGGAGATGCCGCCGGAGATGTGCACGCCGGGACAGCGTTCCTTGATCCGCGGCAGCGCGTCGATGAACGCCTTGGCGTAGCCGTTGTGCTCGCTGATCCCGGTCGCCACGGCGAGCACGTTCGGGTCGAAGATGATGTCCTCGGGCGGGAAGCCGGCCTCACGGGTCAGCAGGTCGTAGGCCCGCGCGCAGATCTCGACCTTGCGGTCGGCGGAGTCGGCCTGGCCCTGCTCGTCGAAGGCCATCACGACGACGCCGGCACCGTAGTCGCGGATCTTGCGCGCCTGGGCGAGGAACTGCTCCTCACCCTCCTTGAGGCTGATCGAGTTGACCACGCCCTTGCCCTGCACGCACTTCAGACCCGCCTCGAGGACGGTCCACCTGGAACTGTCGATCATGATGGGGATGCGGGCGACCTCGGGCTCGGTCGCGACCAGGTTCAGGAACGTGGTCATCGCCTGCTCGCTGTCGAGCAGGTCGGCGTCCATGTTGACGTCGAGCAGGTTCGCCCCGCCGCGCACCTGCTCGAGCGCGACGTCCAGCGCCGCCTGGTGGTCGCCGGCCTCGATCAGCCGGCGGAACTTGGCCGAGCCGGTCACGTTGGTCCGCTCGCCGATCATCACGAACCCGGTGTCCCGGCCGATCTCGAACGGCTCGAGCCCGGAGAAGCGCGTGGCCGGCGTCGCCGCGGGGATCTGGCGCGGCGGCACGCCGCGGACCGCCTCGGCGATCTTGGCGATGTGCGCCGGGGTCGTGCCACAGCAGCCGCCGACGAGGTTGACCATGTTCGCCCCGGCGAAGTCGGCGAGCAGCGCACTCGTCTCCTCCGGGGTCTCGTCGTAGCCGCCGAAGGCGTTGGGCAGGCCGGCGTTCGGGTGGCTGGCGACGTAGGTGTTGGCGAGCCGGGCGAGGTCGGCGACGTGCGGCCGCATCTCGGTGGCGCCCAGCGAGCAGTTCACGCCGACGACCAGCGGCTCGGCGTGCGCGACCGACCGCCAGAACGCCTCCACGGTCTGCCCGGAGAGCGTGCGGCCGGAGAGGTCCACGATCGTGACCGAGATCCACAGCGGCAGGTCGGGGGCGACCTCGCGGGCCGCCGCGATGGCGGCCTTGGCGTTGAGCGTGTCGAAGATCGTCTCGATCAGGAGCAGGTCCACCCCGCCCTCGGCAAGCGCGGCGATCTGCTCGGCGTAGGCGTCCTTGACCTGGTCGAACGAGACCGCGCGGTAGGCGGGGTCCTCGACGCGGGGGGAGAAGGACAGCGAGACGTTGAGCGGGCCGATCGAGCCGGCCACGAACTTCCCGCCGGCCTCGTCGGCGGCCTGGCGGGCGAGCCGCGCCGCGGTCACGTTCATCTCGTGCACCAGCCCCTGCAGGCCGTAGTCGGCCTGGGCGATGGAGGTCGCGGTGAACGTGTTGGTCGTGGTGATGTCCGCGCCGGCCGCCAGGTACTGGCGGTGCACGTCGAGGATCACGTCCGGCCGGGTGATGTTGAGCAGGTCGGGGTCGCCGGCCACGTCGTGCGTGTGGTCGACGAACCGGTCGCCTCGGTAGTCCTCCGGCGTCAGTCCCGCGTTCTGGAGCATGGTGCCCCAGGCGCCGTCGAGCACGACGATCCGCTGGTCCAGCAGGGCACGAAGGGCCTGATGACGCTCGCTGTGCATGCGGTACCTCCCAGAGTCACATCATGGGAGGCGCCCTTACAGCCGTACTACATACCGGGTCGAGCGTGGCGGACCCGTGGTCCGTTGCAGCGCCTCTCGACCCGTCCCCCAACGATATCGAACGTGATAAGGGCACGTTACCGTGCTCAGGTTTCGAGACGCGGATACCAACCGTACGGGTGACGGCGGTTGTTGTTCCGCGCGGGGGCGGTTCACGGCCTGGATGCCGCGACCGGTGCGGGCCGTCGTGACCAAGGTCACAACCGCCGGTCCGGAGGTACCACCGCCGCGTCCACATCCCGTACAGATCCGCTGCTCCCGGATGGGGGCGGTTGCTCGCCGCCCGGAATACTCGCTCGGGTGACGGTGCGGGTGGAGATCGGTGTCGAATCGGTCGGTGGGGTGGCTGTGGCGGCCAGGGGTGGCGTGGAGCGGATCGAGCTGTGCGCCGCACTCGGGGACGGCGGGCTGACACCGAGCGCCGGCCTGATCGAGCAGGCGGTGGCCAGCGCCGGCCGTACGGAGGTGCACGTACTGGTGCGGCCGCGCCCCGGCGACTTCCGCTACACGGCCAACGAGGTCGCCGTGATGCGTCGGGACATCGCGCTGGCGCGGGAGCTCGGCGCCGCCGGGGTGGTCTTCGGGGTGCTCAACGCCGGCGGCGGTGTGGACGACGCCTGCGCGGACCTCCTCGAGACGGCCGGTGACCTCGAGACCACCTTCCACCGGGCCATCGACGTGTCCGCGAACTCGGTGCGAGCGCTCGACCGGGTGGTCGAGCTGGGCTTCACCCGCGTGTTGACCTCCGGGCGCGCCCGGTTCGCGCTCGACGGCGCGGACCTGATCAGGGAGCTCAACGACCGCGCGGCCGGCCGGGTCCAGGTGATGGCCTGCGGCGGCGTCCGGGCTGGCAACGCCGGAGAGGTACTGGCCAGGACCGGGGTGCGCGACCTGCACGCCGCCGTGCGGATCCCGGTGCGTGGTGCGGCCGATCCGCTGTTTACCGCGATGGGTGTGCCCGAGGGCTTCGACCGCTTCGACACCGACATCGGCGGCATCGCCGCGCTCCGCGCGGTGGCGCTGAGCGCCTGAGCGGCGTCAGACGGCGTACACCTTGCGATACGTCTTCTCGAGCGGGGCGTCGAGGACTCCGGTGACCGGGTGTCCTCCCGCCTCCACCCAGGCGTGCATGGTGGTCGGATCGCTCGAGAACCCGAAACACCAGTCGGCTCGTCGCCGGAGCAGTGCTGCCGTGAGTACGGCGGTGAGCGACTGTTCGAGGCAGGCGAACCGGCCTGGGTAGTGGGTGCCGGCCCAGCGCACGGCCGACAGGCACCGCCGCACGTCGAGGTCGTCCGCGTCGCGGGCGCCCAGCAGGCTCTTGCCGACCGCGACCGCGCGGACCTGGGCCCGGAACGGCAGCCGGAGCAGAACCAGCGCGACGGGGAGCGCCACCACCGCGGCGATGCGGTGGGTGGCGGTGGGGGCGGCCTCCTCGTAACCGGGCAGGCTCATCAGGACGGCGGAGGTCCCGCGTTCGGGTCGCAGCTCGAGCAGACCGCGGCGAACGAGACCGTCGACGAGCCGGACCACGTCCTCCCGGACCTGCTCGACGCTGACGCCGGTGTGACGTTGCGCCAGCAGTGCCGCCACCCGGTCGATGTCGACGCCGTCGACGAGCCGGTCGACGACCTCGGCCCCGGTCCGGTTGATGATGTGCCAGCGGCCGGTTGCCCGGTTGAGCACCACGAGCCGACCGGACTCGTCCCGCCCCATCCGGGCGCGCTCGGGTACCGCGAAGCCGGTCACGGCGGGGCCACCGCTGTTCGCGTCCCCCGAAGCCAGACCTCCAACGCGAGCAGCTGGGTGAAGGGACCCCAGGGGACGGGCCGGCCCTCGATCGCGGCCTCGAGCACGGCACGCACCGGCGCGGGTTCGATCATCCCGTGGTCGGCGACGGCCGGGTCGGCCAGCAGCCGCCGCAGCCACGGCGCCGCCGCCCGGACTCCTCGGTAGGCGTCACCGCTGTAGTCGCCCTTGGTTCGGCGGGACAGGACGCAGTCGGGCACCAGGCCGGTGAGCGCGCAGCGGAGGAGGCGTTTGGGTGCTGTGGGGTCGGCCCGCAGGTGGGCCGGTACGGACAAGGCGGCCCGCACCACGTCCGGGTCCAGGAACGGGGCGTGGACCTCGATACCCAACTCCGCGCCCAGGTGTCGGACCACGTCCATTGTCCGCGACTGGTGCCGGAGCCAGGCACGGGTCACCACGTCCGCGCAGGCGGAGTCCTGTGCCGGGTCTCCCCGCCGGGCGGCCTCGCGGAGCTGCCCGGCGAGGGCGTGGCGGGCGCGCACGGTCAGCCAGTCCGCCTGGGGGCGGGGCCAGTACGCGATCCAGTCGTCCTCCCAGGACTCCCGGCCCGCGGGCCGGCCCGTCTCGATCCGCGAGGCGAGGGTGCGGAGTTCGCCTCGCCAGCCACGGACGCCGACCGTCATCGCCCGTCGGAACAGCTGATGGGGGGAGCGGGTGCGTAGCCGTGCCCAGGCGAGGCAGTGCCGCCACAACATCGGGAATTGTCCGTTTCGGGCGAGATCCGCGAGATAGATCGGGGGTGGTGAGAACAGCACGTCTCCGCCTTCTCCGACCAGGTGGCCGGTGCTGCCGAGTTCGCGGGCCATGGCCAGCCGGGCTTTTGTCGGCCCGACGAAGAATGGCGCGGCACAGGGCTGGTCCACGCTCGCCTGCCGGTCCGCGAACGGGAGTTGCTCCTCGCTTTCCGGAACGACCAGATGGGTCAGTTCGCGCCGGAGCCGGACGAATCGCGACGCACACCGGACGTCGTCGTGATCGGGATTGCCGAACGAGCGGGACGTCAGGCAGTGAACGTTCTCTCTCCCGTTCGCTGCCAGGAACGCGAGTGAGGACGAATCGATTCCGCCGCTGAAGTCGGCGCTCAGGATTGACGTTTCAGAGCGGCGTCGCTGTGTCGAGTGGAGCAGTGCCCGTCGGAGGCGTGTCGCGGCAATGGTCCAGTCGCCGCGCGGGATGGGTGTTCCGTAGGCGAGGCTATCCCGAAGATCGTGTGTACGCTCTGTCGGCACGGTATTCCCTGCGGCGCGACTAATCTCCCCGCACCGATTTCCGGTACCGAGCGCGTCACCTGCGCCGGGACAGACGGCGTTCCCGACGAGCGAGGTCCAGCAGTCGCCGCCGCGCGTCCCGGCCGGCCGCTCCGGCGCACCTGCGGCGCTCAGCGCGTCAGCACCTGATCCTGTCATGACCAGCAAAGATGTCCTTTCCGTGGGGGTCATCGCCGAGGTAGGGCCGGGTCGGCGGGACTGCTCCCAGCTTCCGGTGGCCGAGATTAATCCTTGCGCAGTGGGTGATTTCTCTGATTTCATGGTCGCTAGTGGTAGCTCTGGCCGTTCGCGTCCGAGGAGCCACTTGCGCTACCTCGTACGACGTCTTCCGACTTGCCTTCGTCCTCCACTGATGGGGGGGAGTATTCGCTCCCGAAGGCGGTTTTCCCAGGTCTCCTGAGGAGTGCGGAATCACAGGCGGAAACAAGCGCGCAAAGGCGATTGAGTAGAGACACGGGCGACCAGTGTAGGGCACTTTTCGGTGGAGGTAAGCGCCTATCGGGTGTGTCTCGTGCCTCGATCGGTGCGAATCGAACCCACCGAGAGTGGGCGTGCTCGGAACAGAGGGTAATGATCGCTTGGCACTGCTTGCCGCTTTCACCTACTGCAAGGGATCTTGTCACGGAATCTGGGCGCTGTCATGTCGACGTACGGTCATCGCTACCACTGTCGTGGAATCTGGTTCGATTGCTGCTCTGAAGCCGGCCGGTGCCGCCGAGTTCCTCGTGCTGGTTGCTGGAGGAGCCGTAAGATTTATCGTTCTGGATGGCATCGCCGGGATGCTCGGCGCGATGTGCTGCCGTATTCGCGACAAGTTGGGGAGCGTACGTGTTGCCCGAGGCCGTCGACCGCTCCAGGGCCGCCGGGCGGCTCGAGCCCGGCGGGTTCTTCGCCGTCGCGCTCGCGGCCGTTGCGGTGTGTGTCTGATCGTTGCCGGAGCGGCATGCGAACACGCCTCCGTGAGGGCTCGTTGCGGCTACCCTTAAATCTGGCGACTGCGGCTGTTCATGCTGAAGACTGGGGCGTGGCAGTAATGACTGATCGAACTGGGGCTCCGCTCGACGCCAGAGCCCTTCTGCGTGGTACTTCGGACACTGCCAAGGACATCAACCGTCGAAAGATCATTCGGTCGGTGATGATCAGCCCGAGGACGCAGGTCGGCATCGCGAAGGACACCCGTCTGTCGCCTGCCACCGTCTCGACCGCCGTTGCCGAGCTACAGCAGGAAGGGGTGTTTCGGGTCGAGACGGGGGAGGGCGAGCGGGGGAAGCGAGTCCACCTCGGCGACGTCCGTGGCGTGGCCGTCGGAATAGAGGTCGATCACAGTCGGGTGACGATCGGGGTCCGTCGCCTGGACGCCGTCGCACTGGAGTACGAGACCGCTGATTTCGGTCCTGACCAGCCTGTCGCGTTGCGTTTTCGTGAGGCCGCTCGGCTGGCCAAGGATTTGGTTGCTCGGATCGGCATGAGCAACGATCTCATCGTCTCCGTCGGTGTCGGGATCCCCGCCGCCGTCGACCCCCGGACGGCCAGGTTGACCCAGGTCTCGTCCTCTCTCGGCTGGGATGTCGGCGGTGACCTGCGGCTATTCTTGTATGACGAGTTTCCGGACACGCCCGTGATCGTGGACAACGAGGCCAACCTGGCGGCATACGGAGAATACGTCTACGGCGCGGGTCGAAACCACGAGACGATGCTGTACGTCAAGGCGTCGACCGGGATCGGTGCAGGTCTCGTCGTAAGAGGGCTCATTTTCCGCGGACGGCACGGCATCGCGGGCGAGATCGGCCATCTGACGATGGAGGCCGAGGGTCGGGTGTGTCGGTGCGGCAACCGGGGATGCCTGGAAACAGTTGCCGGAGGCGCGCGAATTCTCGAACAGGTCAGGCAGGCCTACTCCGGCTACCGACTTGATCTGCCCACGACCCTGGACCGTGTGGTCGAGCGGGCCAAGAGCGGCGATCCGGTGTGCCGTCGCGTACTGGAGGACGCCGCACGAACGATCGGCCTCGCGCTGGCCACCGTGTGCACCCTGTGGGACCCGGAGACCGTGGTGGTGGGCGGCGAGTTGGGTGGGGCAGCTGATCTTCTGCTCGACGTCCTTCGCGAGTCCATGCGTCGACACACCGTTCCCGGAGTGTTTCGCGTGGAGAACGAGCCGACCACGGTGGTCGCCTCCGAACTGGGCGCAGGGGCCGGAGCGCGGGGTGCACTCGCGTTCGGGCTTGAAGTTGAAGCCTCGGCGCGGAAAAAGTGAAGTAAGCGCCGGGAGAAACAACCAAGAAATTTCTCAGGTTGAAGGCGGCGCAGATCTGATCCGATCTGTCGGCGGCATCAGAATATTGTCGGCGATAGATCGTTGTCCCTGGTGACAACAGCGAATTACGATGCATTGCAGATCTTGGGGCCTATCGTACCCGGATCGGAGAAATCTGAGAAATTTCGTCTGCTGCTGCCTGTCCGGAAAGAGGACTTCGATCATGCAAAGTGGAGAGCCGAGCCCTGATGCCACCGGACAACGTGACAGCACGGCCCGCCGGTGGGCCACCTGGACCTACCAGCGCACCGTGCTCGTCGGGGTCCACACGATCACCAGCCTGATGCGCCTGGAAGACCACGTCATGCTCGTCGAGGGCGACCCGCGGCTACAGATCCTGTACACCCAGGTGCCGGACCGGCTCGGCGACGGCGTCGGGAAGTGCCTGGCCGAGCTCGAGGTTCGGACGCTGCCCTGGCAGGAGGCGGTGCAGGGATCGTTCGACCTCACGGTGTCCGCGAGCCTCCACCGGATGGGCGAGGTGCCCGCCAAGAAGCGGTTCTCCGCCCCGCACGGCGCTGGTTTCACCAAGCTCTGGCCCGCCTGGGCCTGGCCCGGCGACGCCGACGCCCGCCCGGTCTACGGCCTGGACCGGGAGTCGCTCCTCGACGCCGTCGGCGGACCGATCTTCGACGCCCTGGTGGTACCCCACCCCGACCACATCACGACCCTTGCCCGGCAGTGCCCGGAGTCCGTGCCCTACGCACTGGTCACCGGCGATCCGTGCCTCGACCGGCTGCTGGCATCCGCCTCCCGGCGCGAGCACTACCGCACCGGCCTGGGTGTCCGGCCCGCTCAGGTACTGGTCGCCGTCGCCTCGACGTGGGGACGGCACTCGCTGATCGCCACCCAGCGCGACGTGCTGCTGCGGCTGACGGCGGAGCTGCCGGCGAACCACCGGGTGATCGCGACGCTCCACCCCGCGGTCTGGGCCGAGCACGGCACCCGTCAGGTCCGGAACTGGATGCGCGAGGTCCGTGCCGTCGGCGTGGACCTCATCGACGTCGGTGAGGACTGGCGTGGGCTCGTCGCCGCCGCGGATCTGCTGGTCGCCGACCACGGTTCGCTCGCGGCGTATGCGGCCGCGACTCGCGTGCCCGTGCTGTTCAGCCCGTTCGGCGGGACCGACGTGGACAGTTCCTCGGTGGTGGCCGAGCTGGCGGCGGTGAGCCCACGGCTCGTGGCCGACGTGCCGCTCCTCACGCAGCTCCAGGCGGCCGTCCACGCACAGCCCGCGCAGTGGCGGGTCGCGCGCCGGCGAGTCGCGGCGATGCGCGGCCAGTCCGCCGAGGTCCTCCGCCAGTGCCTGTACCGGTTGCTGGAGCTGCCCGAACCGGAGGAAGCCACTGCCTGGCCCCAGGTTCCGGTTCCTCGGCTCGTGGATGGGGACTGACATGCGCACCAGCCCGTCGTCCGCCGAGCCGAGCCATCGGACAGAGGTCTTCCCCACACACCGGTCGATGCTGGTCCTCGACATCGAGGGCTTCTCGGACCGGCATCGCGACGACAGCTCCAGAACCGTCCTTCGCGAGCGTTTCTACGCCCTGCTCCACGAGAGCCTCGCCGGTGCGGGCATCCCCTGGCAGTCGTGTCACCACGAGGACCGCGGCGACGGCGCGATCGTGCTCGTATCACCATTGGTACCCAAGGTCTTACTGCTGGACCCGCTGCTCTCGTGCCTTTCGGCGGCCCTGGCCGAGCACAACCGGAGCGCGCGGGTCGGTGAGCGGTTCCGCCTGCGGTTGGCTGTCCACGCGGGCGAGGTGTCCACCGACCGGTACGGCCTGTCCGGGACCGACCTGATCACGGCCTGCCGTATGGCAGACGCCGACGAGCTTCGTGCCTCCCTCCGCGAGTCGCCGGTCGACCTGGCCGTCGTCGTCTCCGACACGATCTACGAGGGGACCGTCAGGCACCGGTACCGCAACCTCGACCCGGTCGACTACCACCCCGTGTCGTTGGAGGCCAAGAAAGCCAGGATCCGAGCGTGGATGTACCGGCCGTCCGGCGTGGTACCTCCTCCGGCGCCGACGGCGGGTGCGCGTGAGTCCGAACAGGACTGTCCACATCAGGTTCCGCCGTCGCTCGGCGTCTTCGCCGGCCGCGAGCGCGAGCTGGACGCTCTCGACCGGGCAGCACCTGGCCTCGTCCTCGTCGTCGGGCCGCCAGGAGTGGGCAAGAGCGCTCTGGCCGTACGGTGGGCGAACCGGGCGAAGGACCGGTTCGTCGACGGCTGCCTGTACGCGGACCTGGGTGGTCCACTCGCACCCGTTCCTCCCGGACAGGTCCTGCGCCGGTTCCTGCGAGCACTCGGCGTGCCGGACGTCACCCTTCCGGCCGATCCCGCCGAGCAGGCCGACCTGTTCCGCACGGTGACCTCCGGACGGAGGATTCTGGTCGTGCTGGACCACGCTGGTTCACTCGGGCAGGTACGTGCGTTGTTGCCCTCGCCATCGACGACCACGACCGTCGTCACCGGCAGCTCGAGACTGGACGCGTTGACCGTGGAGGGCGCACAGCTGATCGAGCTCGGACCCCTGTCCGCCGAAACCGGCGTCCACCTGATGTCCGTTCTGGTCGGTCGGTCACGCGTCGCCGCCGAGCCTGATGCCTTGGCGCGCCTGGTGGAGCTGTGCGGCGGCCTCCCCGTCGCCCTCGTCGTCGCCGCCGGGAGGCTCGCCCACCGTCGGCAGTGGACCGTTCAGCAGGCAGTGGCCGACCTGCTCGACGAGAGGCGGAGGTTGGACCGGCTCGCCCTCGGCGCCGAACCGTCGGTGCGAGCCGTGTTCGATCGGGCCTACAGGGAGCTCTCACCAGGGGCCGCACGCCTGTACCGGCTTCTCGGTCTCCACCCGGGCCCGGACTTCGACGCCGAGGCGGCGGCCGCGCTCATCCAGTCCCGGGCGGCCGAAGCGGAGGAGCGCCTCGAAGAGTTGCTGGGCGCGGACCTCCTGCAGGAGCGGCAGACCGGGCGCTTCCGGTTGCTCGACCTGGTCCTGCTGCATGCTCGAGAGCGGGCCGAGACGGAGGAGTCGCACGTGGAGCGCCACCTCGCGACACGGCGGTTGGCGGACTGGTACCTGTACACGGCGGCTGCCGCCGACGCGGTGCTCACCCCCCACCGGCGCCGCACCCGGCCGCGGGTCGAGCACGTTCCACTCGAACCGCCGGTGTTCGCCGATCACCTCGCCGCCCTGCGGTGGCTGGTGCGGGAACGGCGGGTTCTCCACGCCGTCGCTCGACAGGCGGTCGTCGGGACCCCGGCGGTGGCCTGGCGGATTGCCGACGCCATGTGGGGTCTCTTCCTGACCTGCGGGCACCACCAGGACTGGCTGGCGGTCGACGAGCTCGCACTCGATGCCGCACGCCGGTGTGGGGACCGGGAGATGGAGGCCGAGTCGGAGGACCGGCTGGGGCTCGCGCTCAACGCGGTCCGCCGTTACGGCGAGGCGCTGGAGCACATGGCCGGTGCGGCCCGGTTCTGGGAGGAGCTCGGTCGCCCCGTCCGGGTCGCGAGCTCGATCGAACGGACCGGCTTCGTCCACCTCGAACAGGGTCGGGTCGACCTGGCCATCGACCGCTTCGGCCGCGCGTTGGCGCTTTACCGAACGCTCGACCAGTCCCGCAACGTCGGCTTGGTGCTGGTCAGCCTCGCGCGGGCGTCGATCGCGGCCGGCCGCCCCGAGGACGCCGTGCGGCACGCCCGGACGGCGAGCGCCTACCTGGGGGGTCTGGACGTTCCCGATCCTTACAACCTCGCCCGGTGCTACACCGTGCTCGCCAGGGCCGAGGCCATGACCGGTCGCACCGGGAGCGCGCTGCCCCTCCTCCAGGCTGCGTCAGCCCTGATGCGGGCCGTCGGCTCGGTACTGGGTGCCGCGGACATCTGGTGGGTCACCGCGGAGCTGCACCGCACGGCGGGGGAGGCGGAGTCCGCGCGCGACGCCTACCGGCGGGCCGTGGAGCTGCTCGCCACGTCGGGGAGCCCGGCCAGCGCGGAGGTACGCGAACGCCTGGCGAACCTCGAAGCCGACTCCGACGAGACGGCCTGGTTCTGATCGCACCACCATCACGTGACAGGCGCTAGTTGTTCGGCTGGAGGCCGCGAAGCAGGGGGAGGTAGACCTCGTCGACGAGCTCGGCGATGGTGGAGTCGGGGACCGGGGTGCGGCAGAGCATGGACTCGTTGCGGATGAGGTCGAGGGGGACCCGGCCCGCCCGGGGGGAGACGGTGACCGGTGCCAGCTCGCCGCGGGCCACCGCGCGGTCGATGATCTTCTGGATGACCTGCACCATCGGCGGGGACTTGAGGCGTTCCTGCAGCAAGGCGGCCATCTCGGGATGGCGGAACGTCTCGCCCATCACGCCGGCGATCATCGAGCCCATCATTCGGTCCGCTCGGTGGGCGATCGCGCCGAACAACGCCATCAGGTCGCCGCGGAGCGTCCCGGTGTCCTTGAAGTCGGGGCGCATGGGGCTCTGCCGCCCCCACGCGGCCAGCACCAGCTCCGCCCGGTTCGCCCAGCGCCGGTAGATCACCGGCTTGCTCGTGCCGGCCCGCGCGGCGACCGCCTCGATGGTCACCCCCGCGTAGCCCACCTCGTTGAGCTCCTCCCAGGCCGCCTCGAGGATCGCCCGCTCCAGCTGCTCACCGCGACGTCGGGGCTTGGACTCACCCAACCCTGCCCCCTTTAAAGTACGTTGCGTTTCTTATGTGACTAGCCTACCGTGGCTCTCACAAGATACGCATCGTTTCTTCTGTAGGGGGATCCTTGCTGAGCCGTCTGCTCCGTACCCACCTGCGGCCCTACCGGCGGGAGCTCGCCGCCGTGCTCGTGCTGCAGCTGGTCGGGACGATCGCCTCGCTCTACCTGCCCAGCCTCAACGCCGACATCATCGACCGGGGGATCGCGACCGGGGACACCGACTACATCGTCTCGACCGGCGGGTGGATGCTCGTCGTCACGCTCGTGCAGATCGTCTGCTCGGTCATCGCCGTCTACTTCGGAGCCCGCGTCGCGATGGCGTTCGGGCGGGACGTGCGGGCCGCGGTCTTCCACCGGGTCGGGCGGTTCTCGGCGCGGGAGGTCGCCGGGTTCGGGCCGCCGTCGCTGATCACGCGCAGTACCAACGACGTCCAGCAGGTGCAGCTGTTGGTGGCCATGCTCTGCACGATGTTCGTCACCGCGCCGATCATGTGCGTCGCCGGGGTGGTGATGGCGTTGCAGGAGGACGTCGGGCTGTCCTGGCTGCTGCTGGTCTGCGTGCCGCTGCTGATCGTCTGCATCGGACTGATCATCCGGCGGATGGTGCCGCAGTTCCGCGCCATGCAGGACCGGATCGACGTGGTGAACCGGGTGCTGCGCGAGCAGCTGTCCGGTATCCGCGTGGTCCGCGCGTTCGTCCGGGAGCGGGCCGAGACCCGCCGGTTCGCCGACGCCAACGCGGCGCTCACCGACACAGCCCTGCGGGTCGGCCGGCTCCAGGCGATGGTCTTCCCGACGGTGATGCTCATCCTGAACGGCTCCGGCATCGCCGTTCTCTGGTTCGGCGCCTACCGCGTCGAGGCGGGCGAGATGCAGGTCGGGGCGCTGACCGCGTTCCTCAACTACCTGCTGCAGATCCTCATGTCGGTGATGATGGCGACGTTCATCTCGATGATGATCCCGCGTGCCGCCGTCTGCGCCGAGCGGATCAACGAGGTGCTGGACACCGAGTCCTCGGTCCGGCCGCCGCTGGAGCCGGTGCGCGAGCTGGCCCGGCGGGCTGAGGTCGAGCTGCGCGGTGTCGAGTTCCGGTATCCCGGCGCCGCGAGCCCCGTCCTGCGCGACATCTCCTTCCGGGCCGGCGCCGGCCAGACCACGGCGATCATCGGCAGCACCGGTGCCGGCAAGTCGACGCTGCTCTCGCTGATCCCGCGGCTCATCGACGCCACCGACGGCAGCGTCCTGGTCGACGGCGTCGACGTCCGGGAGCTCGACGAGGAGGTGCTGCGCACCCGGATCGGCCTGGTGCCGCAGCGGGCATACCTGTTCACCGGGACCGTCGCGAGCAACCTGCGCTACGGCAACCCGGACGCCACCGACGAGGAGCTGTGGCAGGCGCTGGAGATCGCACAGGCCAGGGACTTCGTCGAGCGGATGCCCGACGGGCTGGACGCCGCGATCGCGCAGGGCGGCACCAATGTCTCCGGCGGCCAGCGGCAGCGGCTCGCGATCGCCCGCGCGCTGGTCCGCCGGCCGGAGATCTACCTGTTCGACGACGCCTTCTCCGCGCTCGACGTCGAGACCGACGCGCAGCTGAGGGCGGCGCTGCGCCCGCACACCCGCGACGCCGCGGTGCTCGTCGTCGCCCAGCGGATCACGACCATCCTCGACGCCGACCAGATCGTCGTGCTGGACAACGGCTCGGTCGTCGGCATCGGAACCCACCGCCAACTGCTCGACACGTGTCCGACCTACGTCGAGATCGTCGAGTCCCAGCTCACCCCGGAGCAGGTCGCATGAGACACCTTCTGTCAACCTCCAGAACCGTGAGCTCAGGGGACCGTGACGCAACCCAGCCGCAAGTACGTGCCCAAACCGAGCGCTTCCTACCCAAGCCCACCAACAGGGAAGAATCCGGGGAGGCGGAACTGTCATGAGCACGACAACCCAGGCCCGTCCGCGGCCCCCCGTCGGCGGGCGGGGAATGCCCGGGATGGGCATGCCGGTGGAGAAGCCGAAGAACTTCGGGCCGTCGGCCAAGCGCCTTGCCGCGCGGTTGCACCCGGAGCGGGTCGCGCTCGCCGTGGTCGTCCTGCTCTGCGTGGCCAGCGTGGCGTTTGCCGTGGCGGGTCCCAAGGTGCTCGGGCACGCCACGGACATCATCTTCGGCGGCGTGCTCGCGCGGATGCGGGACGTCCCCGGCGCGGGTATCGACTTCTCGGCGCTGGCCGGCGTGCTGACCTGGGTACTGGGGCTGTACCTGGCGTCGTCGTTGTTCGGTTGGGTCCAGGGGCGGCTGCTCAACGACGTGGTGCAGCGCGTGGTGTACCGGCTGCGCGAGGACGTCGAGGCCAAGCTGCACCGGCTGCCGCTGCGCTACTTCGACCGCCAGCCGCGCGGGGAGCTGCTGTCCCGGGTGACCAACGACATCGACAACATCTCGACCACCCTGCAGCAGACGTTGAGCCAGCTGCTCACCTCGTTGCTGACCGTGGTGGGCGTGGTCGTGATGATGCTGACGATCTCGCCGCTGCTGGCGCTGATCGCGCTGGCGGTGATCCCGCTGTCGGTGGTGGTCACGGGGGTCATCGGTAAGCGGGCGCAGAAGAAGTTCGTCGCGCAGTGGCGGCAGACCGGCGCGCTCAACGCGCACATCGAGGAGGCGTTCACCGGCCACCAGCTGGTCACGGTGTTCGGCCGGCAGCGGGAGTCGGAGGCGGAGTTCCGGCGCCGCAACGACGAGCTGTTCGAGTCGGCGCACGGCGCGCAGTTCATCTCCGGCCTGATCATGCCGGCGATGATGTTCCTGTCGAACCTGAGCTACGTCGTGGTCGCCGTGGTCGGCGGCCTGAGGATCACGTCGGGGACGATGACGCTGGGTGAGGTGCAGGCGTTCATCCAGTACTCGCGGCAGTTCACCCAGCCGCTGACCCAGGTGGCGTCGATGGCGAACCTGATGCAGTCCGGGGTGGCGTCGGCCGAGCGGGTGTTCGAGCTGCTGGACGCCGAGGAGCAGGAGCCCGACCCGCGGGAGGCGGCGGTGGCCGCCCAGCGCCGCGGCCGGGTCGAGTTCGAGCACGTGAGCTTCTCCTACCGGGAGGACCAGCCGCTGATCGAGGACCTGTCGCTGGTGGCCGAGCCCGGCCAGACGGTCGCGATCGTCGGCCCGACCGGCGCCGGCAAGACGACGCTGGTCAACCTGATCCTGCGGTTCTACGAGCTCGACGGGGGCCGGATCACGCTGGACGGCGTCGACGTCCGCTCGATGCGCCGCGAGGACCTGCGTTCCCAGGTGGGGATGGTGCTCCAGGACACCTGGCTGTTCGGCGGGACGATCCGGGACAACATCGCCTACGGCCGCCCCGAGGCCACCGAGGAGGAGATCCTCGCCGCGGCGAGGGCGACGTTCGTCGACCCGTTCGTGCGGTCCCTGCCCGACGGCTACGACACGGTGATCGACGAGGAGGGGACGAACGTCAGCGCCGGCCAGAAGCAGCTGCTGACGATCGCCAGGGCGTTCCTGGCGAGCCCGTCCCTGCTGATCCTCGACGAGGCCACCAGCTCTGTCGACACCCGGACCGAGTCGCTGGTCCAGCACGCGATGGCCGCACTCCGCTCCTCGCGGACGAGCTTCGTCATCGCCCACCGGCTGTCGACGATCAGGGACGCGGACCTGATCCTGGTGATGGAGGAGGGCCGGATCGTCGAACAGGGCACACACGACCAGCTGCTGGAACGCGAGGGCGCCTACCGCCGGCTGTACAACGCCCAGTTCGCCGCGGCGACGAGCTAAGTGGTCGACCGAGGGAACGGGGAGAGGGCGGCACCCCGTTCCCTCAGAGCCTGTTCCTGAACTTATTTGGTGAGGCGTTGGCTGGT